>JADJUS010000022.1:1517500-1815094 GCA_016716905.1 Acidobacteriota bacterium | reverse complement strand
GGTGGACCCGGTGATGGACCCGGAGGGACCCGAACACGTTGTATGCGGGCATGTGGCAGCGGGTGCGTCGTAAGTGGAGCGACCCGCGCGTGGAGCCGAACACACCGAGGGCGGTATCTGGAAGACCACGGATGGTGGCACCTCCTGGGTGCCGGCCAACACGGGGTTGCCCGAGCCGCGGTTTCCGCGGGCGCATTGGCCTCGACGTCTCGCGATCGAATCCGAACGTGGTCTACGCCGTGATCGACAACTACGACGCTGGCCGTCCGCCGCCGTCAGGTGAGAACGATGCTGCCTACGGGCGTCTGTTGCCCGCCAACAGCAACATCATCCGCGGGATGGAGATCTCATCGCAGCGACGACAAGGGCGCGACGTGGCGACGCACCAGCGGTCAGACGCCAGAAACCGCCGCGCAGATGATGGGATTGGGCAACACCTACAACTGGGTGTTTACGCAGTTCGCGTCGATACGAAAACGAGAACCGCGTCTACGTTTTGGCGCTCAGTGTAAGCGTGTCGGACGACGCGGGGCCACGTTCAAGCCGTTTGCGGCCGGCGGTGGCGACAACCATCGCATGTGGATCGATCCGGTTAACCGGCCAAGAGTGGTCTAGACCGCCCACGATCAGGGTTTCACGATGACCGAAGACGGCGGCCGGACGAAGCGCGAAGCGGGGGGCATCCGTGGCACGCAGTTCTACAACGTGGAACTCGACATGGCGAAGCCGTTTCGCGTTACGGATCGGTGCAGGACGCCGGCGGCTTCCGCGTGGCCGTCGTCCCCGGAGCCGGCGAGGGCGTTTTCACGCCAAAAGCCTGGCAGGGCGCCCCCGGCGGCGAAGGCAGTCAACGCGCCATCGACCCCACCAACCCGAACCTTGTGTATTCCCACGGCTTACGGCAACTTCGCGCGCAGACGTGACTCCGGCACCTGCCAGCCGCGGCGGGCGGGGCGCGGCGCCGGCCCCTTCGGCGGCTCCGGCACATACCGATATCCGGCCGAAGGCTGCTGATGGCGAGGCGCCTCAGCGGGCCCAGTGGATGGCGCCAATTGTGCTCTCACCGTTCGATGCCAACACCGTCTACGCCGGCTATCAGCCTACCAGACGCTCACGCACATTGCCGAGTCGCCACTGACCCGAGGCCTCATCTACGCGGGCACTGACGACGGCAATTTTGCATGTCACGGGACGACGGGCGCGTGGACCAACATCGGCCGGAATCTGCCGATGGCGCTGAAGAAGTGGGTGTCGCGCATTGTGCCGTCGAAATGCGCGGCAGGCACGTGTGCTGGTCGCGCAGCTATAGGCCGCGAAGACGACGATTTCGCGCCGTACCTGTGAAGTCCACCGACTACGGCGCGACGTGGACCAGCGTGGTGGGCAATGTCCCGTCGGGTTCCATCAACGTGATTCGCGAGGACCCGTCCGTAGAGGGTCTGCTGTCCGCGGGCAACGACTTCGGCGCCTATGTGTCGAAGGATGCCGGCCTGACCTGGCACGTGCTGGGGGAAACCTGCGTCCGTGCAGGTCTCAGACCTGCAAATCCACCCGCGCGACCACTTCATCGTCATTGCCACCTACGGGCGTGGCATGGGGTGATGGATGGCCGCCGGGTGCGATAGCGGTTGTCTTCGGAGGCCGGACCTTCAGGTCCGGCGACACCGATGAAATCCGTTCTACGAGAGGATCACGGTGCCTTCGCCCACCAGAGGCGCGGCGGCGCCGGTATGAGCGGCGTTCTTCGCGATCCACTCGCGCGCCAGGCGGAGGCTCTCGTCTACGCCGGTGCGATCCTGGCAGACCGTGACGGCGAAGCCGCCCTGTCTCGGTGCGAACCAGCGTGTAGCTGACAAAACCCTTGACGGCGTGTAGGAGGTTTTGATCTCTGCGAGGTTGGCCTCGATGACATCGAACAGTTCTTTCGCGCCCGGGCCTGAATACGTTCTGACGACTGCGTGCATGTGTGAAACTCCCGCGCGAATCCTACCACGTGGGTGGGCCTCGGCCTTGAAGAACAGGCCGAGCTACGTTCGGAGAGGCCAAGCTACGCAGGAGGATATCGATCCGGCACGTAGCTCGGCCTCCCGGAAGTAGCTCGGCCTGTTCCTCAAGGCCGAGGCGCCCGCCCTACTCGCCGTGTCTCGGAATCACACCGAGATCCGGCTCAACAAACCGCGCGCGCGCCTCTGGCGAGAACAGGACCTCGGCTGAATAGTGGGTCAGCATGATCTTTGTGTCGAGCATCGCGGGGTTCGCCTCGACAAAGTCCGCCGACGATGAGGAAGCGGGTGCGGTGGCCATGAAGTGGTGCACGGCCAGTATCCATGCGCGTCAGTGTCTCGTGGTATTTCGTGGCGGGAATCCCGTGATGTGCGATGAACGCCTGCAGTGCAGTTCGCATCTTCATCAGCGCCGTGTCGGTGTCGTGTTCGGCGGTAGATGTACGCCAGCCGGATGTGTGACCGGTGGTCGAACGCGGCTGGCTGAACGACGCACGCCTCAAGGTCGTCGCGGAAGCGACGGTCGTCTGGTGACAGGGAGTGCCGCATCGGGTCAGCTTTGTTTCGGGGTGAGATGCGCGTTCGGCACGTTGTCGAGAGGCGGCACCGCCCGGCCGCCAGCCTCGAGCAGCAGCCTGATGTTGTCGTAGATGTCGGTGTCGCGCCGGTGCACCTGCGGCAGCAGGCCGAACTGCGCGCCCGACACGGGCGTGACGTCGAACAGCGTGGTTTCCCACTCGAACCCCTTGCCCAGGTGATGCCTTGCAGCGCGATGTCGGCGCGCGCGCCGGCCTTCAGCAGCATCTTCAGGATGGGCGCGGCGTAGTTCTGGTTCGAGCTGACGGTGTGGAACAACGGCGTATGGCCGTTGAGTCGAACTCGTCCGTGTCGGCGCGAGCATGCACGTCGGCGCCCATGTCGATCAGCACCTGAGCGACGTCTGCGTTCCCTACTCAGCCGCTACGTGCAGCAGTGACGCACCGACCAGCGGCGTAAAGGCCGACACCATCGTGGTTCGGTGGTGCAGAAGCGAGGGTTGTCCAGCAGGGCCGCCTTGAGCGCGGCCACGTCGTTAAGCAGTACCGGCGCCACCGCCGGATCATCGATACGGCACCGCGGTCAAGCAGGATGCGCACGCACCGAGGGAAATTCGCGGACCGGCTGTACATTTCGGTCAGCCAGGTCATGGGCGACTTCCGCGAATCGGCGCGTGCGGGTCTACGCCCTCGTCCAGCGCCGCGGAGATCTGGCCTGGAGAATGCAATTCAAACGCGGTGAGGATGTCGGTCGTGGGTGGCACCGAGTCGCCTGCTTCACGACGATCGTCGCCTTGCCGACGACCTCGGTCGGCAAGGAAGTTCCAGTGCTCATACGACATCTATCCTGTAGGCCCCACGCCACAGGGGCACGGTCGCCCGATAGGCGAATTCGTCGACCAAGGTGAGGCACACGTTCCCGAGCTGACGTGCCGTGAGTGTGATAGTGACCAGGCTTCCCAACTTCAACGCCCCTGCGGAGATTGCGTAACCCGGCACGGCGTGGTGATAATTCCCGACACGACGACGTTCCGCCCCTCTACACGAATCGTGGGCGGAAATGTCGCTCCCGGAGGCACAGCACTCGATCTGACGGATGCCGCCTGCAGGGTCACGCCGGACAGTTCGTCGGGACCCGTCGGCGAGGTGCAAGCTGCACTCGCGGCAACGAACGTCAGCCAGACAATCGCCGCCCGGTCACGGCTAAGGAAGGAGCTCTTCATCGCACCTCATGCCGAAGCGCCACGATGCCGTTCTTGTAGGCCTTGACCTCTGTCAGGTGAAGGGCGACGTCTTTGCCGAGGTGCTCAAACAACGGGATGCCGTCGCCGTCACGATCGGCAGGATCGAATAGCGCACTTCGTCGGCTAGGCCAGGACGGAGGCACGCGGCGCAGGTCTCCGCGCCACCGACAAACCAAATCTGGCGAAACCGGGGCCGCAGGACTTCAGTCACGAACTGCGTGAGGTCGCCTGAGTGGAACTCGACGGTTTCTCTGGTGCGTGGCAGATCGCGACTCGTGAGCACGAAGGTGGGTGTGTCTCCGTGCGCCCATCCGAGCCCCTGGGCTTCAAACTTCAGCGCGGTCTCGTAGGTTCGCGACCCCATGACGTAGCAATCGATTGTCTTGAGGAACGCCGCGACGACCGACGGATCCATCGGCTCCCCGCCGGCGAATTCGTCGGACGTCTCCATCCAGTCGACGCGACCGTCCCGGCGGGCAATGAAGCCGTCGAGGCTACCGGCCATGTGAATGGTCACGCAGGATTCAGTGAGCGTCATTGCGCGTCCTTCGCCTTCGGATTCGGATCCTAACATCGTCGACGATCGAGACTCGCGCTTTTGGGTCAGGATCTACCCCTCCGTCAGAGAAACGGGTCAGAAGCGATCGGTGCAGATCGAAGATGCGTGTACACGATTCTGAAGCGATTCCAGATTGAGGGCGCTTGACGATGGTATCGTCGTCGTTCAGCACTGGAGGCGTGATGTCTGAGGAACGCTTTGACGAAATCGACCGGCGGTTTGATCGATTGACCGCCAATGTCACGAACCTCCAGGCGGACGTCACGCACCTCCAGGCGGACGTCACAGTACTAAAAACAGACGTTGCCGGACTGAAGACGGAGACCGTGGACTTGCGGCGCCACATGGGCGTACTCCACGAAGACGTGATTGATCGGATTCGAGGCATCCGCGAGGACGACAGCCTCCGACTGGAAATGCGAGCCGGCTTCGCGATGATCATGAAACGGCTCGACGACCACACGGTTCCAGGAGACGCGGCGGACCGGGCATTTGCCGCGACCCTCGCCGACCACGAAAAGCGTATTACCTCGCTCGAACGCATTTCATCGTAGTTTGGGTGAGTCTAGTCCCGCAGCCGGTCCGCAAGTGCAGCGACTGTCTGGGCCGGCCGGTCTTCAAGAGTCAGCGCCAACAAGCCAGTCACGTTTGCCACGGCAAAGCTCAGGCCGCTGAAGTTTCGTTCGGGTGCGACGCCGGGAATGGGGCGCGGGTAGCCGGACGCGGTGAGGCGAATGCCGCCAGCATCGGCGCTCACGACGCGACACTCTTCGCGCGGGCAGTCCCAATCGACATCGACGGCGACCACGCCGTGCAAACCGCCGGGCAGCCAAGCGGCACCTTCCTGCGGTGCGGCGGAGACGACGATAGCGCCGCGTGCTGCGGCCTTGGCGACGGCGGCCGCCAGGGCGGGCGCGTGCTCCTGATTCGAAGCGCCGAGGCTGAGGTTGATGAGGTGTACGCCCTGCAGCGCGGCCCACTCAATCGCGGCGACGAGCGCCAGCCCTGTGGTCGTGAGCGTGCGGTCGAACACGCGCACGGACAACAGCTCACACCTTGGGGGGCCTTCTCGCGAATGGCGGCGGCCACGGCGGTGCCGTGCCCCAGGCGATCCACGTAGTCGTCGCTCAGTTCGCCCAATGGGCCAATGCCCACGCCACCAGAGATGCCGCCCACGTGTGGATGGGCGGCGTGGATGCCGCTGTCCACCACGGCGATGCGGACGCCGCGGCCGGTGCGGGGAGGGAGGGAGTGGGCGGACAAGATCATCTGATCGACACCTTACGCTAGCCTCGCGGATCTCGGCCTTGAGGAACAGGCCGAGCTACCCCGCCGCGGCCTTGAGAACCGCCAGCCCCCCTTCCCCACCCCAGTTCCTCAGTTCCTCAGTTCCTCAGTTCCACAGTTCCACAGTTCCCAACTTCCCCAGTTCCCCAGTTCCTAAGTGCCGAACAGCCTCGCGAATGGGCCGGCGGCCGCCACCAGTTCCGACGGTGTTCCGCGTTCCACAATCCTCGCGCCTTCCAGCATCACCACGTGATCGGCTGCGCGCACCACGTCGAGCCTGTGTGAAATGACGATGGTCGTTCTGCCCTTCATCGCCAGACGATAGCCTTCGATGACCTGACGCTCGGAAGCGGGGTCGAGCGCGGCGCTGGGCTCGTCGAGGATCAACACCGACGGGTTCGCTACGAGCGCGCGGGCAAGGGCTATGCGCTGACGCTCGCCGGCTGACAGCGCGACGCCGCGATCGCCGACGACGGTCTTCACTCCGTCGGGCAGGCCGGCCACGAACGTCGCGATGCCGGCGGCCTCGAGGACGCGCGTCACTTCATCGTCACTCGCATCCGGGTTGGCGTAGCGCACGTTCGCCTCAATCGACGTGTGAAACAAGAGCGGCTCCTGCTCCACCACCTGCACATGTTTCCGCAGGTCGGAGAGTTTCACGTCCTTCAGGTCATGACCGTCGAGGCGAACCACGCCGGAGTCCGGATCGAGCAGTCGCAGCAACACATCCGCAATCGTGGACTTGCCGCTGCCGCTGGCGCCAACAATCGCAACCGTCTCGCCAGGCGCGACACGAAAACTGATCTCCTCAATCACGGGTCCGCCGCGGCCGTACGAAAGCGTTACCTGATCGAACTCCACCTCGCCTCGCACCGTGGGCAACGCGATTGGGTTCGTGCGCTCCACCACTTCCACAGGTGTCTCCAGCACCTCAGCCACTCGACGCCACGACACCTTCGCCACAGCCAGGCTCCCGTACAACCCCATCAGCGCCTGCACCGGTGCCACCACCCGCGCCTGATACGCCATAAACGCCGCCAACGTCCCCATCGTCATCGTCCCTTCCACCACGCGGTAACCGCCGTAGAAGAAGACCGCTGCGGTGCCGCCGGCGAGGAGAAGCGATGGCAGGCCGCCCACCAGATAGTGCACCCGCTGAAGACCCATCACCGTGTCGATGAACGCCGAATTGAGAAGACCGAAGCGAGTGACCTCTCGCTTCTCGGCCCCCGAAGTCACTACGGTCCGATTGGCCTGAAGCGTCTCAATGAGGAAACTGCCAATCGCCGAACTCCGCTCTCGCAGGTCGGTGACCCGCGAATCAAGACGACGCCGATAGATCACCAGCGCCCAGGCGCTGAGCGGCAACGTCGTCAGACCGACGATGAACAGTCGCCAGTCGAGCCAGAGCAGGATGACAATGCCGCCCCCGAGAAAGAGCACATTGCCGACCCACGCGAGCGCAGCCTCTGCCGCCACACGCTGAATCTCGCTGATGTCGCTGTTGATGCGCGAAACGATGTCGCCCAGCCGGGTCACGGCGTAGAAACGAGGAGAGAGGCGCTGCAGGTGTTCGTACAGCTCACGCCGCATGTCGAAGAGGATGTCGGCCGAGACGCGTGTGTAGATCAGGCCGCTGGCGACGTTAAGGACGAACCCGATCGCTCCGATGATGGCGAAAAGGATGACGATACGGAAGAGCGCAGCGCTGTTGCGTCCGATGAGCGCCTCATCCACCAGGTCCTTGGTGAGATATGGCATCCACAGCGACAGCCCGGTGCTGACAAGACTGATGACCAGGACAACGGCCAGTTGCGGCCGGTACGGTCGCAGGTAACGAAGGGCTCCGCGAGTGGAAAACGACCTCAGAGGTCTTTGGTGAGATGAGGCAGGATCTCTGAGGTCGTTTTTCACTTCTTGGGCGGCACCAGCGTGAACGACGTCATGTCCGTATCAAGCGTGAGCGTGCGCAGCTTCTTGAGCGTGGTGGCGTCGTAGTAGTCGATCGTGTTGCCGGCGGTGTAGATGTAAATGATGTTGCCGTTGCTGCTGACGCGGTTACCCATGCGCGGCCGGCCGGCAAACGCCTGTCGTTGCAGCACGGTGCCGTTCTCCACGTCGATGGTCCAGAACTCGTACTCGCCGATGTCCTGGAAGAGGCCGTACGCGCGCTTGCGGTCTGGCGAAATGGCCCAGCCCAGCGGCCGGGCAGGACCAATCGGACGGAAGTCCACCTTCTTGTTCACCAGATCGACTCGTCCGATGCCCAGCATGCGGCGGCCGTTCAGCGGATCGTTCATGGTGAGCAGGCCCGTGTAGATCCCGGGCGTCTCGGTGAAGGGGTCGAGGCCGCCGAAGGTCACGCGGCCGGCGCCGGGCTCCAGGGGCTGCGCCAGATTCCAGGTGTCGACCTGCTTGAACCCTTCGGTCTCATAGATCAGGATGTCGTCGCCGAACAGGTACATCAGCTTGCCGTCGGGCGAGAAGATCACCGACGCGCGCTCGCGCTCCTCATCCTTAGGCCATGGAATCGTGCGCGCAATCTTCCTGGTGGCCAGGTCGTACTGCACCAGCGTGGGTGGCCCGATTTCCCAATGGTCTTCGTTCAACGTGTACTTCTTGATGACCAGGATCAGGTACTTGTCGAACGGATCCGGCTGCATGCCCCAGATGCGGACCTTGGTCTTGCCCTCGCTGAGCGTGTGCACTTCGATGCTCTCGCGTTTTTCGCGATCGACGATCTCGACCTTCTCATATGAGATATCGGCGATGTAGAGGCGCGAGCGATCGTTGGAAAACGTGATGCGGCCGGGGATGCCGGCCTTGAGGGGAATCTCGCCGACCACTTTCTCGGTCGCCTCGTCGATGATCGAGATGGTGCCCTTGTAGTTGCCAAGATAGATGGTGCCATTGCCGGCCACGGACGGCGCGGCGGTGCGGCCGCTCTGCGCGCGCGTGGTGATCTGGGGCGCGGCGGAGAGAGACGCGGACGCGAGCGCGAGGAGGATCACGATTGGCGCGAGGACGCGCAGGCCGCGGCCTTGAGACCCAGGCCGCGCTACGAAATCCCCCGCCCGACACACCACAGACAGACCAAGTCGCACTATGTGCGCATTTCGTAGCGCGGCCTGAACTTCAAGGCCGCGGCTCTTCACGAAGGATCGAGACAGCGTCTTCATGGAAAGATCACGTCGATCTTGCGCCAGTCTTTCTGGGCGGCGGCGCACTTCTTGGTCCAGTCGGGCGCGCGGTTGAGCTGGTCGGGCACCTGCGCGGGCCAGAAGCAGCCGAGGTGGCAGTCGAACAGGTCGCGCTCCACCGGCTGACACAAACCGGCGGTGCCGCCCGTGCGGTCCACTTCCCAACCGGGTGCGAACACGGTGGAGCATCCCAGCGGGATGTGCGGCCCCTGCGGCTGCTGGGGCGTGTGCAGAGCGACAACGTCATGAGCCGCCGGGTCTGAAGACCCGGCCTCCGAAGAAGACTCGGCCTCCGAAGACACGGCGAGCGCGTGTGAAAGGCGACGGGCTTTGGCGTTAACTGGGCTGAGGTGCTTCATTGGCGTCCTCGAACTGCTGAAGGAATCCCGGGTTGAGTTGCGCAATCTGTCCGTAAATCTGCAGGCACGTATCCGTCCACCCGCGAATCCAGTCGCAGTAGTGGAGGTTGGGCTGGTTCGTGGTGCCGAATCGCGTGTGGGCCTCGTGATAACACCCGCCGGCGCACAACGGCCGCGCCCAGCACGTCTGGCAATCGGTCTTGTTGCTCACGTGATGCGACTCGAGGAAGTCGTGCTGCTTCGCACGATCGATGCCGTCACGCACGGTACCGAACTTGTGATCGTCCGACCCGGCGAAGCGATGACACAGGCCGACGTCGCCGCCGGTGGACACACCCAGCAACCCGAACCCGGCGCCACACGGCCACGCCTTGCTGGCGCCCTTGTGGATTTCGCCGAGCGTCTCTCGCACGTTGCTGAACCCGTGATGCCGGCCCTCGAGCGCGGCAGCCAGGTAATCCTGCGCCAGCGCGCGGAACTCAGCCAGCACCTGCTCGAAGCCTTCATCGCCGAACGCATGCGGCCGCTCAGGTGACGCCGTCACCGGGGCAAAGCCCACTTCCCAGAAACCGATCTCTTCTGTGAGGTGGTTGTAGATGCGCCGCACATCCAGCGTGTCTTTGGTCAGCGTCACGCGCGCGCCAATGGGACGCGACCGGTGCTTGGCGATGAGCGCCTTCGCTTTGGGCGCCATCACGTCGTAACTGCCGGTGCCGTTGTGGAACACGCGGAACTTGTTCTGCAGGTCGGGCGGGCCGTCCATCGAAATGGTCACGCCGAACTTGTGCTCCGCCAGGAAGTCGATGACCTCCGGACTCAGCAGCGTCGCGTTCGTCGTCATGCTGAAGTCAATGGTCTTGCCCAGCGCAGCGGCCTGTTCGGTGGCGTAGGCGACGGTGGTCTTCAGCACCCTGAAGTTCAGCAGCGTCTCGCCGCCGAAAAACGTCATGTGCGCGTCTTTGCCCGACTCGCGCAGCAGGAAGTCCACGCTCTCGCGGGCCGTCTGCTCAGTCATCATCTTCGGCTGCTTGCCGTTTTCGGTCTGCACGATCTTGTCTTCGCCGTACTCGTAACAATACGTGCAGCTCAGGTTGCATTGATTGGTGACGTTGAGCACCATCGTGCTGAGCGGCACCGGCGTCAGCGGAACGATCACTGGAGGACGACGGGTGGGGGTGTCGAAGCGTCGGAGTGCACGAACACGCACCAATTCGTCGAGGCTTTCGTCGATGGCGTCAGCCGGGAAACGACCGGCCAGGTCGGCGACGATTTCTTCAGACGACCGCGCGCGGAGGGCGATTGAATCCAGCACGGCCGCCGACACATCGTCCACTGCCATCACAGCCGCACTGGGCGCCAGATACAGGAACCGCTGCCCACCCGCTTCAAACGAGTGGCAGTCGCCCGGGTGCAACGCGTTGAGGGCCTGGCTCATCGGCTGACCATTGACGAAAAGTCCCACCGCAGATACAGCGGCACCGTCACCACCAGGTGTGACCGCGCGCGCATCGGCGCGCCGCCGGCGGCCGGTTTGTGCGTGGCCACCACCCAGACGTCGCCGATGTTGTTGCGGTTGCCGGAGCGGGCCGGATTCGGGCCATCCAGCGCCGGGGTGAACAGGCCGGTGGTCGGATTCACCTCACCCACAAACTTCAGGTCGTCATCGTCAAACGTCGCCGTGTATTCCTCAACGGACCACGTGGCGTCCACCGGCCCTACGGGCAGGTCGTCTTTGGTGTCGGGCTTTCCGTCCGGACCGTGCGCATAGGCAAACGCCTCGAACTGCGCCAGCATTTTCGGGAAGACCACGCCACCCACGCGGGCCATGCTCCAGCCGGGCGTGACCTTGATGAAGTCCGCCTTGTCGTACACGGTGAGCGCGGCTTTCTTGAGTGTGCCGGCCAGGAACAGGTCGCGCGCGCCCTGCGCCGCGTCGGCTGCCACGTCCAACTCCACGGTGACCATCGTTGGCGTCGCGCTCACCACGCGGCTGACCGTGACGCCGCGGCCGAAGTCCACATCTCGCGCTGCCACCGTCGTCGGGAAGTTGGCGCCGAAGATGCGCAGGGTCTGAGAGGAACCGCCACGACGGGCCGACGGCCGATCGAGGCCAGCCACCACGGCTTCGCGGCCAATGCGGGTGAGCGTGACGTCCGGTCCCAGTTCTTCGTAGTCGCCGTTGAACCAGCGGCCTGAGATGGACTGCCAGTCGCGTTCTACTTCCATGACTTCGCGCAGCGACGTGGCGTCATCGCCGTTCACGGTGGTGCGCCCACGCCACTGGTGGCCGGTGTAGACCACGGAACGGCCGCGACGCACCACGGTGCGGCCAGTGCGCGCGTACTGAAACGTCGTCTCGGTCGTGAACTCATCGGGCGTCGACGGATTCGCGGTCATGGTGACCGTGCCGAAGATCGGTCCCGCGCCGGGGTCGTAGCCACTGAGCAACCAAGTGCCGTCCAGCCGAGCACTTCTCATCGTGGCTGACCATGCCGTCCATTCCGGCGTGGTGAAGGGAAACGTGGGCTTGAGGTGCGCGAGCGCCTTGTCCATCGGATGGCGGTTGTCGGGTGGACGGCCATCGGGCCCGGGTTCAGTGCTGGCCGGGCCACCGCGGCGGAAGACCTGGCCATCGATGAGCGGATACCAACCCCGGTGCATCGCCAGCACGAGGTCCCACTCCTTGCCGGTTCGGCGCTGCAGCATCACGCGGCCGATGGAGTGGCAGCTGGAGCAGATCTGTTCGGTGTCGCGGTTGGCGGAGTACTTGAAGTCGATCAGCCTTCGTTCGCTCTCGAAGTACGCCGGCTTGCTCTCTTCGGGGGCCAGTCCGAGGTTGTCTGAAAGGTACTTGACGATTTCGCGCGCGTCGGCCGGTTCAATCTCGGCTTTGTTGAGCGTGACCATCCGGCGAATCGTTTCCTGCCAACCTTCGGGCGTGGTGCGCCTGAAGGAGATGCGCGACATCCGCCCTTTGTCGTCAGTCTTGTGGCAATCGCCGCACACGGTCTTCACCTTCGCGTGTGTGATCGGGATGCCTTCGTCGGATGTGGTGCCCGGCATGGCCGGTGTCGCCGGGGCCTGCGCCGGTGTGGCCGCAGCTTGCGGCATTCGGGCGGCTACCGCACTGCCGAGGATCAGGACACCAAGTGCCGAGAGCAGCAAACGCTTCATAGAGGGTAGGAGTTTCTCATACTTTGTGCTCGAGGGCGCCACGCGCGATGAGTGTGGATAAGACGCCGAGGAAGTCCGGCAGTGACACCCCTGGCTGGGCGTTGGACAACGCGTCATACAGGGCGCCCACGTCGCGATGTTCGGGCGCAAGGCGCATCAAAAGCAGCAGGTCGATATTGCGCAGGTACCGGACGCCTTCCGGCCACGCCGGGGTGAACACGTGGTCTTCCATCACGATCAACTGGCCGCGAATTGCGGCTTTGGGCGCTGTTCGGACCTGGGCACCTGGCTGCAGGTGAATCTCGGGGCGCGCGCGCAGATCGACGAGGGTGGCTTGTAGCGCGCGGTCATCTCGGCCTTGAGGATCAGGCCGAGCTACGTACGGATCCGGCCGAGCGGCGTACGCCGTACGTAGCTCGCGCTGGTCTTCAAGCGCGAGATCCACTCGTGCTTCCCAGAATGGATGGCTCGAATCCCCGCCTGCGCTGGCAGCGTATCGCGCGGTCTGCGTGCGGAAGCTCTCCACCACTTCGCGTTCGCGCTGTTCGTAGAACGCCAGCGCCGCGTCGCGCATCTCCGGCGTTTTGAGAACGGTGTTTGCCGTGATCGCGGCGAGCCATCCAGAGGCCAGAGCCTTCTTCACCCCGAAGGACGACAACGGATCGATAAAGGAAGCCGCATCACCCACAAGGAGGAAGCCGGGGCCTGCGTAGTGCTTTGTGCTGTAGAGCGACGCATCTGCTCCCCACGGGCCATTCACCAGGGTTGCCTCGGCCAGCAGAGGAGCGAACGCCGACACCTTCTTCAACTCGGCGAGATAGACATCGAGCGCCGGCACCCCCCGGGCGAGGTGGCTGCGTTCCGGGTCCACCATCACCGTGACACAACGCGTGTCTTCAGCCGTGGGCACCGACCACGCCCAACCATCGGCGTGCGACGCGACGAGCGTGTGCCCGTGCTGCGCCTCCGGCCACGGCCTATCGGCGTGCCACACGCCCACAAGCGCCACGGTTCGATGTGAGGCTTCCACCACTCGAAGGCCCTTACGCGCGACCACGCCCACTCGGCCCGAGCAATCGAGGACGAGCTTCGCGGCGACTTCGGATGTCTTTCCCTCAACCTCGATGGCGGCTGAAACGGCCGTTTCGGAAAAAGACGGGTCGAAACCGAGGATGGTGACATCGCGGACGAGGCCGGAAATGACCTGCGCACCGGCGTTGACCGCCACATTCCGCAGCACGGCATCGAAACGATCGCGTTCCACCTGGTAGCCCGATTCGTCGGCCGCGAACGACTCGATACGAGGTGCATCGCTCCCCCACCACACGGTATTGCCCAGCCAGGGCTGAAATCCTGCGGCATCCACCGCGTCTTTCATCCCGAGGACCGACAGGATTCGCTTCGCGCTCGGCGGAATGGATTCGGCCAGCGCCGGCCGGCCAGTCGACGGCCGATCGACAAGCAGAACGCGATGGCCGCATTGCGCCAGCACTGTTGCGGCGGCGCACCCGGCCGGTCCGGCGCCGACAACGAGGACGTCCACGGAGTCCAGGGCTGAGAGTCCAGAGTCCAGAGTCCAGGGTCCAGGGTCCGGGGTCCGAGGGGGCATCGTCACGAGATGGAGAGTATAGCGACGGTGGCTGACTACACCATTACACCATGGTGGTATACCATGGTGTAATCATGGCCCTGAACATCAAGAACGCTTCCGTCGAGCGGCTCGCTGGCGAAGTGGCGCTGCTGACCGGTGAGACGAAAACCGAAGCGATTCGAAAGGCACTCGAAGACCGGAAGCGGCGCCTTGTGGCTGCGCCCGTGAGCGACCGGCGGGCCGCCGTACTGTCGTTCCTGAAGAAACGAGTCTGGAAAGGAGTGCCCAGGAGCGAGAAGGGCCGCGTGCTTTCCCGTACGGAAGAAGACGCGATCCTGGGCTACGGCCCTGAGGGCGTATGACGCTGGACTCCTCGGCGCTCATCGCCATCCTCTTCGCCGAGCCAGGCTATCTGGCCCTGGTGGATCGCATCCTGGAAGCGGACCATGTGCGCGTGGGCGCACCGACCATGGTGGAAACCAGTCTCGTGTTCGCGGGCCGCAAGGGCGCGAGGAGCGCCGAGTCAGTCGAGGGCCTGGTTCGGGAACTGTCGGTCACCATCGTCCCCTTCGGCGAAGCGGAATGGCGAGTGGCCGCGGACGCGTTTCGCCGCTTCGGCCGCGGACGCCACAGCGCCGCACTGAACTACGGCGACTGCCTGGCGTATGCCACCGCGCAGACGGCGCGCGACACTCTGCTCTTCGTTGGCGAGGACTTCTCGAAAACCGACATTAGCCCGGCGTGACGCGGGTGCCGGGGAGGAGGGTCACGTGGTCACTTCTTCTTGCCGTCAGGATTCCAGTGCTGGAGCAACGTGATCGGCGCAAGGGCATCGCTCAACACGTTGTTGATCAGGAAGCGTCCGTCGGGCGTGACATCGTACTGCCGGCCCAGTTGAATGTCCGCGCCACCGCCGAAGACGCGCGTCGCGAACAGTTTCTTCGGGACGCCCGGCTCCACGGTGGCCCCCTTCACAGCAATCGGCACGGCCATCAGGTCGCCCTCCGGGCCGATGTAGTAGATCTCTTTGCCGTCGTGGCTCCACATGGCGTGGATCCCGCCGTCCGTGGAGACCTGCGCCTGGGCTCCGGCGGCCGGAGCCGCTCCCGTGGCACCGGGCGGAACGAACGGCCTCACGTACACCTCAGGACGGCCTGATTCGTTGGAGTGATAAGCCACCCACCGGCCATCCGGCGAGAACACACCATAGGCTTCCCGAAACGGCGTCTTCAGAAACGCAGACGACGTTCCTGGCTTCGCGCCCTCGCTCAACGGAACAACCCACAAGTCTGCGTTGGTCGTGGGGTCGATGGTCTGGTAGAGGAGGATGCGGCCATCCGCGGAGAAACTCGTCGGGGTCAACAGCGGGCTGTTGGCCAGGAGCGGCTCCTCCCCGCCGGCGCCGCTCGTGAGCTTGGACTGCATCTCTCCGGCGCCTTTGCCGAGCGACTGGTACAGGATTCTGGTGCTGTCGGGTGACCAGACCGAATGCTGGTCCCGGCCCGGGGTGAAGGTGAACCGGCTCCAGCGAGCCCCGTCCCAGAGCCAGATGTCCTCATTGTCCTGCACCCTGCGAGTGACGGCAATGCGGCGCCCATCAGGGGATGCCCGAGGGCTCAAGACACTGGCGTCGGGTTCGCCCACGACGCCACGCGGAATTCCAGCGCGATCAAACCATGTGAGTTGTCGCTCCGATCCCCCTGTCGTTCGATAGGCCACAAGACCGGTCGCCGAGACAGAGACCGCACTTCGACTGCCGAGGTTATCCAGATGCACACCGTCGGCCACGGTCACCACGGTCCCCGACATCGCGCGTTGCGCGACGTCCAACCGCTGGGCGACCAGCGCGCCGCCGCGTACCCACAGCAGCCAATTGTCAGGAGTGGGAATGACCGCTGCCGCATCTGGCAACAACCGGATTGGGGCGCTCCCGTCGAGGTCCCCGATGTACGTGCCGGATTCGTCTGCCACCCCGCCGACCCTGAACACAAACCGCTGGCCATCGGCGAGGAAATGCGGCGAGTGGTGGCCGTATTGCTGCGGTCCGCGGGTTGTGACCGGCACGGCCGAGCCACCCGAACCCGGCACTCGCATCAGCGGCGTCGTTGTGGTCGGGGCAAACACGATGACGTCATCCGCGTTCCAGGTCCCGCCGCTGCCGTTGTTGGCCGGCGCCAGCGTCTGGGGTGCGCCGCCGCTGAGATTCAATCGCTTCAGTGAACCGTCGGCGAAAAACCCTATCGTGCGGCTATCTGGCGACCAGAATGGGAGCGTGGCGCCTTCGGTGCCCTCCAGCGGTTCCGCAGTCGTAGTCGAGAGCGAACGCAACCAGAGACGGGTGCCCTTCGCGCTGGAGGCCGCGAACACGATCTGCGTGCCATCGGGTGACAGGGCAAACGCCGACGGTTGCGACGTCGGTGGTGTGACGATGTCGAGACGTGTCTCGGGCGGCGGCGTTTCGCTGAGATGGCGAACGGCGGGAACGGCGAGTGCGGCAGCCGCGACCAGGACGACAGCGGTCGCCATGATCCACGCGGTCGACGAGCGGCGTGCCGATGCGGGCGCCGCGGCGGCTACCTGTGGCGCGGTGTCATCAAGAGGGCCATCCAACATCAGCCGCGCTTCGCCGATGTCGCGCAGCCGCTTCTTCGGATCCTTCTCGAGACACCGCTGCAACAGCCGGCGCACGCCCGGAGGAATCGTGGCCGGCAACGCCGCCAGATCCGGCGTGTCTCGCAGTACCGACGCGAGCAGTTCACTGACGTCGTCGCCGGCAAATGCGCGCCGGCCCGTGAGCATCTCGTAGAGCACCACCCCGAACGCCCAGATGTCCGCACGTTTGTCGACGGCGCGGCCCTTGGCCTGTTCGGGAGCCATGTACGCCGCCGTGCCGAGGATCATGCCCATCGCCGTCATAGCGGGGGACGTCATCGTCGGCGAGTTTCGCGGGTCCAGAGTCCCGGGTCCAGAGTCCAGGGTCCGGTCCATCGCTTTCGCCAATCCGAAGTCCAACACCTTCACCGTGCCGTCGGCGCGCACCTTGATGTTCTGCGGCTTCAGGTCGCGATGCACGATTCCCTGCTCATGCGCGGCCTCGAGCGCGTCGGCGATCTGCTTCGCGATGGCGAGCGCGTCGGAAAGTGGGATGCCGCCGCGCGAATTTGCCGGGTCTAAAGACCCGGCCTCCGTACGGAACGACCCGTCTGTCTTCGGAGGCCGGGTCTTTAGACCCGGCGAATATGAAATGATCTCCGACAGGTCCTGCCCCTCGACCAGTTCCATGACCAGCGCCGTAAGGTCTGGTGTCTTTTCCAGTCCGTAGATCGCCGCGATGTTCGGGTGATTGAGCGCGGCGAGCACTTCCGCCTCGCGCTGAAAGCGCATAAGACGGTCGGCATCGCCGGCCATCGCGGCGGGTAACACTTTGATCGCGACCGATCGCTTCAGGTGACTGTCGGTGGCGCGATAGACCTCGCCCATGCCGCCGGCGCCGAGCGCAGAGACGATTTCGTAGGGACCGAGACGCGTTCCTGGTGCGAGACTCATTTCTTCCCCGGCGCAATCTTCGCCAAATGTGCCGCGAAGTTGAAGATGAAGACCACCTTGTCCTGCACGATGTTGCCCTGGTCCGGCACCGCGGCCGCCGCGATCCGCTTGCCGTCGGGATGCAGATCGTACGCGCTGTTGTTGGGGTTCGCCTTCTGCACGCTGACCGACGACCAGACCTTCGGCGTCTCGGCCTGGAACGAGTCTCCAACGACGGCGTACGGCGCGGCCATGATCTTCGACGGCGCCGGGTCGAGGTAGTTCAGAAACAGCAGCTCGTGGGTGCTGGCGGACCACTCGGAATAGATACCGCCCGTCGTGGAGATGCGCCGCGGGCCGCCGGGCCCGGGAAACGGCCGGACGTAGATGTCGTAGGTGCTGCCGCCGGATTCTTGAGTCGAAGTGTACGCGATGAATCGACCGTCCGGCGAAAACACCGGCGCGCCCTCGGCTGCCCGCGTGCCCAGGAACACCGTAGGCGTCCCGGGCGTCCATCCGCGCGTGGCATCGCCCTCCATCGGCAGCAGCAGCAGGTCGGACCCCGTCGCGGCGCCGCGAACCTCGGCGAACGCGAGGAACGTGCCGCTCGGATGCCACGACTGAGGCCACTGGAGATTGGGACTGTCGGTCAACCGCGTCACCTGCCCGGTGCCGTCGGCGTTCGCCCAGTACAGGTTGAACACGCCGGCCTTGGCGCGGTCGGACGCGAAGACGATGCGTCGGCCATCCGGTGTCCACACGGGCCTCATATCATTCGCCGCGTCAAACGTGAGCTGCGTCAGCGTGCCGCGTGCCACCTCATACACCCAGACGTCACTCCGCTTGCCGTCGGAGATGTCGATCGCCAGCTTCTGGCCATCAGGGGAGAACCGCGGATTCTGCCAGTTGGCGTTGTCCGCGCGAAGCAGCGAGGTCTTGCCGTCGCGCGTCAGCCAGTCGATGGGCGTGGCCAACGATAAGGCCGCGCCGGCCACGTAGACGATCGTGCCATCGGAGGAGACGGCCAATTGCGCACCGCCATTCCCGGCTACGGTGATGCCTTCAATGGCCGGCACCGCCGGCCCGACCGTCTCGAGCCGATCGAGATCGAAGCGCACGGCGAAGAGCGTGCCCTGGTTCATGTAGATCAGATGCCCGCCCGAGACGTACCGGCCGTAGTAGCCGCCGGGGACGACGATCTTCGGGGCCCCACCAGAGAGCGGAGCGACGACGAGGTTGGCGGTGTCGAAATTGCTCGTGCCGGAATGTTCGGTGTAGAGCACGCTCCGGCCATCGGGGAGCGCCTGCGGCCAGCGCTGGGTCGTCGCGCCCGTGCCAAGCGTGCCGAACGCCGACGCTGCGCCGCCTCCGGCTGGGACGCGCATGAGCCTTGTGTTCGGGCTGCTATCCGGCGTGAAGAGGATGGTGTCGTCGTCGGTCCAGGTGCCACCGCGGCCCGCGGGGGCGTCACACAGTTTGATCGACGCGCCGCCCGTAGCCGAGACCTTCTTCAACTGGCCACCCGCGAAATACGCAATCCACTGGCCATCGGGCGAGAAGAACGGGCTCGCCGCCTCGTCGGTGCCGGCAAGCGCGGTGGCCTGCAGTTCCTCGAGCTTCCGGACGAACAGCACCGGCCGGCCCTGATTGGCCGGCACAGCGACAAACGCGAGCGTCGTCCCGTCGGGCGACAGGATGGCCGCCGCCCCAACGCCCAGAGACAGCGACGCGTCCGCGCCGATGCCGGCGAGCAACTTGCGCGGCGTGGGCGAGGGCGCCAGCGTTGTGCGCCATGGCGCCCACATGAACAGCACAGTGGCCAGCGCGATCGTGGTGACGCCGGCGAGGGCCGCGAACGCGATGGTCATCGTGCGCTTGGGGGGCGGCGCGGCGACGATGGCTCCAGCGAGGATCGTCGGTTCCTCAGCGGATCCGCTGATCACTTCTTCGAGCCGAATCCGCGCTTCGCCGATATCGCGCAGCCGCTTCTTGGGGTCCTTTTCGAGACACCGCGCGAGCAGGTCGCGGATGCGGCGCGGCGTCGAGGCCGGCATCGTGCCGAGGTCGATCTGCCGCGTCATCACATGCGCGAGTGTTTCGGGAATCGTCTCGGCCAGGAACAGGTGCCCACCTGTCAGCATCTCGTGCAGCACCACGCCGAAGGCCCAGATGTCCGCGCGTTTGTCGACGGCGCGGCCCTTCGCCTGTTCGGGCGACATGTATGCCGCGGTGCCGAGGATCATGCCCATCGCCGTCATGGCGGGGGAGGTCATGGTCGGCGAGTTGTTGGGGTCCTGGGTCCCGGGTCCAGAGTCCAGGGTCCGATCTGTCGCTTTCGCCAAGCCGAAGTCCAGCACCTTCACCGTGCCGTCGGCGCGGACTTTGATGTTCTGCGGTTTGAGATCGCGATGGACGATGCCCTGCTCGTGCGCGGCTTCGAGGGCATCAGCGATTTGTTTCGCGATGGGCAAGGCCTCGGCGAGCGGAATGGCGCCGCGCGCGATATGCGCCGACAGGTCCTCGCCTTCGACCAGTTCCATGACAAGGGCGCGGGAAAAGACGTCGGGTGTCTTTTCCGCGGACGTGGAACCGGAAAAGACACCCGACGTCTTTTCCCGGAACTCCTCGATCCCGTAAATCGCCGCGATGTTCGGATGGTTCAGCGACGCGAGCACTTGGGCTTCGCGCGTGAAGCGAGCCACACGATCCGCATCGAGCGCGAACGACTCGGGCAACACCTTGATCGCGACGTCGCGATTGAGCTTCGTGTCCCGCCCGCGATACACCTCGCCCATTCCGCCTTCGCCAAGCTTGGAAAGGATCTGGTATGGCCCAAGAACTTGACCAATCACGTCCAGATCCTTTCCTTGGCTACGGCGAGACCTCGCCGGAGCTGGCGGCCGAAGGCCGCCGCCAGCGTAGGCGGGCCACCAGCACCGAGAGGGCCGACGATTTCGTAGGGTCCGAGACGCGTGCCGGAAGTCAGTACCAACGGAGTGCCGAGAGTATACCCGCAGGTCGGGGTATCAGTCAGACAGCAATGGGCATGATCTCGCGGTCGATCTTGCGAGCATTGGCAATCTCCGCCAGCCGCAGGTCATAGATGGCCTGCAGGTTCAGCCACGAGTGCGCATCTCCGCCGAAGTACCGCGCCAGGCGCATCGCCGTATCCGCAGACACGCCTCGCCGTTCGCGCACGATGTCGTTGATGCGCGGCGCCGGCACATGGAGGATTTTGGCCAGCGCGTTCGCGGTCAGGCCCGCAGGGCGCAGGAAGTCCTCACGCAAGACTTCGCCAGGGTGCACCGGCCTCATGCCATTCTTCATCTTCATCGCGATGCTCCGTCAGTGATAGTCCGCAATCTCGACATCCTCAGGCCCGGCGGTTGTCCAGCGAAAACAAATGCGCCACTGGTCGTTGATCCGGATACTGTCCTGGCCCTTCCGGTCACCCTTCAGGGCCTCCAGGCGATTGCCAGGTGGTGACCTCAAGAACTCCAGCGTCGTCGCCGCGTCCAGCACGGTCAGCTTGCGCGTCGCCACGGTGACGATGCTCCCGAAACGCTTGGACTTCCCCGTCTCGAACAGCGCTTTCGTGTCGGCAGAGCCAAAGCCCTTGATCACCCGTCCAGCATATAACGGATAACGTTAAACGACAATCGCTGCTTCACTTCAAGGCCTTCTTTACCTGCCCTGGCGGATAGAGCGGGCCAGGAAGAACCTGTGGCTGGAGGTCAATGCTCGAAGCCTCAACGGCAAAGGCGAAGAGTTGGGTATCGATCGTTGGGCTCAAATCGTTATCGCTCACCACGTACAGCACATGCCGGCCATCGGCAAGGTCCGGACCCCACGCCAGTCCTTCAATCTTCTCGGCAATCGCGTTCGCATCGTTCAGGTGCAGGCCGAAGATGGGGTCGAGCATGTTGATGAAGATCGACTTGCCCACCGGCACGATCTCTGCCGGGAGGCCGCCAGCCGGCAAACTGGCGACTGCTGAGACATCCGTCGCGCCGGAGACGTCGATCTTGTAGATGTTCTTTCTCGTGGGCGCCGTCCCCGACGTGAGCCAGGACCGCTTGTCGCGTTCCACCACCAGGAACTCATGGTCGTTGATGGCCAGGATTTCACTCACGCCCTGACCTCGGTTGAACGCATCCGTCACGAAAGACGGCAAGCGCTTCCTGTTCATCCGCCCGCGAGAAGCGACAGCCGTCCGCCAGCCGGTCACGGTCGTCGTCAACTGGTCGGCGGGATTGAAGGGGCCATCTACTTCTTCGTCAGCAGCGACGTCCAGTTGGTGACGACCGTGAGAGGCAGGGCCGCCGAGACATTTCCGATACCGCCCGGACCGATCGACACGAGGATGCGCTGCCCGTCTGGAGACACGTCGTAGCTGTACGCGCCGGTACTGATGGTCGGCAGATTGCCTGGCAGTAAGAACAACGGCTGCGGTTTGCCAGGCACAAGTTCCTGATGTGTGGTCACGGGCACGGCCACCAGTTGGGCCGCGTTATTCACGTAGAACAGTTCACGCCCGTCTCGCCGCCAACGCGGAATGGCGCCGCCGCCTGCCGAGATGGGCCATTTTCCCTGCGATGGGTCCGGGAATGGTTGAACCACGACCTCGTACGTGCTGGATTCATTCGTCGTGTACGCCAGCCATCGGCCATCGCGCGAGAGCGACGCCTGGGGATGGTCGAAACCGTCTTCGAGATACGGCGCGACCTTGCCGTCGGTCTTCGACAAGACGTACAGACTTCGCACGCCTGAATTGGTTCTTGTGAACACCACCAGCTTGCCATCGCTGGACTCGTCGAGGGGCACCAGAAGCACGGTCGGACCGGTTTCGTTGTGGAGCGTGGTCATGGGTGTGGCGCCGCTCGCCACGCGCTCCCCGATCGTCACCCGCCCATCGTCGGCCGTCGATGAAAACACCAGCCGACGTCCATCATCTGACCAGGTTGGACTCAGGCCCCCGCGGGATGACGCCAGCGGGGCCTTGACGTTGCGCTCGAGGTCGGCCACCCACAACTGACGGCCGGTCGCGCGGTCACCCGCTAGCTCGACCAGAGCCGCACGGGCACCATCTGGAGAGAGTCGAAAGTTGAACGCCGAGACGGGCGGCCCGACCGGGCCCAGCGGTGTGCCCCGGCGATCGAGCCACGTCAGGCGTCGATTGGCCAACCCGGACTGCTGGTCAGGATTGCTGGCGTAGACCAGCACACCGGCGTCAGACACCGTGAAACCAGACCGGCCGTTAGAGATCAGATTCACCATCCCAGTGGCCAGCACCACGGGGTCGCCCGTGAGCGTGCGCGACTGCATGTCCATGCGCTGGGCCATCAGATTCTCACCGACGACGTAGAGCAGCAGGTTCGGCGCAGCGAACCTGGCGTAGTCGGACTTCACCACCTGGTGTCTGGCCGCCGAATCGATGGCTCCGGCAAAGATGGCCCAGTCGCCGCGCGCATCAGTCTGGGCCTGATAGAGGAAGTGGCGGCCGTCGGGCAGAAACTGCGGCCACAGATGGGCGATCTCCTTTGTCGTGCTGTCGAGCGTGGTCACCTGCGTCGGCGCACCGCCGTTGGCCGAGACGCGCTGAATGCCTTTGGTGCCCTGCGAGGAGACCAGCAATACCCCCTCGCTATTCCAGGTACCGCTGGCGTTGTTGGATGGCAGGTCACAAATCTTCCGAACGCCGCCGCCGGTCATGTCTGCGGTCAGCAGCCGGCTTGCTCGCGACAGGCCTCCTGCCTCCAGGCCCGTCTGCACGAAGAAGGCGAGCTGTCGGCTGTCAGGAGACCAGAAGGGAGACTGAGGTTGATTGGCGTCAGGGGTGCTCAGCGTTCCCGGAACCGGCAGCACCTCCATCGAGTCGAGGCGCCGAATCCAGAGTTGATCGGCCTCGGCGGCTTTTGACGACGCAGAAAACGCGAGCGATCGGCCGTCCGGCGAGATCGCTATGCGCGGCGCATTCCCGATAAAACGTCCTTCTCCCGGCGGAGAGACTTCGAAACGCGCCATCGGCAGCGTGGCTTCGTCATCGGAACTGGATGGCCACGCCAGCCACACCGCCGCAACGATCGCCACGGCTGCCACCGACGCCCAGATCGCGCGTTCCCAGCGTGCGACACCTGAGCGCGGGGCGGCGACTGAAGCTGCGGCCGGAGACGCCTCGGATGGTGACGACGCTTCGTCGAGTTCGAGCCTGGCGTCGCTGATGGCGCCAAGCCGGCGCTTCGGATCCTTTTCAAGGCAGCGGCGAAGCAACCGCTTGATCGATGGGTGCAGGTCCGCGGGCAGCGCATCCCACTTCGGGTCTTCCTTGATGACGTTAGCCAGCGTGACGGAGATGTCTTCACCCTCAAACCCGCGCGAGCCCGTCAGCATCTCGTAGAGCACCACGCCAAAGGCCCAGATGTCCGCGCGCCGATCGACCGCACGCCCACGCGCTTGCTCCGGCGCCATGTACGCGGCGGTGCCGATGATCATGCCCATCTGGGTCGCCCGCGCAGTCAACGTGGGCGAGTTGTTGGAGTCCTGGGGTCCCGAGGTCCCGGAGTCCATCGCCTTCGCCAGTCCGAAGTCCAGCACCTTGACCGTGCCGTCGTCGCGGACTTTGATGTTCTGCGGCTTCAGGTCGCGATGGACGATGCCCTGCTCGTGCGCGGCCTCGAGCGCGTCGATGATTTGGCGCGCGATGGCGATCGCGTCGGCGAGGGGGAATCCTCCGGATGGAGGCCGGGTCTTTAGACCCGGCGTGTTTGCCGGACCTGAAGGTCCGGCCTCCGAAGAGCGAGACCCGGCCTCCGAGGATCGGATCAGCTCCGACAGGTCCCGCCCCTCGACCAGTTCCATGACAAGGGCACGGGAAACGACCTCAGAGGTCGGTCCGGCACCACTCACCCCGCGACCGACCTCTGAGGTCGTTTCCTCTATCCCATAGATCTGCGCGATGTTCGGGTGGTTGAGCGACGCGAGCACCTGCGCTTCGCGCGTGAATCGCGCGAGGCGGTCCGCATCGAGTGCGAAAGCTTCGGGCAGCACCTTGATCGCCACATCGCGATTGAGCTTGGTATCGCGCGCGCGATACACCTCGCCCATTCCGCCCGCACCGAGCGGAGCAACAATTTCATAGGGACCGAGACGGGTGCCGGTGGAGAGCATGGGGGCGCGGGCATCATATCCCGGCTCCAGGCTTGTCCTGGCCAAGACGCCGGCAGGTCGGACCATTTGACGGCAGCCGCGCGCTGGGCGGCTTGCATCAGGAAGTTGGCGCCGGGGTGACCCATCACCCCGGCGTCGGCTTCACCGCTGCTTCACTTCAAGGCCTTCTTTACTTGCCCAGGCGGATAGAGCGGGCCAGGAAGAACCTGTGGCTGAAGGTCGATGCTCGAAGCCTCAATTGCAAAGGCAAAGAGTTGCGTATCGATCGTCGGGCTCAAATCGTTATCGCTCACCACGTACAGCACATGCCGGCCATCAGCGAGGTTCGGACCCCAGGCCAGTCCTTCAATCTTCTCGGCAATCGCGTTCGCATCGTTCAGGTGCAGGCCGTAGATGGGGTCGAGCATATTGATGAAGATCGACTTGCCGACCGGCACGATCTCTGCCGGGAGGGCGCCCGCCGGCAAACTGGCGACTGCTGAGACATCCGTCGCGCCGGAGACGTCGATCTTGTAGATGTTCTTTCTCGTCGGCGCCGTCCCCGACGTGAGCCAGGACCGGTTGTCGCGTTCCACTACCAGGAACTCATGGTCGTTGATGGCCAGGATTTCACTCACGCCCTGACCGCGGTTGAATGCATCCAGCACATACACGTACTGATGGGTCTCGCCCGTGAAGAGGTCCACGGTGAGGATCCGGGTGTTCACGCTCTGTCGATCAACGGTGCCCGGAGTGAGCGCGTTGTCCTGAAGCAGCGCGTTCTGCATGATGCCGATCAGCGTGTTGCCGTCGGGGCTGATGGCCAGACCCTCCATGCCTCGATTCGCCTGGCGTCCCGACGTGTTGCTCAGCAGCTCCGTGGTTGGATCGCCGCTCGGGCTGGCAATCAGGAACGTCGAGGGCACGTCGATCCGGCGGACCAGGTGACCTTGACGGTTGAACTCGAAGATATAGGGGCCGTACTCGTCGGAAATATAGAAATGTCCGTTGGGTCCGACCCGGATGCCCTCCGGATCCAGCCGCAGAGTGGCGAAGTCACTGTTGACGTCAAAGGCCCCGGCTGCGCCGACAAACGTCTTGCCGAACTCATTCTTGAGAAACCGGGTATCAAGCAGCCGTGTGTTGATGGTGCCGGCATTCATCGTGATGTGAAGAAAGTGCACGCGATCGAGGAAGGCGACATCCGTCAGACCGTCGAACGGTCCCCGATCGGGAGCGGCGATGAAGACATTGTCGTGGCCGGTGTACGTAATGTCCGAGCCAAGCCCACCGAGAATCGCCTTCGGCACGCAGTTTGCCGGAGCGCCGGCCTGGCAAATGCTGCCCTTCAGACCTGACTTGTCCAGCAGCGCGCTGTCAATGACACCTTTGCCGATTAATGTGACGACGGGAGGCGGCGCGCCCCAGGGCGTGGCAACCGCAAGAATGAAGACGAGAAGAGTGGCGCGTGCAAAACGTGACATGTATGGAGGCTCCTTCTGAGACCACACATGGATACCAGTCACATGGAAACACCACGTGACAGAACGATAACGCTCGTGACAATTAGTCTGCCGAAACGGAAACGCCAGCCCGACGCCGGGGCAATCTTGCAGACCAGCTCGCGATGAGCGCTTCCTTCTCTGACCGCGTCAACTGCTTCACCGCATACTCGCGGGCCAATGCTTTGCCGAGGGATCGAAACCCTCGCGAATAGACCATCGCCACGGGCCGTCGGCCACGCGTGTACTTGGCGCCGCGACCGGCGTTGTGGGCCTCAACGCGCGCCTTCAGATTAATGGTGTAGCCGGTGTAGAGCGTGTCGTCCGCGCAGCGAAGGATGTAAACGTAGTGCACGCTAGAAGATCAGACGGTAGACGCCGTAGCCAACGGCGACAAGAGTCACAAAACCGAGCGTGCCTTCGAAGAGGATGTCCTCGGGCTGAAAGCCGCGATACCTGCCGAAGGTGACAGCCTTCATGACCGCCCAGCCCACGGTCTGCAGACCGCTGTCGATGACGATTGCCGCGAGACTCTCCAACATGTGTGGCCTGCTTTGTCGAACGCCACATGATACACGCGGGCCGGTGGGCGTAGAATCCGCAGATGACTTCCATGCGCACCGCACCCGCCCTCTGCCTCGCCGCCATTCTGATCGGCGCCACGGCTCTGCCGCTGGCCGTGACCGCACGCGACGCCGGACAGGCGGTGGATCAGGCCATGGTCGCGCGCATCCGCGACGAGGGCCTGCAGCGCTCACGTGTCATGGACGTCGTCTCCTACATCACCGACGTGCTCGGCGCGCGGCTCACACTCTCGGATGACATGGCGCGCGCACAACTGTGGGTGATGTCTCACATGCGCGAGATCGGACTCGAAAACGTCGTCGCAGAGCCGTTTATGGACTACGGCACGCGCTGGGACAACGAATACGTCTCGCTGCACCTCATCGAACCCGACTACCAGCCGATGGTCGGTTACCCCCTCTCACACACGCCGGGCACCAACGGCAAACAGACGACCCGCGTGGTCAACGCTGAAATCCGCAACCGCGCCGACCTGGAACGACTGCGCGGCACGTTGCGCGGCGCTTCGGTGTTGTCTACGGCTCCGGCCGTCGTGGACCGCGCGCGATTCAGCACGGGCGTGGCTCGTTACACCGACGCGGAACTGAAAGTCCTGGAATCCCCAGCGCCGCCGCCGGCCGCACCACCTGCGCCACCCGCCCAGCCAGCTGCCGCGGCCGCTGCAGCCGCGCCGGCGCCAACCGCCCCCAACCCCACCGTCGTCCGGCCCGAAGAAAAGATGGCGTTCTACAAAGCCGAAGGGGTCGTGGCCGTGCTGCAAAGCGAGAGCGGATGGCCTGGCGCCGTGCGCGGCTTCGCCCGCCCCGGCACCAGAACCGACAATTGGGGCCGCGCCGAAACGCTTGCGTCCCCTCCCATCGTTGCGATCACGCCGGAGCACTACAACAGGATGTACCGGCTGCGCGAACGTGGTCTGCCGGTCATGATCGAAATCGAAATTCGCAATCGGGTGGGCGCTGCGGTCGAACAAGCCAGCAACGTGGTCGGTGATATCCCCGGTACCGATTTGAAAGATGAACTCGTGATGATCGGCGCGCACCTGGACACATGGCACGCCAGCCCGAACGCGAGCGACAACACCTCGGGAGTGGCGGTTGTGCTCGAGGCCATGCGCATCCTGCGCGCGGTGGGGGCCAAGCCGCGCCGAACCATTCGCGCCGCCTTGTGGGCGGGCGAAGAACAGGGCCTGCATGGCTCGCGCGAATACGTGTTGAAACACTTCGGTGACCCCGCGAGCCCGAAAGGGGTCACACCTGCGTACGAAAAACTCTCGGCCTACTTCAATCAGGACTATGGCCCCGGACAGTACCGGGGCATCTACCTGCAGGGGAATGAAGGGGCCAGGACGATGATGACGAGTTGGACCGCGCCATTCCACGACTTGGGTATGACAACCGTGTCACCACGCGGCGTGGGGAGCACCGATCACATTTCGTTCGACCGGGTGGGACTCCCGGGCTTCCAGTTCCTCCAGGATCGTGTGGGCGGCACCGGTGGCCACACCAACCTGGATTTTCTCGAAACACTGCCGCCCGAAGACCTCATGAAGAACGCCGTCATCATGGCGGCGTTCGCGTACAACGCGGCCATGAGCGATGGACGCGTCCCGCGGAAATAGTCGACCGCTATTTTGTGCTGACAGTTTTTACACTCGACTTCTAGAAATGTCCGTGTAATATCTGCCCCTCTACGCTTTGACATCGGCCAGGCCGTCGGTTGCGCGAGGCACGTTAATTGCTTTCGTCACCGAGCCACAGCTAACACATTGTCAGAGGTTGGCATCGCTCTACGACTGTCCGATCGCAGTGAAGAAGGAGACGTGTCCATGGCGCAGGTCAGCTATCCCGGTGTTTACATTGTCGAAAAAGCCAGTGGGGTGCGCACCATCACGGGTGTGGCCACATCGGTCGCCGCGTTCGTGGGCTTCACCCGCAAGGGCGTGCCCGACAAGGCGGTGGCCATCACGAGTTTTGCCGACTTCGAGCGCGGGTATGGCGGACTCGACCGCGACAGCCCGGTGTCGTATGGCGTCCGGCAGTTCTTCCTGAACGGTGGCACGCAGGCCATCATCGTTCGTGTGGCAGTGGGACACGCCACCTCATCGTGGACGCTGCAGGATGGGTCGGCGGTGATCGTCCTGGACGTGAAGGCGTCCAGCCCAGGGGCATGGGGCAACGGGCTGCGCATCTCGGTACAAACCACCGGTGTGCGGAACGCGGATACGGACTTCAACCTGGTCATCTCGCAGTTGCAGGCCGACGGCAGCACGCTGGTGCCCGTGGAGACGCACCGCAACTTGAGCCTCGATTCAAACTCCGGGCAGTTCGTCGAATCGGTGGTCAACAACAACTCAGCGCTGGTGCAGGTCACGCGGCGCCCCGCACTGACCTTTACCCAGGCTGGATTCGCGGTCAGCGGCGCCATCACGTTTCCGCTCAATCCGACCAACACCATCATCGGCGGCTCGGTGGACGGCACCACGGCGTTTCAGTTGACGCTCGCCGGTGCACCGTGGGCGAACATTGGTGCGCTGGTGACCTCCACCACCAATGCGATCGCTGCGGCCGGACTTGCCGCCAGGCTTCAGGCGTCGCAAACGGGTCCTGACGGTCAGGCCGGCACCGGTCACCTGCGCATTGCGTCACTCGCCACCGGCGAAACGTCCAGCGTGGTCATCGCAGGTGGCGCATTCGGTGGTCTCGCGGCCGTGGCGAACATGGGCCTGGCCAATGGCGGTCGCGAGTTTTCTGGCGCGGCCCAGCGGCGTCCGGCCGTGGTCAACAACCTTGTCCCTCCCACGTCGGGCGCCGACGGCACCCGGGGCGCGGCAGTCAATCTCGTCGGCAACGAACTGGCCAAGACCGGCATCTACGCGCTGCTGGACGTGGACCTGTTCAACATGCTGCTCATTCCCGAGACGTTCGACATGACGGCCGGGCAGGAAGCCGCGGTGATTCCTGCAGCCACGGCGCTGTGCGAAGCGCGCCGCGCCTTCTACGTGGTGGACGCACCTTCGAACCGCACACTCGCGAACATCGGCGCCTGGGCCAACGGGGCATCACAATCGCGAAACGCGGCCACCTACTTCCCCGCGGTACGCATCGTTGATCCACTCGACGGTCTGCGGCCACGCGCGATGGCACCGTCGGGCACGATGGCCGGTGTGTATGCGCGCACGGACGCCACCCGGGGCGTGTGGAAGGCCCCGGCCGGCACCGACGCCACGCTCAACGGCGTGCTCGACCTGACGCTCCCCATCAATGACATCGAGAACGGGCAGATCAATCCACTCGGCGTCAACGCCCTGCGCAGCTTCCCCGCGTACGGGCGTGTCGCCTGGGGCGCGCGCACGATGAAGGGCGCGGACGCGCAGGCCGACGAGTATAAGTACGTCCCCATCCGCCGCCTCGCACTCTTCCTGGAAGAAAGCCTGTACCGGGGCACGCAGTGGGTGGTGTTTGAACCAAACGACGAACCGCTCTGGGCTCAGATTCGGTTGAACCTCGGCGCGTTCATGAACGGCCTGTTCCGTCAGGGCGCGTTTCAGGGCAAAACGCCGCAGGAAGCCTTCTTCGTCAAGTGCGACAAGGAAACCACCACCCAAGCCGATCGCAACCTCGGCATCGTCAACATCATGGTCGGCTTCGCACCGCTCAAGCCGGCTGAATTTGTTGTCATCACCATTCAGCAGATCGCCGGCGATCTGCAATAAGGGAGTCGAATCATGGCCCAGTTTGCCGTCAACACCCATCGCTTCGACCCGTACAAGAACTTCAAGTTCCGTCTCAAGTGGGACGGACGCTATGTGGCTGGCGTCGCCAAGTGCGGGGCGCTCAAGCGCAGCACCGAGGTGGTGGAACATCGCGAAGGCGGCGACCCCTCGACGTCGCGCAAGTCGCCCGGCCGCACGAAGTACGAGGCCATCACGCTTGAACGCGGCGTGACGCACGACCTGGAGTTCGAGGCCTGGGCCAACAAGGTGTGGCATGTCGGCGCCGGTCTTGGCGCCGAGGTCAGCCTGAAAGACTTCCGCAAGGACGTGATCCTGGAGGTCTATAACGAGGCCGGTCAGGTGGTGCTGGCGTACAAGATCTATCGCTGCTGGGTCTCTGAGTTCCAGGCGCTGCCCGACCTCGACGCCAATGCCAATGCCATCGCGATTCAGACGCTCAAGCTTGAGAACGAAGGCTGGGAGCGCGATCTCGATGTGGTTGAACCCTCTGAACCTGTCCTTGCGGGCTGAGGGTAGCCATGCGTCCGTTTGGCGAAGCCATGGATCTGGACGTGGACTTCGGAGCCGCAGACCGTCCCGGTCTGGTCACCACTGTTCTCTCGCAGTGTGCCGGGCTGGGTGATCCCGCGTACTGGTGGGAGCAACCCGTCGGTGAGCGTACAGCCGCCCTGCTGCAACTCGTCACGTTGACTGAACAGGGCGACGCCCTTCCGCTGACCGCGCGTTGTGTGGCGCAAGGCTGCGGCGAGTCCTTTGAATTCGAACTGCCCTGGCGCGCATTGCCCACAGGTGCATCCGACTCGGGTCCGCTGCATGTGCGCCTGGCCGACGGCCGCGCCGTGGCGATGCGCAGACCAACCGGCACCGACTTGCGCGAGTGGCGTAAGGCGCAGTTGGCGGCACCACCCGCCTCAAGGGAACACGCGGTTCGCCTGATGCTCAATTCGCTGGTGCTCACCGGTAACGCGCGGCCAGACGACGAGGCGACGCTGGCGGACGCCCTCGCGGCGGCGGATCCCCTGGTGCACTTCACGGTTGCGTGCCGGTGCGCTGCCTGCGATGCGCCCAACGAAGTGGACGTGGATCTGGAATCCATCGCGCTCGCGAAGTTGGTGGCGCGACAACGCGCGCTGATGCATGACGTGCACGTACTGGCATCGAACTACGGCTGGACGGAATCGGAAGTGCTGGCCGTGCCACCGGCGCGTCGTGCGCGATACATCGCGCTGATTGAGGACGGCCGATGAGGGGCTACTTCGATGCACTGTTGCGAGCGACGGGCGTTGGCGCCGGTGCCACGGGGCGCGCCATGACGCATCGGCCGCCCGGCGTGGTTGAACTCGACCAGGAGACTCGGGCGGAAACGATGGCGCCGCGCGCGGCGCAGACCACCGACCGGTTGGAGACGCGGCCGACCCGGGAGCGAACGTCAGAGTTCGAGCCATCGCCGCAGGCACCGATCACGCGAGCCGCAGCGATCACTCCTGCTGCGCCTGCTCCGCAGGCCACCCGAGTCGAGCGTGTCGCACAGCAGCCGCCAGTCGAGCCAGCCGCAGCGCGAGCCGAGACCATGACGGCCGACGACGCGCCCGACCTCGGCCAGGCCATGGTGAGGGCTGCGATGCGTTGGGTTGCGGCCGACGCCGTGGCGCAGCAAGTTGGCGCGTCAGTCGCGCACGCACCGGCGCATACCCGCGAGGTGATCGCGCCTCGCGAAGTTGACGCAACGCCTCGCCGTCAGAGGCTCGGGGATGATCTGCCCTCTCAGCGGATTGGCCACACAGAAGCGGCATCGGTGGTACCCGACGCAACCGCCCGCCCGGCGACCACCACTCCGGCAATGATTCCGGTGGCGCCGTTGTCGCCGGCGCCTGTGGCTCGAAACGAGATCGTTGAAGTCTCCATTGGCGCGATTCATGTGCGGGTGGATGCGCCGGCCGTGCAGGCCGTCCAGAGCCCGCAGGCACCGCCTGCCGCCCCTCGCGCCACCGCTGCTCGTCCGCAGCGCAGCGCCCTTTCACGGCGAGCCCTCCGCAGGATCTGACCATGGCGCTCGCAGACTCTTCCATGGCGATCGGCGCCGTCACCCGCCTGCTGCAGGATCACCTGATCCGGCGCGGGTTCGAAGTTGAGATCGGCAAGCCGGAAGAAGCCGCGGATACGGACGCGAATGCGAAGCTCAACCTCTTCCTGTACGAAGTGAGTTTCGACGGACATATGCGCAACCAGTCCATGGGCACCGGTGAGCCGCCCCGATTGTGGCTGGTGCTCAAGTTCCTGCTCACGGCGTTTGACGGAAGGGAGCGAAGCGATTCCCCCGCCGCCCACGATCTGCTGGGTCTCGGCCTGACCGCGCTGCAGGACCTGGCCTTCCTGCCAATCGACTCGCTGGTTGATGCCAACGTGCGCCTGGCGCTCGAGAACAATCCCGAACCGCTGAAACTCACATTCGAAGACTCGAGTTCCGAACTGCTTTCGAAGCTGATGCAGGGCAATGGCGAACGATACCGGTTGTCGGTGGCCTTCCAGGTGAGACCCGTGATGATCGTGCCTGGCGCCGTCCCGCGCGGTTCCCTGCTCGTCGGCGTGGACTACAGCACGGCGCCTGAAACGGTGATCGGGCGTGACGGCGTGCAGATCGATGTCATTCCGTCGATGGGTGCGCAACTCGATCGTGTGGAACCTGCACGCTTCGAGCCTGGGGCCACGCTCACGATCTTCGGCACCGACGTCGCCGGCACCGACATGGAAGTGGTGCTGGGCGATGTCATGTTGACGGTCGTCGAACGCCGCATCGATCGGCTCGTCGTGGTTGCCGAGGGCAGTCCGGGCGCACCGATCGCCTCGGGCGGCACGTTGTCGGCAGGTGAGATGCCACTGGTGGTTCGACGCCGCCTGTCGCCAACGCGTACCCGGTCAAGCAATCTGCTCGCCGCAAAGCTGCTGCCGGTGGTGACCGGCGCCACCCTCGTCGCCGGGAATCTTCAGCTGCAGGGGCTTCTGCTTGGTGACAACGAAGACGACGTGATCGTGTTGTTGTATCGCGAGTCTGATGGCGTGACCGTCCGCCAGTTTGACGTGGTAAACACAGCGGCGGACCAGAAGACACTGACCGTCCCCGGGGTGGGAACCGCTGTACCAGCTGGGAGTTACCGCGCCATCCTTCGCGTGAACAATCAGCAGGCAAACGCGAGCCCGCGCGTGGTGGTGCCATGAGGACGATCGCATTCCTGCCGGGCGTGCACGGTGGCGATGTGCTCGCGCAGTACTGGCTTGGCCAGGTCGCCTGGCGCCTCCGTCGAGAAGTCTGCTGGCTCTGGCGCGAACCGGGTGCCACCAACGCGCTGGATCTCATGCGCTACGAAGCCGACAAGCGTGCGTTCTTCGAAAGTGACGTCACGGCGCGGCACTTGAGCGAACTGGTGGCGGCAGAGGAACCGGACGACTCGGGCGACAGCGATATCCGCGGATCGTTCGGATGGGTGGTCAGGGAACTCGAACTGCAGCCCGTCGAGCGCTTCATTCTGGCGGTGGCGCTGCTGCCCGTGGTTGACAGCGCAGCGGGGCCGGTCATCGCCAGTTGTCTGAACGACGCCTCGCGTACCGTGCCAACGCTCGCATTGGCGCAGCGCCTGTGGGACGAGCCCGACGAAGTGCTGCGGTGTTTCGACCCGGCACACACACTGATGCGCTACGGCATTCTGGCTTCGCAGGCATCGGGCGGAGCGCACGATTGGCAGGCACCCCTGCGTGTGCCTCCGCTGGTTGCGGGCCAGTTGCTGTTTGCCGACGCCGAATTGCCCGTCGCGCTCGAAACCGTTGTGCCGTCGCAGGCGTTGGCGACACTCGACAACGCGGCGATCGCTCGAGTGGCAGCCGCACTGGCGGCCGACAGCGACCCCCACGCGCAGCCGGGAATGCGACTGGTACCGGTGCTGGGCGCCATCGGCGCGCCGCTGGCAGAAGTCGCCGCTGCCTGTGCAGCACATGCCGGCATCGGCACGGTCAGACCAAGCGTGGCCCTGCCGCGTGATCAGATGGCACAGGCGCTCACGGTGGCGTGGTTGCGTGGCCAGGCCGTTTATCTGCCGGCCGCCATGCTCACGAGTACGTCCGTTCACGATCCGGCCGCCCCGGTCGCCGAAGCCCCGCCGCTGCCGGGCCTTCCGCTCACAGTGTTCGTCGGCGCGCACGAGGGCGCGGCCTTGCGCGGCCTCGGATCCACGTTGCCGGCCATCACGGTGTCGCCACTGACGTACGCAGAACGCTTGGCGCATTGGCGACGCGCCCTGCCGACCGCAGCGGCGGAGTTGCCGGAACTGGCGCGCCGCTTCCGCTACGAAGAAGCGGGCATCGCGCGAGTGGGCCGTGAACTGGCCACGCTGGGCCGGCCACCGCGCATGGACGAAATGCTGGCCGCCGCACGCGCCGATCTCGATCTCGGCTCACTCGCACAGCCCGTCACGCCGCGATTCCGCCGCGATGAATTGATGCTGCCCGCCGCGCAGGACGCGCAGATTGCCGAAATCATCGCGGCCATGACCAACCTCACGCGGGTGCACTATGACTGGGGCACCGCGCATGCATGGAACGAGGGCGGACTGGCCGTGTTGTTTGCCGGCCCTCCCGGCACCGGCAAGACGATGGCGGCCGAGGCGATTGCGTCGGAACTGGCGCTGCCGCTCTACCGCATCGACCTGTCGCAGGTGGTCAACAAGTACATCGGCGAAACGGAGAAGAACTTGCGGCGACTCTTCGACGCCGCCGATTCCGCCGATGTCGTGTTGTTCTTCGACGAAGCCGACGCACTCTTCGGCAAACGCACCGAGGTCAAGGACGCGCACGACCGGTACGCCAACCTCGAAATCAGCTACTTGCTTGAACGCATGGAGCGCTTCAAGGGCCTCGCCATCCTCGCTACCAACCGCAAGAAGGACCTGGACGACGCGTTCTTGCGCCGGCTGCGTTTTGCGGTCGAGTTTCCAATGCCGGGCGCCGAAGAGCGCCTGCGTATCTGGCGTGGCGTCATCCCCGAAGGGGTTGATGCCAGCGACGTGGACTTCGACTTCCTGGCACAGCGCTTCGCGCTGGCCGGCGGCCACATCCGCGGCATCGTGTTCCAGGCTTGTCTGCAAAGCGCCTCGGTTGGCGCGGAGCGGCGGTTGACGATGGCCGCGGTGGTGCGGGCGGTACAGCGCGAGCTCGACAAACTGGAGCGCGCCACCAGCCTGGAACAGTTCGGACCGTATGCGGCGCTTGTGGCCGCGCAAAGGACCACGCGATGAGCGCGCCTCTACAGGGACGCCGACGGGTGCGGATTGACCGGCTGGAACTGGACCTGCGGGGCTTTGCTCCAGACACCGCTGAAGCGGCCGCGCGGGCGCTGGGCCCTGCCCTCGCGCGTGAGCTGGCAGCGCAGCGTGGTGGCACGACCGAGGCGGGCAAGCCACACGATCTCGCTACAGGCATCGCACGTCAAATCGCCGGCAGGATTCTCGGAGACGCATCATGAGTCTGTTGCGCGGCGCCCTCATCGAATACGGCACCTCACTCATCGGGCCCATCCCGAACGTGGTGATCTTCCAGTTCAACCCGGAGTCACTCACGCGCACGCTCCAGATCCCGCCGCGACCCACCGGCGCCATCCAACGCGAAACCACGCAGGCCGGTGAGCGCACGTTCGAAAAGATCTCGTTCAAGGCGCACTTCAGCGCCGCCAACATGCTCGACGAAGGCAAGGTGCTCGCGCAGATGTTCGGCATCGGCCCACAACTCGCCGCCCTCGAGAAGATGGTCCTGCCGAGTTCGAAGATCGCCGGCCTGGTGGGTGCGGCCATCGATGCGATTGGCGATGCGGTCGGCGGCGGCGGGGCTGATGACGCTCCCGCTCAGCCCATCCCGCGCGAAAAGTACCCGCGCATTCTCTTTATCTGGGGCCTCGCGCGCGTGCTGCCGGTCACCATCGACTCCATGAGTTTCTCGGAACTCGAATACGACGCCATCCTCAACCCCGTTCGCGCGGAGGTGGATATCACCCTGAGTGTGAATGCGCTCGACGACTGCTCTGACGACGTGCTGGCGAAGGGCGCGCTCGAATACTCCACGATCGCGAAAGAAGCCCAGGCCATCGCCAACCTGGCCAATACCGCTGAACAAATTGTCGAACTGATCCCGCTGTAGGAGCCGCCATGTTTCTCCCACACTCCCGCTACCACAAGGTCTCGACGGTCGAGACCACCTCGTCCACTGGAGAAACCGTGACGGCGCTGAAGTTGCGCCGCCTGACGCCCGCGACCGGCGACCCGCAAATGGTGCAGGCCGGAGAGCGGCTCGACCTGCTGGCGCAGGCCCGCACGGGCGATGCGACGCAGTTCTGGCACGTGGCCGATGCCAACACCGCGCTTGACGGACGCGAACTGGTGGACACACCAGGCGAGACCGTGATCGTGCCGAGGACCTGAGATGCCCGAACAACGCTTCCGCGTCTGGTTCGGCGACCGCGCTGCAAGCGAGGCCGAGCTGCGTCGCATCGAGGAGATCGAAGTCACGCAGGAGATGGACGCCTTCTGGGAAGCGCACATCCGCATGGCGTTGAGCCTCGATGCTGCGGGCGCGTGGACGGGCTGGCCCGGCGACTCGACCGCGCCCTTCTCGCGTGTGCGCGTGGAGTTCGATATCGGCACCGGGCGTTTCGCGCCGCTCATCGACGGACCGCTCGTCAGCATCGACGCCGACCTTGATTCGCAGCCCGGCCAGAGCACGGCCACCATGGTGGTGCGTGACGACAGCGCATTCCTCAATCGCGACGAGGAAGTGGAGCCGCCATTCGAGAATCGCCGCCACAGCGAAATCGTCGATGAACTGTTCGCCCGCTTCGCGCAGATCCGGGATACCAGGGTCGAACCCACGGACGCCAACCCCGAGACCACCACGCGCAGAGGCACCGTGCTCCAGTTCCTGCGCGAGTTGGCGAGCGCGAATGACCGGCACGCCTATGTGCTGCCTGGCGACGAACCGGGCAAAAGCATCGGATGTTTCCTGCCCGACCCTGAAGGTGTGGCGGATCTGCCACCACTCGTGTTACTCGGCAGTGGGCGGAACCTCTCAAGCGCCAGCGTGACTCAGGACCCCAACGGTGGCGGCCGCACACAGGCGCAGGTGCTGCGCGTGGATGACCACGGCGTCACCACCTTTGCAACCAGCGCCGAAGAGTTGGGCCTGATGCGGCAGCTCCCGGCGGTGCCTGCCGACTTGTCACCGATGAGACTGCTGAATCCCGCCGACAACACGCGCGAGGATCCGGCCGCGGCGGCCACCGCCGACGCGCGCCGAAACGGCTACGTCTACGCGCTCACCAGCCACGTGATTCCCGGTTGTTATGCCGGCGTCCTGACCCCGTACCAGAAAGTGCGCGTGGATGCCGGCGCCACGCCCTACAGCGGCGACTACCTGATTTCCAAGGTCACACACCGCATCACGCCGTCGCTCTACACGCAGGAACTGGAAGCCAGAACCAACTCTGTCTCCGAGGTTTCGGCCGCAGCCGGCGCAGCCATTGGTGGAGGAGTGTTCTGATGAGCGACTTGTTGGCCCAAACCGTCGAACGCCTCGTCGATCGCGTCGGGTCGAGCTACTTCGGCAAATACCGCGGCATCGTCACCGACGTGGACGACCCGATTAACCAGTGCCGCATCAAGGCAACCGTCGCCTCGGTGCTCGGCGAAGCGACGAGCGGATGGGCGTTGCCGGCCGCGCCGTTCGCGGGAGACCAACACGGTGTGGTCATGTTGCCCAAAGTGGGCTCGGGTGTGTGGATCGAGTTCGAGGCGGGGCAACTGGACCATCCGATTTGGTCGGGCGCGTGGTGGGCCGCCGGGCAGCGGCCCGACCCGCAAGGGGCCGGCGTTCGCGTGATCGTCTCTGAGAACGGCCACAAGGTGATCCTCGATGATGAGGCCGACGAGTTGAAGCTTGTGCACGCCGGTGGACCGGAGATCACGATGACCGGCACAGAGATCGTGCTGAAGTGCGGCGCGTGTGAGATCAAGATCAGCAATCAATCGATCTCCCTGAACAACGGCATGATCAAAGTGGGTCCCGCGGGCGTGAGCCTCGTCAACGGCGCCATGAGCCTGGGAGCGGCGCCATGATCCCGATCCTGACGTCCGCCAGTACCGTGACGTGCCCGCATGGCGGGATGGCGCAGTTGCTCACCAGCAACACGGTGGCGCTGATTGACGGCGCGCCTGCCTTGCTGCAAACCGACGTTCACCCGGTGGTCGGCTGCCCGTTCACGCCGGTGGCCTATTCCCCATGTGTGACGATCCGCTGGGTCACCGCTGCCACACAGACCCTGGTGCAGAACGTGCCGGTGCTGCTGCAAAACAGCGTGGGCCTGTGCCTCAGCGCAGCTCAGGTGCCTCAGGGCACCGCCATCGTGATGCAAGTGCAGCAGAAAGCAACGGGCACCTAGTCATGGCCCTCTCGAATGGACGTCATCTCGCGTTTCCGTTCCACATCGGCAGCGATGGCCGCACGGCGGCGCCAAAAGACGATGGAGCGCATGTGCGCGACGAACTGCTGCAGCTGTTGCTGACCAGTCCGGCTGAGCGGCTGTTCCTGCCGGAGTTCGGCGGCGGCGTGCGCCGGCTTGTGTTCGAGCCGGCGTCCGAGGCGTTGCGCGGCGTCGTGAAGGCGCGCATCACCAACGGCCTGTCGCGATGGTTGGGGCATCGGCTGACGGTTGAACTCATCGATGTGGTGTGGGACACCGCGGCCGCCACTCTCGAAGTCAGCGTGAAGTACCGGCCGGCCGGAAGCCCGGACAGCCGGGTGGTCAAGTTCCAGCGCAGTTCGAAATAGCGAATCACCATGGGCGCCATTCCTTTCCCCGATCTCGTCGACGACAGAGCAGACGTTCTGCGCAGTCGCGGACTCGACGGGCTGAAGCTCGCGCTCGTGTCGTTGCCGCCGGGCGCGAACCCTGCGCACGCAGACATCGATCTGCGCTTCTTCAATGGCCTGCATGTGCCGGCGATCCTCGCCGACATCGCCGGCGATCCCGTGCGAGCGCGGCAGATCTTCCGCATCCGCGGCGGCTCACGCATCGTCGCCGGCAGCGCGAGCGGGCAGGTGCAGGTGACGGCCGTCGCTGGAATCGACGCTACGCGCATCGGACTGCGCATCGAGCCGGTTGGCGACTATTCCACGTACACCATCGAGCTTGTCTGGAACGCCAGCCTGATCGACCCGTTCTTCAGTGCGATTGGTTTCAAGTTCAGGCCCGGCTGCTTCACCAACGATTGCGCGCCGGTACTGGGTGGTCGGCCGCCGGCGCCGAATCCGCCAATCGATTACCTCGCGAAAGACTACGACTCGTTCCGCCACACGCTGATGGTGGCGATGGCCGAGCGGGTGCCAGGCTGGGCCAGCACGAGTGAAGCCGACCACGATCAGGTGCTGATCGATCTGTTCGCGGCGGCCGCTGACGAACTCAGCGACTACCAGGATCGGGTGATGGCGGAGGCCTATCTCGGGACTACTCGAAAGCGAGTGTCGCTGGCGCGGCACGCCCGGCTCGTGGACTACCACCTGCATGAGGGCAATCAGGCCAGCACGTGGCTCGCGGTTGATGTGGTGGCCGGTCAGGCGCCGTTCACACTCGCGGACCAGGAACTGGTGGTGTGGACCGGCGCGGCTGTAGCGGATGACCAGACGGTGTTCTTCGCGAGCCGCCAGAAACGGCTTGAGCCGGCGCAACGCCAGCGACTCGATCCGCTCCTGAACCGGCTTCGCCTGCATACGTGGCGGAACGCACGACCGGCGCTTGGTGCGGGCAGCACCTCGGCGGATATCGCGCCGGTGTCGGGATTGGCGTCGCAGGCCCAGGCCGATGCGCTTCGAGACTTGGTACGGGGTGGCCAGTGGCGCGAGATGCTCCTCGCCGAAATGCTGAATCCGCTGACGGGCGCCGTGGCTGGCCGTCGCCGGTCGAAGCGCCAGTTGCTGCGCCTGCTAGCCGGCACTGATCCGGACCGTGGTGCGGCCGAGTCGATCTTTGATCCCGTGACCGGCGCGTGGATCGTGCGGGTGCACTGGCGCGAAGAGGATGCGCTGCGTTTCGACTACAGCTTCACGACGTTCTGCCCGGGGCCGCCGCCGACCGCAGTGGAGGACGTCTCGATCTTCTACGGCAACCTGGTGCCGGTGCACGAGGGCCGGCCGCTCGAAGTGCATTTCTACGAGCCCGGCAGCGTGTTGCCCACCGAGACGGACTCGGTGAAGCATCGCTACTACGAGCGGGCGAACCGGTTCGCGGACGGACGCGATTGGGTGCGCGCGGAGTTGCCAGACGAGGGACCGCTCGCGTACCTGCCACCGGCCACCGGAGCGGCGCCCACTGGCGAAGACCCGGCGCGTTCCACGATGTGGCTCGAAGTGGAACTGGTGGGTGGTGCGCGCGAGACCTGGGACGAGGTCGAAAGCCTGGTGCACAGCGACGACTCGGCCGAAAACGGCGACCACTACATGGTGGAGACCGACGAGCGGCAGCGGAGCGTGCTGCGATTCGGCAACGGGACGCACGGTCGTCTGTTGCCACCCGGAGCCACAGTGCACGCCGAGTATCAACTTGGCGGAGGCCCGGCCGGCAACATCGGTGCGGACCAGTTGGTAAACGTGCAGGCGCTCACGGGCGCGTTGAATGGCGCGGTGGTGGCCGCCACGAACCCGTTCGACGTGACGGACGGACGGGAGCCGGAACCTGCCGAACGGATTCGTCGCAACGCGCCCGAGGCGTTTCGCGCGCGCCAGTTGCGTGCGGTGACGATCGCCGACTATGTGAAACGCGCTGAGGAGGTGAGCGGGGTTTCGCGCGCGGTCGCCCGGTACGCGTGGACGGGCAGTTGGCGCACAGTACGAATCGCGATTGACCCCGCGGGCTTCACGGCACTGGGCGACCCGCGCTCGGATGCGCTGTGGGATGAGCTCCGTCCTCGCATCGCCAACCATCTGGAAGCCGTGCGGCTGATTGGCGAAGACCTTGAGCTACGGCCGCCACGGTACGTGCCGCTGGACATCCGTGTGGTGGTCTGCGCGGGAGAGGCGTATTGGCGCGAGGACCTGCGCTTCGTGCTGGAGCAGGAGTTCTCCGACGGCTGGACGTCCGATGGACGACGCGGGTTCTTCCATCCCGACGAGTGGAGTTTCGGCCAGGCGTTGCATCGCAGCACGATTGAAGGCCGCATCCACCAGATTGCCGGCGTTGATCGGATCGTGCGCATTGCCATGAAGAGATTTGCCACGCCGCTGCCGGCTGTGCCCGGCACCGAGGTGCTGGAGATGGCGTTCGACGAGATCGTGTTGCTCGCCAATGATCCAAGCCATCTTGAACGTGGACTCATCCGTTTCGACGTGCAGGGAGGGCGGCGCTGACCATGGCTTGCAATCCCCTCATCACCGACCCGTTCGTGTTTCCGCGCCGGGCCAACAACCGCCCCGGGCTGCCGCGCATCGCGTACCGCATCGGGCGCTACGCGGATTTCGTCGAAGTCATGACGCGCGGGATCGATGCGGCGCCGGAGCTTTCGGCGTGGACGCATCGCGAGGCGGATGACCCCGGCATCGCACTTCTGGAAGGCGCGGCCATCCTTGGCGACATCCTGACCTTCTATCAGGAGCACTACGCGAACGAAGCGTACTTGCGCACGGCGGCGTGGCGTGAGAGCGTGGCGGAACTTGTCCGGCTCACCGGATACCGGCTCGCGCCTGGCATCGGCGGCCGGGCCACACTCGCGTTCGAGGCTCGCGGCACCGCGCCGGTGACCATTCACGAAGGGTTCGTGGTGAAGGCCGAACTCGAAACGGCGCCCACGCCTGCCGAGTTCCAGACCGACGCTGAGTTGACCGCGTGGCCGCACCTGGGTCGATTCCATCTGTATCGCCCGCGGGCGTACGCGTCGAAGATTGCCGCAGGCGCCACTTCATTTGAAGTCGCCAGTGTGGACGGCGAGAGCGATGCCACGAGCCTGACGACGTTAGAACTGAAGGCCGGCGACCGACTGCTGCTGCAGGCCCCCGAGCCCCCGTGGACGTCGAGCGGATCAACGTTGTCGTCGCAGAAAGCGCCGCAGGTGGTGAAGGTCACCAAGGTCACGCCGTTACTGGGTCGCGTGCTTGTGGACATTGACGCGCCGCTTCAGGCGGCCTGGAACCAGCCGGTGGAGGCGTATCGCATCAATCGCACCTTCCGGCACCTGGGCCACAACGCGCCGCCAAAGACCGTGGCGAACACCACGAACAACAGCGGCGAAATCACTGGCGCCGAGGAGTCGGATACCTCCTTCGAGCGACACGTGGACGCCAACCACAACTGCACGAACACCAGCGCGTCGATCACGCTCACTCCCACACTGCTGCCGCTCGACACGGAGGTACCGGACCTGCACCGGGGCATGCGCCTGGTGCTGCAGACGCGAGTCAGCAAGACCGGCCAGCCGACCGTCGCGGTCAGCGTGGTCCGCACGGTCACGGCCATCGAAGCGCGGACGATCGGATTTGGCAACCTCAATGGCCCAAGCACGCTGTTGACGCTGAACCAGCCGCTGATCAAACACGCGATGACGGATTCGCCCGGCAGTGACGTGCGCGACTATCGGATCCATGAAGTCACGAGCCCCCCGCTGACGTTGCGACCCGTGTCGAGCCCAGCGAGCAGCGGGTTCGCGAATGGCACGGCTGCCCTGCGCTTATGGGGCACGGTCTCTCAGGCCCAGGCGCTGGCCGGCCGGCGCCTCTACCTCTCGCACGCCGATGGCCGCTCGGTGGAGCTTGTGTGCACGAATGAGGCGGGCGACTTCGCTACATCAACTCCGGACGTACCGAAGATGTGGTCGCTCAGCTTCGATCGGCCGCCGAAGCCGTTTGTGCGCGCAGACTTCGACGAAGCCACGCCCACGGTGACAGTGCTCGGCAATCTCGTGGACGCGTCACAGGGCAAGACCGAACGCGACGCGGTACTCGGCAACGGCGACAGCCGACAGATGTGGCAGACCTTCCCTCTGCCGAAGAAGCCGATGACGTATTTCCTGTCGAGCGGCGGTGTGCCTCCGCACGCGCCGGAACTCGAAGTCTGGGTGGGCGGACGCCTCTGGACGCGCGTGGATGCGTTTTACGGCCACGGCTCCACCGCACAGATCTACATCGTGCGGGAAGATGCCGACGGGCAGAGCTTCGTGCAGTTTGGCGACGGTGAGACGGGCGCACGACTCCCCTCCGGCCTCAAGAACGTCGTCGCCAGCTACCGCAGTGGCGTGGGTGCGTACGGCGCCATCAAACCCGGCGCCACGCCCACCGCGAGTGAGCGGCCGCGCGGCTTCGACAAGGTGTCGCTCGCCGGTATCGTGTCAGGCGGTGCGGAGCCTGAAGAAGCCGGCAAGGCGCGTGAGGCTGCGCCGGGCAAAGTGCAGAGCCTGGGCCGACTTGTCAGTATCCGCGACTACGAGACAGAAACACTGTCTGTGCCTGGCGTCGTGACCGCCGCCGCGGCGTGGGATCTGTATGCCGGTGTGCCGGCGGTGATCCTGCGCGTGTTGCTCGAGGCTGGTCGCGAAGCCGAATTCAGCGACGTGCGCGCTACCCTCGCGCACGCGCAGCGCTGCAAGGGCCCGGACCGGTTCCCGATGATCGTGCAGCAGGCGCTGTTGCGTTACGGCTTCGTGGACGTCAGCTTCGCCCGCAACGCGAGCTACCGTCAGGATCAGGTCGAGGCCGATTTGCGCGCCGCCCTCGCCCGGCTGTTCGACCTTCACTCGCGGCGCCTGGGCGAACGCGAGTACGCGAGTCGCATCGAGGGTCACCTGCAGAATGTGGCGGGCGTGTTGTGGTGCAAGGTCACGGGCCTCGGTCGCTTCGCAGCAGGCGTGACGGACCCGGCCACGCTCTCGCTGCCGCCGGCGCCGCGCCCGGTCGCAGCCGTGATGCCGTGCAGCCCGCATGAGTTGCTGCAGGTCACGGCGGCACACGTCACGCTCACGGCCGTGGCCGAACCGTCTTCAGGGGAATGCGCATGAGTGTGCCCACCGTTCCACTCTTCGAGCGCCTGCCGGAGATTTATCGCACGCGCGACGCCGAGCAGACGCCGCCCAATCAGTTGCGCGCGTACCTGGCGGCCATCGAAGCGCCGTTCGGAGCGCTCCACGAGAACATCGAGCAACTCTACGACGACCTGTTTATCGATACCTGCGACGACTGGGTCATCGCGTACCTCGCGGATCTGCTCGGGACCAGCCATCTGAAGGGTGATCCCCGCACGCTGCGAGCCGATGTGGCCGACACGATCGCGTTGCGTCGCCGTAAAGGCACCCTCGGTGCGATCGAACGGCTCGCGGTCAATCTCACCGGCTGGGCATGCCGAGGCGTGGAACTGCGCGAGAACCTCGGCTGGTCACAGCACCTCAACCACCAGCGGCCTGACGCCGGAGGTGAGCCTCCGTATGGCGACCCCGCGCTGACCCGACATTCGGTGCCCCGCGGAGGGACCGCACCACTAAGGGATCCGGCAGCTCTGGCACTGCTCGGCACACCCTTCGACAACTTTGCGTACACCGCCGATGTGAAGCCCGCCACCGGCGGCGCCCGTCGCATCAACCTGCCCAACCTGGCGATCTTCCTGTGGAGGCTTGCCGCGTATCGTCTGCCGCGCGTGTTGCCGCTCGCGAAGGGCATCACCAACCTCGGTCCACAACCAGCGGGACTCGCGCGATTCGTCCTGCGCTTCGACCTGCATCCGCTCGACATGCCGATGCGCCTGTTCAACACGAGCCGGCCGGGCTTTCTGCGACCCGGCACCTCTGGTGGCGTGGTCTCGCCGCTGACCGAACCCGACGCCGTGCCCGGGCCGATACTCGACGCGCGGCTGACAAGTGGCACCCCGGCGGGCCACCCAGAGGCGTACGCACGCGTGGACTTCTACAACGCCGCCGCCACACCTCCGACTGGATTCGATTTGGGCGACGTGGGGCTGCACCTGTTCATGCCGCAGACGCTGGCGCCGCTGCTGGTTCCACCGGCGCCGCAAACCGAATGGCAATGGCTCTTCCGCGGCGACAACCTCTGCGCCTGGGAAACAGGTCTGCGTCGCCCGGTGCGTAGCGGCGAGATCGTCATCGACCCAGACATCGGTCGCGTGGTGATTGGCCTCAACACGGCCGCACAAGCGGGCCAGTTGATCGTCTCCGCTGGCGGCGGATTCACGTCCCGAATGTTCGTGAGCACCACCTACGGTGCGGCAGGGCCGGTGGGTGCGCATCCTGTGACGCGGTTCGTTCCTGCGCCGGTGACCGGCACGGATCTCCGGCGCGTGGGCGACGTGACCGGTGGAGTCACCCTGCAGGCCGCGCTCGGTGGACTGGCCACTGCCACAGCTCCCGTCGTGATCGAGATTCACGACAGCCTGGTGCATCGCATCGACCTGTCGTCGCTGCCGGGCACGGCCGTTGACGGCACGCGCTCGCTCCGACTTGCGCAGTCGCTGACGATTCGCGCCGCCGGCGATCACCGGCCGATTGTGCTGCTCGCCCAGCCGCTCTCGATGCGGCCCGTCGCCGCAGGCGCGGCCACTCCGTTCACGCCGCAGGTGCGGCTTGAAGGACTCTACTTGGCGCCCGACACAGCCGCGCCGTTCCCGGCAGGCCAGGCACTCATCAACCGCGCGGCAGTGGCGCGACTCGAACTCATCGGCTGCACGTTGGCCCCCGGCGGCCACAGTCTGCGCAACGGCGACCGCGCACCCATGCAGCCCGCGCTGCGACTGGTTGACGGGTACGGATTCGCCGCCCCGGCCGACGTCGACGCGTTCGTGCCCACGCCCGACATCGTCATCCAGCGCTCCATCGTCGGCTCCATCGCCATCGATGAGCGCTATCGCCTCGACATCTCAGACAGCATCGTAGATGCCGGGCTGGGCGTGACCGACGCGCCTGCGGGGCCGTTGGCGATCGGCGCCGCCACCAACCCGGCCACCACCTGGGGGGCCGCGCTCAACTTCGACGGCCTCACGTGTTTTGGCGCCGTGCGTGTCGCCGACGTGGGCGGCCTTGGCGGCATCTTCACGCAGCAGTTCGAGGTGCTCGACAACCAGCGCGGCTGCATCAAGTGGACCGCCTTCCGCGGCATCGCCGATCGGCTGCCGCCCAATCACTTCTGCGTGCGCGCGACAGACGCGCGCATTGCTTTCACGTCCGGGCGTTTCAACGACCCGGGTTATGCCCAACTTGCGCGCGAGACCGACCGGCGCGTACGCGAGTTGGGACCGGATGACGATGAGATGGGCGCGTTTGGGTTTTTGCTGAATGCGCACAAATGGACCAACTTGCAAGTGCGGCTGCGTGAGTTCATGCCTGTCGGCGTGAGACCGCTCGTGGTCACCGTGACATGACAAAGGGGACGCGATGAAAGGCGATTTTTCGGTTCTCAACTTCGACCCACACGAGCACAAGCGCGGCGTGGACGAGCCCGAACAGGGCGTGCTGCGGAACATCAGCGGCGTGCTGCACCAGCAGGGGCGTGTGACAACCGACGCCGACATGACTGAGGGCGAGTTGATCGGGTTGGGCTGGAACGGGCAGGCCGGCCGCGACATCATCGGCGCCGGCGTCTGCGCGGTGCCCGCCACCGAGCCCGAGGGGTTCCGCGTCGAGTCGGCGAAAGTCACCGGCGGCAGCGTACACGTGATGCTTCGGCCAGGGCGGGCGTGGGCCGATGGCATCCTGACGCGGCTGCCGGGCGAAACACCCAACCCGGATGCGCCGGTCGAACGGATCGCCACGTATTTCGGCGCACCGATCTCCGCGCCGACCCCGGTGGTCGGCGGCATCAACGATGCCACTCGCGATGCCGTGATCCTCGAGGTGTCGGAAGAGGCGCTCCACGGTTTCCAGTATCCGCAGCGGCTGATCGAAGCGGCGCTTGGTGGTCCCGATACCTCTGAACGTGCGTTCGTCAATTTCCGCGTCCGGTTGCTGCGACTCGCCGACGGAGAAGACTGCACCACCATTCTGGGAAAGCTCCGCGATGACCCGGCATCCAAAGGCCGGCTGACTGCGTCGCTCGCACCGTTGGTGAGCGTTGCCGGTGATTGCCCCGTCGTGGGCGGCGGCGGCTACACGGGCTTTGAACATCATCTCTACCGGATTGAGATCGCGGATGCGCCGCCGGCGGCCCCGGCGAAGTTCAAGTGGAGCCAGTGGAACGGCGGCCTTGTGGGACGCGGGCGATTCGACACGGGTACCGATCCCGATCGCGTGATCATCGACGCCGGCCGCGCGGCCATCGTCAACTCCGGACTCACCGAGTTTTATCTCGAGGCGCTGCAGTACGACGCCCTGCTGGGCGCATGGACCGTGGTCTACGGCACCATGGCCTCTCTCAACACCGACCACGACCTGGCGCTGACATCGCCGGCGACTTTTGGAACGTTGCCCTCCACCACCGACTCGGTGTTCTTCCGGTTGTGGAACGGCATTGCCAACATCTCGGCGTTTACCAATGCCGCGAATCCGGTGGAACTGCGCGACGGCATCCGGCTGGCGTTCGACGCGCCCGCGGCCGGTAACTATCGCAGCGGCGACTACTGGACGTTTACCGTTCGGGCCGGGGAAATCGCCAACCCGCAGGTACTGGTGGATGACGCGCCTCCAGTCGGGGTGGTCTATCACCGGGTGCCGCTGGCGGAGATCAACTGGACCGCCCAGCAGGACACGACCGTCTCGGGAAGCATCGAAGACTGCCGCAAGCGCTTCCGGCCGCTGATCAACCAGAAAGTGTGCTGCACGTTCCTTGTGGGCAACGGCGTCACGAGTTTCGGCGACTTCAACTCGCTTGAAGAAGCCGCGTCGCACCTGCCGTCCGCCGGCGGTGAGCTGTGCCTGTTGCCCGGGCTCCACCGCGCGAACCTCACGCTGCAAGGCAAACAGAACATCACCATTCACGGCTGCGAGCACCGCACGCTGGTGCTGCCGCGTACGGAGGCACGTTTTGATCCCATTCTGCACTTCGTCGATTGCGTCGGCATTCGGGTATGCGACGTTGACCTGCTGACCTTTGACGGCACGTCCGTGCTCATCGAGGGCCTGAAAGAAGGCAGCTGCCGCGACGTCACGATTGAAGATACGCGCATGGTGTCGCGCGTGCATTGCATCCGGGCCAACGATGCGGCCGAATTGCACATCGCCAACAACCGGTTGCACCTGCTCGACACGGTTGCAGGACTGACCACCATCTCGCTCGAAGCCGACGATAGCCTCGTGGAGCGCAACACGTTGGTGCTGATGCCATTTGTCGACACCACTCCTGACGAGCCCGATGTGCCCGATGACGATCCGACGCGGGACCCGGCGGACCCGTGCGCTCGGCCGGAGATCATCTATCGCTTCCCCGACCTGGTGAAGGCGTACGCCACGAAGGTGTGGACGTTTGGCCTGTCGCTGCTGGTGCCCAAGCAGCCCTATCGCGCCATTGGCGGCATTCATCTGCGCGCCGGATCCGAGCGCGTGCGCCTGCTCGAGAACCACATCGTTGGCGGCGCCGGCAACGGCATCACCCTCGGCGGTGACCTCGACCCCGCGCCACCGCCTGGGCCCATCCTGCGCGATCGCGCCGTGGCCAAGGCTGCGCCGGTCACCGTGGATGCGTCGGGTCAGTTCCTGGCCGTGGTGCAGAACGAAGCCGGCATCGCGCAGGAGGGCATCGATGTGTATCTGGATGACGCAAAGGCGGATGCCAGCACCGCAGCCGATCGCAGTGACACGGCCGGCCTGGTGAGTGTGAAGTCGGCGCCGGGGGCCTACGCCCTGGACGTGGCGCCGAAGTACCAGGTGCTCAAGGTGACCGAGACACGAGACAAGGGCGTGCTGGTGAACGCAGTGACCATCGGCCCTCGGCCGGGCATCGGCAAGGCGCAGGCGTTCCTGCATGAAATCACGATTGAGGCCAACAACGTCTCGATGATGGGGTTGTCGGGCATCGGCTTCGCCCTGCGCGCCGGCACCAAACTGGCGGGCAAGGCGGTGACACTCCCTACCAACAACGCCAAGGGTTCGCTGCTGGCCTTCGTGGATGCGGCCCTGCTCAATCTCGCGTTGACGCCACTCGTGAAGGCCACGCATCCGGTGCGCGACCTGGTGATTCTGAACAACCGCCTGCACCACAACCTGCGCAATCCGTTCACGCCGCAGATGCTGGCCGAGGCCGAGCAGATTGGCCGCGGCGGCGTGTCGCTCGGCATGGTCGAGTCGGCGGCTGTGCGAGGCAATCACATCAACGACAACGGCGCCACGGCCATCGACCCGTCGTGCGGCGTGTTTGTCGGCTGGGGGAATGACGTCGAGATCACCGACAACACGATCTCGGCCAACGGGGCGATGACGCCCGACTACGAAGAGAAGCGCCGCGCCGGTCTGCGCGGCGGCATCTATGTCCGCTTCGCCGGAGCGACCGTCAGCAAACTCTCCACGTCCAGTGGCCGCCAGCCGGCGCTGCGTGTGCATGACAATCGCGTGGACCAGCCAGCCGGACGCGCGCTGACGGCGTTTGCGTTTGGGCCGGTGTCGGTGGCGAACAATCACTTGAGCAGTGAGTTCACCGGACGGTTCGGGTTCATCGACACGGCGTTTGGCGGCGTGCTGCTGTGCAACCTCGGCGGCATGCATCGCCTGATCGCGCGGATGGCCGGCGGAAAACTTGGCAACAGCAAGCGGTTCCCCACACTCGCCGAAGCGTCATTGCCCGGTGGCGAGACGATCTTCGCCGACAACTATGTGCGTCTGGACGCCGTCAACCGATCGCTGATGGCACAGGCGGTGGTGTGCCTGGACGATCTGGGTTACTCCGGCAACACGAGTGCGGTCTACAGGGGGGATCCGTTCTTCTGCAATACGGTGCTCATCGGAGACACGCTTCGTGCCGGCGGCGGACGACTGCGCGAAGACGCGACGCGCACGTTGTCGATGCTGACCATCGCTCTTCGCGCCAACATGACGGCATCAAACCAGGCCGACCATTGCATCCTCGCGCAGCCGGTGTCCACAGGCGCTCATGTGCCAAAGACCGTGGATACGCCCAACCACGTCTTCGACTCCACGTTCTGCAAGGATTCCGCCGGAGCGCCGGTGAAGGTGGGCGCGATGGCAGCGCCTGCGCTGTCTGCGCAGGCCTCGCAGTTGGGCGGCACGATCGACGCAGATGCGTTCACGGAAGCCGAGGTCAACGCACTTGCGAAGGGCTACACCTCAACCTCGCTGTTGCAGGTGAACACCACGCAGGTGGCGGTCACGCGTGCGTATCAGACGGAGAGCTTCCGCCTTGAGGAAAAGATCGGCGCCGATCATCCGAAGACACGGTCGCTTGCGGCACAGGCCGAGGCCGGCGTCGTCACACAACAGTTCCTGACGACAAGCGCCGAGGCGTTTGGCAGTGTCGCGCCCGTCGTGCCCGATGCAGGTGCGGCAATCAGCGGACGGCTCGTCAACAGCAAAGGACAGGGTCAGGCAGGATTCGCTGTTGAGTTGGTGAATGCGGCCGGTGCTCAGGCTGCGGCGCTGGGACGCAGCGACAAGTACGGCGCGTTCGGCGACAGCTTCGATGCGGATGAAACCACGCGCCTGGCCCGGCTCGGCAAGTTGCGGGCCCGTGTGCTGGATGCGGCCGGTGCCGAGGTACTGCTCGAGAGAGATCCAATCGTGGTCGCCGCCGGCGCGGATCTCCAGATCACGCTGACGATGCCGGTACGCGTCATCCCGCGATCGGTGGCGGTGACCGGCACGGTCATCTTCGATCAGCCGAAACCGACGCCAGCGCCATCACCCACGCCACGGCCAGACCCGACACCAACGCCTACACCCGGCCCAGCGCCCACACCCACGCCGGAGCCGAGGCCCGATCCAACGCCGGGACCAGCACCGGCTCCGACGACGCGGACGCCGCTGACCAAGCTCGAGATGGATGCCGCGCTCCGCAGGCGATTGATCGCGGCCGGGATCGTGGATGTGGAAGGCATCCTCGAAGTCAGTTCAGCGAAGCTCGTGGAAATTGTTGGCGACCGTGCGGCGGCCGCCAAGCTGGCTGAATCGGCGAAGCGGCTGCTTGATTCGCCGAACCCGAGGCGCCAGAAGAAGCCGGCGCGCAAGAAGGCGGTCGCCAGGGCCAGAGCGAAGAAGGCAAAAAAACCAAAGTGAGGCGGACCCGATGAGACGTGCCTCGATGGCGGCCGCGCGCGGCAGCGCGGGGACAAAAGCAAGCAGCGGACATGACCGCGGTGTGAGTGCGGGGGGAGGTCGTGAGACCGCGACGACCCCGTCGGGTCGGCGGCCCTCGCCATCGGGGTGCGCGTGCGGAGGCACGTGCCCGCGGTGTGCAGCGAACCCGGTCGAGCCGCTGGCCTCGTTCCCTCATCGAGGCGCCATCGCCTCGGCGTTTGGCATCCCGAATTTCGACGCGCCTGCGACGATCGACCCGTCGTTAAGTGGCACCGGCGCCGAGGCGGTGACAGAAAATGGCGGCGTGCGCTTCGCGCGGCAGCCCGTCGTGGAAGTGGCCGCGCACGAGGCCGCGCACGTGCTGCAGATGCGTGGCACCGGCCGGCGGACCGATCGCGGCGGGGCCGAGCGCCATGCCGCGTCGGTGGCCGCGCGCGTGATTCGCGGCTTTGGCGCGTCAGACCTGATCGGACGCGGCCTGGTGTCAGCCGAGCCAGGTCCCCTGTTTTTTGTTCCTGCCGGGTCGTCGCGTATGACCCACACGGTGGTGGCGGGCGAAACGTTGGCGGCGATCGCGGTTCAGGTGTACGGGGATGCACGATACGTCGGCGCGATTGCCCGTGCGAATCCGCGCGACGTCACGGTCAATGCCGCCGGCGAGCACGTCATTGTGCCCGGTGCGGTGCTCCTGCTGCCCGATCAGCCAGACGCGGCCGACCCCTGGGTCAACCCTGAGATCCGGCCGTTGCTGGTCAACGGCGGCACGTGGACCCAGCCACAGGCCGAGGCCACCCTCCGCGCATTCATGACCGTCACCAGGGCCAGGCGGGATGAAATGGTGGCCCGTTACGCGGGCTTCAACCATCTGGGCGACATGCTGTTGGCGCTGCCGGCGAATTCGACGCAGGCGGGAGGCACGTTTGTCACGCAAGCGCGTGACCTCCTTGAGCGCATCCAGCGCGTCGGTGCACGTGCTGACGCGGCGTCGCAGGGTCTGGCCAGTGAGGCCGAGATGGCGCAGGCGCAAGCTGATGAAATGATCGCCCGCAACACGGCGGCTGCTGCGGCGGCCCTGCCGGCAGGATCGGCGCCGCCAACGCCGGCCGAGATTGCCGCGCAGCAGGCCGCACAAGTGGCGTCAGGGTCAATCGCGCCACAGACGGCAACCATGACGCGCGCGGAAGAGAGAACGCTCAACAACACGCTCAATACCGTCTCGATCCCCGCGTTTGTGACGTGGGTCGCGGCCAACCACCCCGAGCTCGGCCTCACGGCCCGGCACCTGCGTGCCGAAGCGCGCGGCATCTTCGAACGCGGTGCGGGCATTGTGGCCATGACCGACCCGCCGCACCTGCGCGCGGCTGTTGGTGACGCATTCATGCAGATGGTGGCCGCCAACCCGGCCTATGCATTGCCGACGGTCGTGCATGAAGTCTGGGGACACAACACGTACGAGGGGATGGGCACCACGTACGGACTGGATTTGTACGACGCGTCGGCTCGACGAATGCCAGGGTATGTTCGTCCGCGAGCCGGCAGCGACGCCCGGGTCAGCGAGGAAGACAATTACGGCTACCACGAGACGGAGATGTACTCGCTGATGCGTGAAGTGCCGTACTACGTCGCCAACGCACCGGCCGATTCGGCACTCGATTCCATGAACTACGATCCCGCGCCGGAGATTCAGAACCGGATGCAGCTCATCAAGGATGCGTTTGAAGCCCGAGTCGCGCGCGCGCTGGTGCGCGGCTTACATCTTCGGTTCCAGGCAGACCCGACGATCAATGGTGCCGCGTTCGCCGCCTTCACCACCGCAGTCGTTAATGTGTTCCCTCCGGCCGATGCCGCGGCGATCCTGGCATGACGCTCGATCCTGAGGTGGTGCGCCAGATCGCCGCGATCCACATTCGGGCGGGATCGCCGCCGGATCTGCGGCAACGCGATCGTGCACTGGCCTGGCTGGTCGCGCACACTGACCGTGTGCTGCCGGTGGCGATCGCGCAGGCGGAGGCCGCGCCGCTGGACGTGGTGCTGGTAGACCTGTTGGGGCGTCTGCGCCGACCGGAAACCACGCCCCTGCTTCAGCGGGCGTTTGCCGATCCGCGCACGCGCACGTATGGCGCAGCCGGCCTGGGCCAATCGCCAGACCCGGAGGCACGCGAGGTGTTGCGCCGCACGCTCGATTCGCATGATCCAGACGAGGTTGTCGCAGCCCTTGCGGGCCTGGCCGCCAGCCGTGACCCGGCAACATGCGCGGACATCACGCCGAAGCTCACGGCCACGAACGCAGAAGTACGGTGGATGGCCGTGGAAGCCGCCGGCCGACTCGGCTGCCTCAGCCGCGATGTGCTGGAACGCATCGCCCGCACGGACCCCGACGCCGACGTGCGGGCGCTCGCAACCAAGCGGCTGCAGTAGTCAGCGACGCCTGAACCGCCCCACGCTCTTCTTGGTGGCCTTGACCGCCTTCTTGACGCGCTTGGTCGCTCGGTCTGCCGACTTGCGGACGTTCTTCACCGTTCTGCCCGCGGCCTTCTTCGCGCGCTTCACGGAAGCCTTGGCTCCCTTGGTCGCCGACTTCGCACCGGCGGCTGCGCGGGTGGCGACGTTCGCCACGCGACCGAGCGCGTGCCCAACCGCTTCCGCCGCATCGTTCAACTTTGTCTCTTTCTTTCGTGCTGCCATGATTGCCTCTTTTCTCTACCCGCAAGAATACCCCTTCACTGGAATGAGCCAATGGCTCATTGGTTAGCCGCTATAATCCCCGGCATGCGCAGAGCCTTCGTTCTTGTCTCCCTGGTAGTCGCATGCCTCCTGCCTGCGACGGCTTCGGCCACCTGGTCTGTCATCGCCGTCGACCTGGCCACCAAACGCGTCGTCATTGCCTCGGCGACGTGCGTGAACCAGAACGACCAGTTCCTGATGGGCGTGCAGGCCGTGATTGTCCCTGGCCTGGGCGTGGCCGCATGCCAGGCCGGAGTGGACGGCACGCATCAGAATCAGATGCTGGTCTTCCGCGAGTTGCAGAAGGGCACGGACCCGAAACAGATCATCGCGATGTTGAGCGCCGACCCGGCGTTCCAGTCGCGCCAGTTCGGTATCCTCGACCTTGAGGGTCGAAGCGCAGGACACTCCGGCCTGGGCAACGGCTACGTCTCGCAGGACGTGCAGGGGCGTGTGCCCGGCACCGACATCTATTACTCGATTCAGGGCAACATCCTGCGGCCCGGCATGGTGGTGCCGAACGCTGTCGCCGCGTTTCTTGCCACTAAAGGCGCCCTGACCGATCGCGTGATGGCGGCGATGGAGGCGGCCGACGGGTCCGGCGGCGACAGCCGGTGCTCGTGCCCGCCGTGGCCCACTGATGGCTCGCGCCCGGTGAACGCCTGCGACGGCAAGACGTCGCACGTCGCCTACATCCTGATGTCGGACCCGAAAGACACCAACGGCGACTCGCACAACAACGGTAAGTACTCGATGTACTTGACCGTGGCGCAGCCGGGGGAGAATCGTGGGCCTGGCGCCATTCGCGAAGGTGAAAACCTCAACCCCGTCAAAACCCTGCGCGCGCGGTACGACGCGTGGCGAAAGACGCAACCGGCCACCTTCAAATGACTCAACGCAGGGAAACGCCGATGCGCACCACACGAATCACTCTCGCGTTGATGCTGGTGTTTGTGGCCGTGGCGCTCGTGCCGGCGCAAACGCCTCCACCAGCTGGTGCCGCCGCCGTCGGCCAGGCGGCCGGGCAGCGCGCCGGCGGGCCTCCGCCCCAAACGCCACCCGCGGGCGGCCAGCGCGGGGGCGGTCGCGGCCGCGGCGGCGTGCAGATCATGACGCTCACCGCGCCGTGGGCGCCGGGCGCGGAGATCCCGCTGAAGTACACGCAAGCGGGCGGCGACGTTTCGCCGGCGCTCTCGTGGGACAACGTGCCCGAAACCACCGTGAGCTTCGCCCTGATCGTCCACGACGTCTCCGCCGCCGCCGGCCAGGGGACTGACGATGTGTTGCATTGGATGGTGTGGAATATTCCGGCGGCCGCGCGATCGCTGCCTGAAGGAGTGCCACAGGGTGCGCAGATGGCCGATGGTTCAAGGCAGATCAGCGTGACCGGGCCGAACTATCGCGGACCCGGTGCGCCCGCGTCTGGCCCGGCGCATGTGTACCTGTTCGAACTCTACGCGCTCGACTCGATGATCGATGTTCCGGCTCTTGGTCCAGCAGGCGCAACGGTGCCGCAAACGCGCGCAGCGGTCATGGCCGCCATGGCCACGCACGTGCGCGGCAAGGCCGTCACCGCCGGCGTGTTCAAGCGGCCCGTCACCTGAACGGACCGCGCGTGCCCAACTGGTTTCCCATCGTCGTCGCGATTGTTGCTGCGCTTGGCTATGGACTCTTCCGTGAACGTCTGCGCGCGTCTGGCGTGGAACGCTGGGCACAGGCGCATGGATTTGCCCGCCCAGTGCCGTTTGCACCGGTTGCACACGCGGCGGCCGTCACGCTTTCGAAGCGCCTGCATGTGCATGGCGCACGCATCTGGGGCATCGGCCTCGAGGGTTTTGTTGACGCGCTGCCCTGCACGATTGCCGAACATGAATGCACCGGCACGGGCTCACGTCAGACCGGCGAATGGTTCACGCTTGTGGTCTGGCCGATCCGCGAATCAGCGGGGCCGCTGATTGTGTGGCGCGCGCCATCTGTGACTCCGCTGATGAACGCGGGCGTTGCCGGCCGCCTTGGTGTTGATGTTCCTGACGCGACGACGCTGCGATTGACGACGCCGGGCGGGATCCTTGTCGAAGCCGAACCGCGCGTCAGAGACGCGTGGTTGACGCCCGATCGCATCCGTGCGCTCGAAGCGTGGCCACACGGCGGTGTCCTCGTTCGGGATGCTGGCTACGCCGCCTGGCGCTTGCCCGGCGCGCTTTGGGCCGGACGTCTCGAGCAATTGCTCACGCAGATCCCTGAAGCCCGCCGCCTGATGATGTAGGCTCATCGCCAAGCCTCGGGCTGTTCCTCAAGCCCGAGTGTTTGCGGCCACAAGGCGCTCGCTTTCGCGCCAGAGCCGCGAGGCCACATCCCAATCCTGCGCCACGCCTGACGGAGCTGCGGCCTCGAGCCGGTTGAAGTATTGGCCTGTCACCTGGTCAAGGTCGGGCCGAGAGGCCAGCGCGATCACGGGGGCCGCGCCCTCTTCCACGGAAATGAACGTCCTGCTCAGCCAGAAGCGGATCAGCGGCTTCGTCCACGCCGGCGCGCCGGCCCAGATGTTTGTGGCCACGCGACCGGGGTGCACACTGTTCGACGTCACCCTCGTGCCCACCAGTCGGCGCGCCTGTTCCGATGCGAAAAGCACGTTCGCCAGTTTCGACCGGGCATAGGCGCGCAGGATCTGATAGCCGCGGGTGAAGCCCAGGTCGTCGAAGTCCATGGTGCCGTGCGCGTGCCGGCCCGACGCCACCGTAACAATGCGCGACGGAGCGCTCTCCTTGAGGCGCGGCAGAAGAAGCTGCGTCAACAGGAAGGGCGCGAGGTGGTTGACGGCAAACGTGGCTTCGAGTCCATCGGTAGTGAGCGTGCGACGCGCGAACACAGCGCCCGCATTGTTGATGAGGACATCCAGCTTCGGGACATCGCGCAACACTTGGTCGGCCAGCTGTCGCACAGCCGCCAGCGAGGCAAAATCGCAAAGGTACGCCGCAGCATCCGCACCCGACCGGGCTTTGATGGTGGCCTGCGCCTGCGCCAAGCGACCTGCATCGCGGCCGACAATAATCACCCTGGCGCCCATGCCGGCCAGGACGGCGGCGGACTCCAAGCCGATTCCACTTGTGCCGCCGGTGATCAGGATCGTTTTGCTCTTCATTTGCACTCCCCTCCTCGTAGGGCGGCCTGGGTCTCACCAGCCTCCGCCAAGGCTACGGCGGTCCGCCGAAGCTTCAGCGAAGGCGGAAGGCCGCCAGTGTACCGCGGCGTTGAGACCCACGCCGCGCTACGAAATTCCAGAGGCATTGGCTCATTGGCTCTTTGTGAGAACTGGAAGGGAATCTACTACGTATAGTAGATTACCTACCATGGCAACACCCGCGAAGAAACCCGGCATCATCCAGGGCACACTGGATCTCCTGATCCTGCGAACGCTCGTCTTTGGTCCGCTTCATGGACACGGGATCGTCAAACACATCAAGTCTGTCACGGACGAGGTGCTGACCGTCGAGCACGGCTCCTTGTACCCGGCTCTGCAGCGCCTGGAGAAGGTCGGGTGCATTACTTCCGGCTGGGAGGCCACGGACTCGGGCCGCGAAATGAAGCTCTACCGGATGACCACCAAAGGCCGCGCGCAACTGCGGGCCGAAGAATCAAAGTGGGCGCAACTGACAGAGGCCATGACACGGCTGCTCCGGCCTGGCCAGGCGAGGTCCTGATGGCAACGCGCGGCTTCAAGGGCGACGACGACCTGCAGCGCGAGATTCGCCAGCACCTGGAACTTGATGCCGAAGAACGCCGATCCGAAGGACTTTCCCCAGACGAAGCGCGCCGCGCTGCCGCCATGGCGTTTGGAAACGTCGCAGCCGTCCGCGAAGACGCACGCACCGTCTGGTTCCCGCTCTGGCTCCAGCAGGCCGGACAGGATTTGCGATACGCCTTTCGAGTCGCGCGCCGAACTCCGGCGTTCACCCTTGGCGCGATTCTGATCTTTGCCATCGGCATCAGCGCCAGCACCACCATCTTCGGCGCCCTCAACGCCGTTGTCCTGGCACCCATGCCATTCGCTGAATCGGACCGATTGGTGCGCCTCGCGCAGTCGAATCAGGAGCGGGGGGTGGACGCGTTCTCCGTCTCTTTGCCGCTCTATCGCGACTGGCAGGTGCGCAGCCGGAGTTTTGCCTCCATGGCTGCCGAACGCACTGGAGCCGTGACAGTGTTGGGACTGGGCGAGCCGCGGCACATCGACGCGACATGGCTCACGCATGACATGTACCCGCTATTGGGACTGTCGCCCGCGCTCGGCCGCGCGTTTCAGAAAACAGACGACGAGAAGGGCGGCGGGCAGGTGGTGATGCTGTCGCACGGCCTGTGGCGGAGCGCATTTGGCGCGGACCCGCAAGTGCTAGACCGCGTGCTGACCATTGATGGCCGCGCGCACACGATCATTGGCGTGGCGCCGCCAGATCGCCTGAACACCACAGACCACGTCCTGCTGCCTGCGGTGCCCTTCACCGAGGACCGTCGCGGCTACGCCGATCTGAACGTGTACGCGCGACTGAAGCCAGGTGTGTCCATTGCACAGGCGTCGAGCGAAATGGCGGCGATCGCCCAGCAGCTCGGCCGCGACTACCCTGATCACCACCGAGGCTGGGGCGTCACAGTCACGCCACTCGCCGAATCGGTGGTTGGCCCGGGTGCGCCACGCATGTTGTATCTATTGCTGACGGCCGTAGGCGTCCTGCTGCTGGTGGCCTGCGCGAACCTCTCGAGCCTGTTGCTCGTCCGCGCCTCGGCGCGGACACGAGAGATCGCCGTTCGCGCTGCAGTCGGCGGCGGGCGCGGCCGGATCCTTCGTCAGTTGCTCACAGAGAGTCTGCTGCTCGCAGGCGTCGGCGGCGCTCTTGGCGTGGCGTTGTCGTTCAGCGGCATGCGTCTATGGCGCACCACCCTGGCGACAGATCTGCCACGCGCTGGTGAGATTGGCGTGGACCTCTGGGCGCTCACGTTTGCGTTTCTCGTTTCAGCTGTCACGGGCGTCCTTGCCGGCATTGCGCCGGCACGCCAGATGGCCAGGCTCGACGTCACTCGCGGTCTGCGCGACGGAGGGCGGTCTGTGGCAGCGGGCAGCCACTGGTCACGAAACGCCCTGGTCGTCGGCCAGTTGGCGCTCTCGGTGGTGCTGCTGAGCGCGGCGGGCTTGACCATGCGAACCCTGAGTCATTTGCAGAGCGTCGATCTCGGCTTCACGTCGACGCGCATCGTCACCGCGCACATCGCACCGCGCGAACGGCCGGAAGCGTTCTTCATCGATCTGCTCCGGCGCGTGCGCGCGCTACCCGACGTGGCCATGGCTGGAGCCACGAGCCACGCGCCGATGACGCGTGGCAACCTCAGCCTCCACGTGTTTCCTGTTGGCGCGGCGCGGCTCGCTCCCACCGAATCAGTTCAGGCCGACTGGCGCATCGTGACCGACGGCTACTTCGGCGCCATGGAAACCCCGGTCCTCGCCGGACGTGATTTCTCCGTGCGAGACGATGAGGATGCGCCGAAGGTGATCATCGTGAATCAGACGCTGGCGCGCATGGTGTGGGGCGACCGCGATCCGGTGGGCCGGCAACTGGACCTTGGCGGCGGCGGTGGAGACCCGGCAACCGTCGTCGGACTCGTGCGCGACACGCGTCATCACGACCCGGCGGTGGGGCCATCACCCACCTACTACGTGCCGGCGGCAGGAGGCGTGTGGGGTTCGATGACGCTCGTCATCCGGACGGGCGCTGATGCGGCCACGCTTGTGCCGAGGTTGCGCACCGTGGTCGCGGAACTTGATCCGACGTTGCCGGTTTACGACGTCAACTCAATGGATGCACTGGTCCTGCGGCGGCTGGCACCTCAGCGGCTGATCGCGGGCGTCCTGACGGGGTTTGGCGCAATCGCCCTCGTGCTGGCGGTGCTCGGCATCTACGGCGTCATGGCGTTTTCCACCCGGCAGCGCGCCCGAGAGACCGCGATTCGCCTGGCACTGGGCGCCACCCGCTGGGACGTGATTCGACCGCTTGTGCGCGAGGGAGGCGCGCTTGTAGTCGCGGGCGCAGCACTGGGCCTCGGCGCCGCGGTTCCACTCACGCACCTGATGCGCAGTCTGCTTGTGGACGTGAGTCCAGGGGATCCGCTGACGATGGGTGCGGCCGTTGCGGTGTTGTCGGCCGCAGCCATGCTGGCCTGCTACCTGCCAGCCCGGCGTGCCTCGCGCACCAATCCCCTTCGCGCCCTGCGCGGCGACTAGTCACTCGACCCGCTTACTTCACCAGGAACAAGGTGTCCTGGCGTTTGAGCGCCCACCGCACCTTGCCGTCGGCGGCGATGATCATGTCTTCTTCCTGCGCCATGCGCACAGGCTGGCCGCCCCACTCGGGCACAGGCGTTGTGGCCTGCAACTCGATCGAGTACCACATCGAGGGAATGATCTTCGCGTCACCGCGACCGGGCACGCCGTCCTGGTAGTCCCACAGCCCGATCAGCGCACCCGCGCCGTGACCATGCACTCCAATCGGATGTGAATACATCGTCCCGGTGATGCCTTTCGCCGTCATGCCCTCGAGCACCGACTTCAGAATTTCGTTCCCCGTGCGGCCGGGTCGAATCTCGGACATCGAGATGTCCTGCATCACGTTCGCGTTCGCGAGGGCCTTCTTCAGGCCGGCAGGTGCGTCGGTCTCGCCCACCTTCAACACATAGGCGTTGTGTTGTGTGTCGGTGTTGAGCCGAGCGACGGTGATGCCCACGTCGCAATGGAGCACGTCTCCTCGCTGGATGACCGGGTCGTCGCCGGTGACACCGCCCTGCCGCTGGATGCTGACGCTTGGCTGGAACCACGTGCCCAGACCCTGGTCGTTCACCCTCTGGCGCCACCACCACACCAGGTCACTGGTGCGTGTCTCACCAGGCACAATCACTTTTTCCGAGAACATCGTCTGTGTCATCTGCCAGACGAGGGCCGTCATCTTCTCGAAGAACACTTCCTCGTCAGGCAAGCGAGATGCAATGAGCTCGAGTGGCAGCCCTTCGGCGTCCTTGAACTTCGACGCCCATGTGGCGCCGAGCGCGGCGGTCATGCCCTGCAGTTCGCCGCTTGTCAGACCGTCGGTGAACGCAAACACGGTGGAGCGGTTGATGCCGATGACTGCCGGCTTGCGCTCTTCGATGACGGTCTTCAGCAACTGCCACTGTTCATCACCCCAGAGTTCGGCTTGCCGTCCCCCGACAGCGGCCGCCACGGGCTTGGTGGACGTCCGCGCTTCCCACACCCCGCCTTGTGACGTGCCACCCAGGGCAATGCGTTCCACACAGGCCGTGGCGACCGGCGCTTTTGTCGCCGCGCACTTGTCGAAAAGCACGTAGATGGTGCGGCGCCGGGCCGCGAACGTTTCGGGCGCGACGATCGACGAGAAGATCGGGTCTTCGTTGTATTCGCGCATCGGCACCACCCAGAGGTCGATGCCGTGTTTGCGCATCAGCGCCGGCACAAACGTGTCGAGGCGCTGCTTCAGCCAGGCCTGCTGCATCACGGCCTGATCGCGCAGCGTGCCGAACGGCCGCTCCGCCTGAGGCGCGGCATTCGGCGCCAGGCGAGATTGCCCGTCCGCGAACGTCAGAACGGGCGTAAAAAGCAGGACTGCGGCGAAGGCTGCACGGCGGACGGTAAAAAACGGCATTGGAACTCCTCCCAGGTTGGTGCACCATAATAAGACACGGACCGGTAATGACTGGAGCCCACTCCCTCGAACGCATCGCAGACCACTCCCGCACCATCCAGGGTGTGTGGGCGGCCGATATCAAGCCCGGCGACTGGGTGGTGGTGCGAACCAGGAACTCCGTCTACTCACTTGCGGCACTTGGTGACGGCCGGTTCCAGGTGGCCGGCGGCTGGTTTGCCGCCGAGGGCCTTGAATCCACCCCTGTTCGCGTGGCCGGATGCACCTGGGGTGGACGCGCAATCCTCACGGATCTGGTGGCCGCGCCGGGCATGTTCATTGAATTCAGCAACGGGGTGCACACCACGCGTGTGCGCAACGTCCGCGTATTGCGCGGCGCCGGCACGGCGCACTGATGCCGCCGCACACCATCATCGAACCATTCCGGATCAAATCGGTTGAAGCCATATCGTTTACCACCCGCGAGGAGCGCGAAGCGCGCCTGCGTGAGGCCGGCTACAACGTCTTTCTGCTGCACGCCCAGGACGTACTGATTGACCTGCTGACCGACTCGGGCACCGGCGCCATGTCGTCGGCCCAGTGGGGCGCGCTGATGCAGGGCGATGAAAGTTACGCCGGCAGCCGTTCGTTCTACAGGTTCCGGGATGTGGTGGCCGACCTCACCGGCTTCACGCACATCATTCCCACCCACCAGGGCCGGGCGGCCGAACGCATCCTCTTTCACACCATCCTCAAGCCAGGCCACATCGTCCCCAACAACAACCACTTCGATACCACGCGCGCAAACATCGAAGTGGAAGAGGCGGAGGCGCAGGACCTGGTGATCGCCGAGGGCCGGATCCCGTCATTGGTGCATCCGTTCAAGGGCAACATGGATCTGGCGGCGCTCGAGCGCCTGTTGACTGAAAAGGGCGACCGCGTGCCGCTCGTCATGATTACGGTGACGAACAACTCCGGCGGTGGCCAGCCCGTCTCGCTCGAGAACCTGCGTGGTGTGCGCGCGCTGTGCGACCGGTTCAACAAGCCGCTGTTCCTGGACGCGTGCCGATTTGCCGAAAATGCGTGGTTTATCAAGACACGCGAGGCGGGCCAGGAGAGCCGCACGCCGAAGGCGATTGCGCAGGAGATGTTTTCGCTCGCTGATGGCTGCACCATGTCGGCGAAAAAGGACGGCCTGGCAAACATCGGCGGCTTCCTCGCGATGAACAACGATGCGTGGGCCGAGGCCGCACGCAACCTGTTGATTCTCACGGAGGGCTTCCCCACCTACGGCGGTCTTGCTGGCTACGATCTTGAAGCCATCGCCCGCGGGCTTGAAGAAGTGGTGGAGGAGCCGTACCTGCACTACCGCATTCGTTCGACGGCGTACCTCGGCGAGAAGCTGACAGCCGCAGGGGTGCCGATCATCCAGCCGCCGGGCGGTCACGCGATCTACATCGATGCACGCGCCATGCTGCCGCACATTCCGCCGTTGCAGTATCCGGGTATCGCGTGCGTCAATGCGTTGTATCTGGAAGGCGGCGTGCGCGGTGTCGAGATTGGTACCGTCATGTTCGGCCGACATCCCGACGGTACAGAGACGCCTGCCACGATGGACCTTGTGCGGCTGGCGATCCCTCGCCGCGTCTACACGCAATCACACATCGACTTCGTGGCTGAAACAGTGGCGGCTGTCGGCGAAAGGCGCGCTGAGCTGCCCGGTTACCGCATGACCCACGCGCCCACCGTGCTCAGGCACTTCACCGCCCGCTTCGAGCCCGTCCAGGCGTCTCGTAGGGCGCCCTGAACTTCACCCCTCGGCCCACTCGGGGTGACCTGAGCCCGTCGAAGGTCAAGGGCGCCAACCGGGCTACAATCTCGGCCGTGGATCTGACTACTTCAAAACTACGAATCGACGAGCGTCAAGCGGGCGACGTGACCGTCCTGGACCTGACCGGAGAAATCACGCTCGACGACGGAGACCTCGCGTACCGAAAGAAGGTCCACGCACTCCTCGACGCCGGCAGCCGAAAACTGCTGCTGAACCTCGCCGGCGTCACCAAAGTCGACAGTGCCGGCGTCGGCATGCTGGTAGCCAAGCTCAAGACGGTGCGCGAAAAGGGCGGCGACATCAAACTCCTGAACATGACCAACCGCAGCGCGAGGCTCTTCGGCGTGATGAAGATCCTCCTCGTCTTCGAATCGTTCGACGACGAGGCGACGGCCGTGAAGAGTTTTGCCGTCAGCGTACTGTAGGCTCCACCTTCGACCACCACTGCGGCCCCAGCGCCTTCTTGCGCGGATACGTCTCGTTGAGCGTGGCCGCGTCGTAGAGCCGGCCGTTTTTCATCACCTCTGAGATCTTCACCGTATTCTTGAGGTCGTCCAGCGGGTTGGCGTCGAGCACAAGAAGGTCTGCCATCTTGCCCACCTCGAGCGAGCCGATATCGCGGCCCAGGCCGATGGACTCTGCGCCGTCGATGGTTGCCGACCGCAGCGCGTCGTGCGCCTTCATGCCACCGGCCGCCATCATCCACAGCTCCCAGTGCGTGCCGATGCCCTGCACTTCACCATGCGAGCCCAGGCCGGCTTTGCCGCCGCCTTCCACCCACTTGCGCAGCTGCTGCGCGTGGAGCGGATACACATACTGATCAGGCCGGTTATACGAAGTGCGCTTCCACTTGTCGAGTTCGTCGTGTGGCGTGAACATGCGCAGGCGCGAGTCGGCATCCAGGTCTGTACTGGTCAGGTAGTGCTGCAGCCCCGTCGGTCCTCCGTAACTCACAATCATCGTCGGCGTATACGTCAGGCCACTGGCGGCGCCGAGTTTCACGACGTCGCTGTAGAAGGGACTGATCGGCAGTGAATGCTCGAGGCCGGCGTAACCGTCCTGCATGAGCGTGAGGTTCATGGTGAAGTTGGACCCGCCCTCGGTGGTGGGCGTGAGGCCCAGTTCCTTGGCGGCCATGATCACCCACTGGCGCACCTTCCGGTCGCCGGCCAGATACTGCTTGATGGTCTTGGTGTTGTAGTGGTCCGAGTAGCGGCGAAGCACATCACGCGCATCTTCAAGGCTCCGGATGTTGTCCACCGCAAAGATGCCCGGGCCCGTGGAATAGAGGCGGGGGCCAATCAGCTCGCCGGTTTCCATCAGGTCCTGGTACGTGAGCGCATCTTCAGATGACGTCTGCGGATCGCGCTGGGTGGTGACGCCGTACGCCAGTTGCGCCAGGAACTGCGACACCTGCGCGCGATGAACGCCCCAGGCCACCCAGGTGTGCGCGTGCACGTCCACCAGGCCGGGCATCACGGTCTTGCCCTTGAGGTCGCGCACCACGGCGCCGGCGGGAATCGCCACTTTCCCCGACGGCCCAATGGCCGTTATGCGATTGTCGGTAATGACTACGTCACCGCGCGTGATGACTTCTGCGCCCTTCATCGTGATGAGCCGCGCATTGCGGAGCACGATCGTTCCCTTCGGCTTGTCCTTGTCCACGATGATCTCGACGTCCACGCGATGCGGTTCGTACTCGTAGACGGGCGGCTTGGGGGGCGCTGCGGGCTTCTGTGTCGTGGCCTGGCCCGCCGCGGGCGGTGTTGCTGGCGCCGGCGCCGGCGTGGGTGCAGGCGCGGCCGCGCGTTCGGCTTCGGCCTCGGCCGTGGCCCGGTTGACGGCATCCACGTCGGCTGAAAACGCCAGATCGTGCAGGAAGAAACTGCGGCCAATCGAATAGAAAGCGGCCGTGCTGTCGTTTGTCCAGCCGACGAAGTCGCCACCAATGCGGGTCAGTCGCCACGTCGGGACAGACGAGGGCGGCGCGGCGGAGACCGTGGGCACCGCGCCGCCAATGGGGGGCACGGTCACCATGAAGACGTTGCGATTCGCGCGGACAAGCGCGCGTTTGCCGTCGGGAGAGAGCACCACCTCATCCGGCGCGCCGCCACCGCCGCCGGGCGGTGCTGGCGCGGTGACCTTCACCACCGGCTTGAAGTCCGTACCGTCGAAGCGCACTGAGAGCACACCCTCGGACCCGGCCCACACATAGATGCGCTCGGGGTCGGGACCAATGTGTGGCGCATTCCGCCCCTGCTGCGTGGCGCCGCTGGCCACCCAGGTGATGCGCGTCGGCGCGCCCCCGGCCGCAGGCAACCAGACGTATTCGAGTTCCGCAGCCGAGCTATGGTTGCCGAAGTCCTCCAGCGTGCGCATCCGATGCATCTTGGAACCGCGCACCGCGATGATGCGCGAGCCGTCGCGTGAGTAGGTGATCTTGTCGAAGAAGGCAGACACGGGTGTGAGCTTCTGAGGCTGCCCGCTCCCATCGGCGCGCACGCGATAGATGTCGCCACCTGTTTCGTCATTCCACGTCACGTACGCGATGTACTGGCCATCGGGCGACCAGACAGGCTCATGTTCAACATCGGTGCCCGTCGTCAATCTCCGGGCGTTGCGGATGACCGCCGCCGCGGTCTGCGTAGGCTCGGCCGGTGTGGGTGCAGCCGCAGGTGTGGCGGGTGCAGGGGGTGCCGCCGGTGTAGCTACCGCAGCCCCGCCTGCGGCCGGAGTTGCGGGCGTTGGTGCGGGCGTGGCGGGCTTCTCTTTTCTTGTGCCTTTGCCTTGCGGCAGGTCCGCCACATACAGGCGATCGAGTGCGGTGAACGCCACGCGCTGGCCGTTCGGAGACGGCCGCGCGCCTCGAATCTGCGACGCGGTCAGTTTTTGATCGTCGATGGGATAGTCGAACCGCACAAGCGGTCCGAGCGGCTGATCGACCTTCGCGGTAAAAGGGATCTCGGTCGCTTCGCCTGAGGGGACGGCCACCCGCCAGAACTTGCCGCCATAGGTTGTGATGACTGCGGACGAATCGGGCGTGAAGGCGGACGCTGGCGCCACGTCGCGGTCGCGCGCGCCGCCGCCCTCGCTGTCGTCGCGCTGCACATCCATCTTCAACCAACGATCCTCGCCGGTGGCCAGGTCGATAAGTTTGAGGGCCGCTCGCGCGTCGTACCGCGTGGCGTACACGAGCCATCGGCCGTCCGGACTCGCGGTTGGGCGGAAAGCGCCCTCGTGCTCGTGTGTGCGCATCTGCAGCCGGCCGCTCTCGCGGTCGAGTTGCGCAATTTGGTACGAGCCGATCTGACGCGCGGAGCTGCGATCGACCGGATGCGGGTCGTAGTTGGAATCAGACTCATCGCCCAGGGTTCGGGTGACGAACCCCGATGGGACAGAGCCGCGGACGTTTACCCACAGGAATTTTGGGTCACTCGCGAAGACAGGCCCGGTCAGGGGCGGGGCGGCCGGCGCAGGTGCACCGGCTGCCGCGGGCGTTGCCGGGGCGCCGGTCATCTGCAGCCCCGAGCCGCCGCTCTCGTGGTACAGCCACAACTGCGGGCCCTTGGCGGCGATCACATAGTCACCATCCGGCGTCCAGATTGGCGACATGTAGTTCTCGCGCTCGGTGGTCGTCAACGCGCGCGCCTTTGTTCCGTCAGCGTTGGCGATCCAGATGTTCTCTGACCCATTCCTGTCACTGACAAACACGATGCGCTTGCCGTCGGGGGAGAAGGCGGCCTGCATGTCGTAGGCCTGACCACTCGTGATGCGCGTGGCTTCACCGCCGGTCACGGGCAGCGTGTACAAATCGCCGAGCAACTCAAAGACGATGGTGCGGCCGTCGCGAGAGAGGTCGAGCGACATCCAGGTGCCCTCGGACGTCGTGAACGACAGGGTGCGCGTGGTGACGAGCGGCAGGCCCTTGGTCCTGATGGCATCAGCCGCAGCCTTGTCGTTGTCCTGGCGCGACTGAGCTACGGGCAGCGGGGTCAAGGAGAAGAGGAGGGCGATCAACACCGCGACGAAACGAGCCGTTCGAAACATGGGCACCTCAGGAAAATGGTGTCAGGAGGATAGTAGATTTCTCTGCTGAAAAAGAGCCAATTAGCCAGTGGGGCATCGGGATCCCCGATGGGCACTGGCCGGAATCGGGCTGCTCAGGCCGTAGGAATTTCACCATGAAGGACATGAAGCTCCATGAAGGGTGACCGGGGGTGGGTGCCCGGCTTCCGCCGGGTCAGCGAGAGTGAAGGAAGTCCGTAAACGAAAGCTCCGCGTGAACTTAGCCGGTGCCTTCGTTTACGGACTTCCTCCACTCCCGCCGCCGCCGAAGGCGGCGCCCACCCCCGGTCACGTCCTGATAGCGTGTGTCGTCATGGAACTTCATGGAACTTCATGGAGAAAGCCTAGGCGCTAACGTTTTGGCGGGAGCGGCGCTTTGCGCAGATCTTCGATCTCGCGCAACATGCCGGCGACCATTGCTTCCACCACCGCGCGTCCCTTCTCGCGCGTGGCCAGGGTGGCGTCGCCGTAGATGCCCGTCGGTGAGTAACGCCCGACGCCGCGGCCCGGCACGCGCGTAAGGCCGCCGCGGCCGCCCTCGCGCGGACTGATGTCTTTCGCGGCTTTGCTCATGTCCACGCGCTCGGGTGCGATGTAGAGCATCATCGACGTCTCGATTTCATCCGCGTGCGTACCTTCGGGCTGCTGTTTCACTTTCTCCTCTTCGGCTGTCGCAATCGTCAGCACATCGGTGTATCGCATCAGCAGACCGGCCTTCGCCAGTTCTTCCGCACTGGCTTTCAGCGGAACCAACGTAGAGACGCCGGTGTTCAGCACATAGAAGCGGCGCGGTCCGTGCGGTGTCAGGCTGTTTACGATGTCCACCACCACATCACGAGCGGTCTCCTGACGCAGGTGTGTGGATCCCGGACTCAGGAACGCCGGGTAGTAGTGATACGTAATCGTGGGCGCCACCACAACGTTGCTCTCGGCCAGCACTCGGCGCTTGAAGTACTCCGCGAGTTGGTAGTCGTTGTCGAGACGCAGGTGCGGACCATGCTCCTTCGACCCGGCTCCGAGAGGAATGACAACGACCTGGTCGCCGGCTAAAATTTTCTCGGCTTCGACCCAGGTCAGGTTGGCCAGCTCGACGCCTCGCTGCTGTGCGAATACGGGCAGTGCGACAACAACAATCAGAGCCGATGTGAGCAAGCGCATGGCCGGATGATACCGTGGAGCCCTATGGCCACCATCGACAAACACGCTCCCGGTTCACCCTGCTGGTTTGAACTCTCGACCAACAATCAGACCGCCGCGAAAACATTCTACAGCGACTTGTTCGGCTGGACGATTGCCGACAGTCCAATGGGCCCCGATGCCGTGTACACGATGTTCCAGATCGACGGCCTTGATGTGGGCGCGTGCTGCACGCTGCAGCCGGAGCAGCTCACGCATGGCGTGCCGCCGAACTGGGCCGTCTACATTGCCGTTGACAACGCTGACGCCACGGCGGAAAAAGTCACGGCCGCTGGTGGAACCGTCATGGCGCCGCCGTTCGACGTGATGGACTTCGGCCGGATGGCCGTTCTTGCGGATCCTGCCGGCGCGGTGTTCTGCATCTGGCAGGCCATGACCAACATCGGCGTTCGTGTTGGTGGCGTGATGCACGCCGTCGGCTGGATTGAACTCTCAACGACCAATGAAGCCGGCGCAGCATCGTTTTACGGCGACGTGTTCGGCTGGAAAGTCACAAACGGCAAGGGTGCCGCGGCCGGGCCCAACGACTACGGCCACATTGAAAACAGCGGAGCGATGATTGGTGGCATTCCTCCCGCCACCATGCGCGACCCGAACACGCCGCCACACTGGATGATCTACGTCGAGGTGGCCGACGCGGCCGCGATGACCGAGAAGGCCCGTTCACTCGGCGCCACGGTCTGCATGGGCCCGATGGACATCGGAGAAAACGGCACCATTTCGGTCCTGTCCGATCCGCAGGGCGCGTACTTCGCCTTGCACCAGTCGCCGCCAGCGGTATAACGCCAGGGCGGTGCGTTACCGGAGCGCTTTGCCGAGGGCTAGCGCTTCGGCGTGAACCACCCGCTCCATCGCGGACTGGAACGGCATGGTCAAGACGTGCTCGACCTCGGCCAGCGCAAGTTGGGGCCGCTTCGTGTCGCGATAGAGCCGTGCGAGCTGCAAGTGGTGATCGCTGACCTCTGGTACCTGAAGCTCAGCGAACGCCAGGTCGCGCTCGGCGTCCACCCAGTTCGCCTTCTTGAGCTCTCCGCCACCAAGAAGGCTGGTCGCGAACCATCGTGTGAGGCGGCTCATGCGCAGGACGCCGGCGGTGAGCCGGCCTCGCATGTGGCGGGCGCGGCCGTGCTCTGGATCGAGCGCCAGCGTCGCATCCAGCTCCTTCTTGAGCTCCGAAGCAATGGTGACCTTGGTCCTGCCGCCTTCGCGATCCGCGCGCAGCCCGAGAACCACCGCTAACGCGAACCGGCGGCCCACGTCGCCTTCGTGTCCGGCCACAGCACTTCGAGCGTGGACCTCAGCCCCTTTAAGAAGTTCTTTGGTGCGCTCTTTGTCCGTCTCGGCGATGGCCTCCTCGATGGCCATCCAGACGACGTCGGGCACGCCGGGCACAACCCACGCAGGCCGTATGAGCAAGGCTGGGGCAATCTGGGTGAAGGCAACCAGTACCACGAGCCCGAACGTTGCCGTCAGACAATCACCTGTTGTGGAGCATGCGCCCTGGTGACGCCGAAGTCAAAAGCCGGAAACCGGCCAGGCGCCACAACAGCGCTGGGTCGTACATTCTGCCGTTCGTCACGACGAAGCGCGTGCGCCTGATCGCCGAGATGTCTGTCAGCGGATCCGCATCGAGCACGACGAGATCCGCGCGCTTGCCCAGGGCAATCGTTCCGAGTTCCGCGCCCAGACCGAGCGCGCGTGCGGAGACACTGGTCGCCGCCTGAATGGCCTGAAGTGGTGTGAGCCCGGCCTGCACGTAGAGTTCCACTTCCCGCAAGAGGCTGTATCCCGGCAACGCGCCGTCGGTGCCGGCCACGACCGGCACGCCCTTGTCGTGAATTGCTTTCAGCATGGAGGGACCGCGCGGTGCAGGATCTCTGGCCGGTACCGCTGGCGCCGCTTGCGCGGGTCGCGGATTGTTGAGGACGCTGCGATAGTTCGCCGCCAGAGCATACGGCGCGTTGGCAATGCCAGGCTCGATTGTCTCGGCACGCACGTCACGCGGCCGGCCGAGCAATTCGCCCCAGGCCTGCGTCGGATCGATCACGGTGTGGCGCTCGGCCAGCAGACCGATGATGCGGTCGGTTTCGGCTGAGCCAGGCTGTCCTCGCAGAGGCTGATGCGCCACCTGGTCCATTCCAGCAAGGACGGCAGCCTCAAGACCGAGTGCCGTCGGCACGTGCCCGGTCACCGCCATCTTCAGCTCATGCGCACGCACAGCAATCGCCGCTGCCACATCGGGCTGCACGAGGCTATACAGCTTCATCTGGCTGAAACCCAGCGCGTGGTAGCGATCGACGATGGCGCGGCCCTCGGCAGCAGTGGAAGCCACCACGGTGCCGAACCCGCCATCGCCGGGACCATCCACAAGGCCCGCGAGTTCCACTCGCGGCCCAAGCCCTCGGCCGGACGCAAGTTCGTTGCGGAACGCACTCAGAAACAGCGCCTCGCCTCCCATGTCACGAATGGTCGTCACGCCGGCTGCCAGATACGCGGGCGCCCATTCGATCTGTGAGGCGTGCGCGTGCATGTCGATCAGGCCGGGGATGATCGTGGCGCCGCTCACATCAATGACGCGAATGCCCTGCGGCAATGTCATGCGATCGCGCGGCCCAACGCCGGCGATGCGTCCATTCCGCACCCACACCACGCCATCCTCGATCGCCGGCACATCGTCACCAGTGATGACACGAGCGCCCGAGAGGGCGTAGACACCCGAAGCGGTGGGTGCGGTCGCACTCGCGAAACCCGCGAGGTCGGCCATGCGATCGCGCACCGAACTCGCCTGGAGTGCCGGCAGTGCCCCCACCAGATCCTCGCGCACCGCTTCAAACGGCAGGATGTGGATGCGCGACACTAACGCGGCAAACGCGCCCCGGGCGTCCACCCAGACCGTCTCGCGACCCCACACGACGCCATCCAGACTGTAGCGGCGGAGCTTCACGGTCTTGCCACCCGCCTGCACGTCCTCGGCGCCGCGGAACGTCACCTCGATGCGGCTGTCGGCATCTCCGGGCAACAGCACGATGCTGGCCGGGCGCTTGTGACGCTCCCAGTAGTCGATCAGCGACGCACGCGCGGCGACGGGTGCCCAACTGCGAGCCGGAAACCACGTCGCCGGCAGCGCCACATCCGTGGACTCCCCCATCGACGTCACCCGCGCCGTTTGGCCGGTGACTGTGACTTCGGCGTCCACGTTCACGAATCGATAGCTCTTGCCGGCGGCCTTGAAATGCCGCGGCGTGCCGTCGGGCAGCACGCTCAGCGATGCGGTCAGCTGGAGGCGGGTGCCACGGTCCACCAACTCCATCTCGGAGGTGAGTGTGCGACCCTCTGGCGTCACCACCGTTGTCGCGCGCTCAACGCCGACAGGCCGCTCGATTAGAAACAACTGGATTCGGGCCGTAGCCGTCTCTTGGGCGCCAGGTCCGGCCGAACCCAGCAGGGCGCAGACGACGACAGATACCAGAATCATGGGAGCGCGCATGCGGCGAATTCTAGCCGGGATTACAATGCGCGACATGCATCGACTTGTTCTGGCCGTGGCACTTTTTGCCGCGCTTGCTCCCCAACAAGTGCCCCGCACCGGCGACCCGGTCAAGCGCGGCTACACCGAGGCGGACTTCCCGCGGGTGCAGAAACTGGCCGAGGGCGTCTATTCGTACGAACAATTGCGTTCGGCCGGCAGTGAGAAGTTCACAACGGTCAGCCTCTTTGTCGTGACCTCCGAAGGCGTGCTCGTGGCCGACGGCCAGGGCAGCATGGAGGAAACCCTGCGCATGGTGCGCGAGATTGCCAAAGTCACCCGCCAACCCATCACCCATGTCGTCATCGGCTCTGATCATGGCGACCACACGGCGGGCAACGCGGCGTTTCCTTCAACGGCGAAAGCGTTCGCGCATCCCTCTTCGAAGGCGATTCTTGAAGGCCCCTCGGGCGTGGCGCCGCAGCCAATCACGGCCGTCCCTGACAAAACGACGTTGAAGTTGGGCGGAATCGAGATTCAGATTCTGTTTCTCGGGCGGGCGCACACGGGCGGGGACCTGAGCGTGTATCTGCCGAAGGAGAAGATCCTCTTCATGAGCGAGGCCTATCTCAATCGCATCTTCCCCGCGATGCGGTCGGCCTATCCGTCGGAGTGGGTTGCGACGATCGAGAAGGCTCAGGCGATGGACGTGACCACGTACGTGCCTGGTCACGGGTTCGTAGAGTCGCCGGCCATCCTCAAGGAGGAACTGGAGATGGCGCGCAAGGCGTTGGTGCAGGTCATCGCGGAAGCGAAGCGGTTGCACGCCGCAGGCGTTCCTGTCGAGGACGCTGTCAAGCAGGCGAAGTTTGGCGACCTGGACGCCTGGACGATTCGATCAAGCCAGGCTGCGACCGCTATCCGTCGGGTGTACCTGGAGCTCGACGGCAAACTTCGGTGATCACGACGGATCACAGGAGGCGGGGAGTTCAGGAGCCTTCTAGATCACGACGGATTACAGGAGACGCGGAGAGTGGGAGCTTGGTTTTTGCAAGACCATAAGATCCGGCCTCGGTGCCTCGGAGTCTCCTGTGGTCCGTCGTGATCAGCGCGCTGTGAGTGCGCGCGCGATCGTGGCTTCAGCGTCCTGATGCAACGTCGGCGGGGCGCCGTAGTGGGTGCCGGCCAGCCGCCCGCGCGGGTCGTACACCAGCAGCGTGGGCACCACGCTGACGTCGCCAAATGCCGCGAGCATCGCCGGTGATCGCATCACCCATCGCAGGGGAACGTTCAGCTCCGATGCCAGGCGCCTGACCAGCGGTTCGTCCGACTCCACGGCCAGCGCGAGCACCACCACACGGTCACCGTGTTTCTTCTGCAGTTCGCCGAGCCAGGCGAGCGTGCTACGGCATGGCGGACACCACGTGGCCCAGAACTCCACGACCACCACTTTGCCCGCCAGGTCGCGCGGACGGACGAGCTGTCCGTTGAGATCGGTGAAGTTCAGCGCCGGCATCACGGCAGGCTCGCCGCTGTCCACCGGCGCGGCGAGCGCTGATGCGTCCGACTTCTTTCCAGCCATCAGCAGGTCGATGACCCGCGTCAGGTCGGCCCGGAAGCGCTCGTGGCTCTCGGCCTTGCGGAGCGGTGCGTACCGGCCTGGTTCGGCTCCTTCACCACTGGCGGTGAAGCCGAAGTCCTTCGGCGTGGCCACCAGTACGTCGTTGACGAAGATCGCGGGGTAGCGTTTCACGCCGTACTTGGCCGCCAGCGCCGATTCGCCGTAGTTCTCCACGACGAACCGCGCATCGGTGCCGTATGTCCTGACCACGCTTTGTGCCAGCAGACCTGCTGGGTCAGAGAGGTTTCAAGTGAACGGCCAGCGCACCAATGTCACTGTGACGCGAGGCGTGCGCGGCGCTGCCGTGGCCGGCGCCGCTTCGAGGGCGGCGAAGTACTTCGGCAACACGTCGTCCACCACAGCCAGCGCGATGCCGACCGCTGCCGGCGTGGGTTCGGCGCGATCGAGTTCAGTGAGCGCGCGCTCCAGAAACATGAGCGCGATGGTGTGGTCGCTCGAAAAGTCGCTGAGGCGCGGTGCGACCGCGAGCAACCGCGCGCGAATCGCCGGGCCTTCCGACACCGCCGGTGCGGGACGCAGCAGCGCAGTGCGTAACACGGCGAGCAAATACCGCTGCAGCGCGCCATAGCGGAGGCCGGCGGCGTCCAGCTCTCTTGCCTCTTTGAGCGCCGAACTCGCGCCAATGAACTCCGAGTGTCGGTCGATCGACACCGGCGGCCGATACAACGCCAGCAGCGTCGTCTCCAGGGCGTCGGTCTCGGCAGAAAGATTTTTCACGGTCACGGCCGGTGTGGCGCTTCGCAACACGGTGCGTGCGAAAGCGACGAACTGCTGCTGCGCCTGGGCGGAACCCACATAAAAGAGCCCGCTGTCGGCGTCGGTCGCGCGGCCGTACTCGATGCCGGCGTCGTACATCACCTTCACCTGAAACGCTGACGCCTCGGCCAGCGCACGCGCAGCCGCCGGGTACACGCGATCAAACGCCTTGGCAGTTGGCGCATCCGTCGATGCCCCGAGCTCGGCACCCATCCTCACCCACTCGGCCTCGAACCCAGGCACGTCACGGCGCGCTTCCGCAGGACGATCAGCCACATACTGCGCCGCCACCAGGTTCGCGCGCGCGGCGGCGAGTCTCTCGAGCGCCGTCCAGCGGCGGCCCGCCGCCAGCGCTTGCTGCGCCAGATCGAGCGCGGCCGTTGCGCCTGGCCTGACCTGCTCCCAAAGCGGCTCGGATTTCGCGGCGTTGGCGGCCAGTGCGGATCGCATGGCCGTCACTTCCAGCGCGATGGGATCCTCCGCAAGCGGCGGCAGCGCCAGCGGATCTCCGCCGCAGTGCCACGCCAGCGCGGAGATGACGATCGGACAGATCCACCGGGCAACAGCCGACATGGGCCTCAGTCTGCCACGCTAGCCGCCGGTCGAAGTGCGGCTGGTCATGGACTGGCGACCGTTGGTCACATTTTTAGCGGTTGCGGGTGCCGCGGTAGAAGCGCATGCCGCCGCTTGTGGTGCCGACGAGCAGGTCCTGCACGCCATCACCGTCAACGTCGGCGAAGGCCGGCGCCGAGATCGGCGGCAATGGCATCGGCAGCGGGTCGGCCATCACAAACTTCGGCGAGGTACGCGAACCGGCATTTCGCGCCACCATCAACGGCCCGCGATCCTCGTGGCCGATCACCAAATCGAGCAACCCATCACCATCCACATCGATGAGCGCAGGCGTGCTGCGCCGGCCAACTTTGATGTCGTCCAATTTGTCGGTAACCAGCGTGAATTTGGGCGCCCGACGGGATCCCGTATTCCGGTAGAACAGCAACAGGCCATTCGCCTGACCGGCAATGAGATCGAGATCGCCGTCGTTGTCGAGATCCCCGAGCGCAGGCGCGAGGTGACTGGCTCTCGGTGGCTTGATGGCACCGGCCGGATCGGGCACCCATCTGGGCACCTGCGGCGTGCCCTCGTTTCTCACGAACAACAGGTCCTGATTCCAGGTGCCGACGATCAGGTCAATGTCGCCGTCGGCATCAAGATCACCTGCCGCCGGCGTGAAATTGTAGGCGTCGACCAACCGCACGGCATCCATCGCCCGGTATTGAGGTGCGGTGCGAGTGCCGTCGTTCCGGTAGACCTGCAGCGACGGGAACGACCCGGTCTGCGCATCAATTTTGCTGCCGACGATGAGGTCGAGGTCGCCGTCGGCATCGATATCGGCAAATGCCGGCGCGGCGTCGGACCCATGGTCGATGCCGTCGAGGAAACGTTTAGTGCGCAGGGTGAATGCGTTCGCCGCTGTTCGTTCCCAGAAGAAGAAGTTGTCTTCGCCGGTACGAATCGGATTAAACGCCCCGCCGATGACCCCGATAAAGAAGTCGAGGTCGCCGTCACCGTCCATGTCCACCGGAGCGGGGGCGTTGTAGCCGCTGGTGCGCGCGCCGTCCGCAAACGGCAGGGTCACCGGCTCCGACTGGAACGACGGGTTGGAGCAGGTGCTGCCGACGTTTTCGATCAGCAGGATCGCCGGCTCGAAGAAGTCGCCCCAGAACAGATCCTGATCGCCGTCAGCATCGAAGTCGCCCAGCGCGAGTGCATTGGCGCCGTGGCGTGTCGTCGGCATGCCGATGCCGCCGATGATCTCGATTCCCTCATAGCGCTCGGCGATGAGCGCAAATTGTGCGACGCCTGGTCCGGTGGCTTCGTACCGGTCCACCACGCCTTCGACGCGTCCCACCAGCATGTCGAGGCGGCCGTCACAATCGATGTCGGCCAGTGCGGGAATGTTCTGGCGATCCATGAACATCGGCGCGCCGGTGCCGTCACGCAACTCTCCCACAAGCGTAAACGCCGGCGCCTTCTTTGTTCCTGTGTTGCGATAGTGGCGAATGCGACTGACCGGCGATTCGGACAGCAAATCGATCACGCCATCGTTATCGAGGTCAATGAAACGGAACCACTCGGCGGTGTCGATGTCCTGAAAGCGATCCGTCCGCCACTCATACCGGGGCGCGCCGGCAGAACCGGTGTTCTCGAAAAACCACAAGCTGTTCGAGTACTCCTGGAGGAAGAGGTCCGCGTCACCGTCGCCGTCAATGTCGGTGAACTGCGGCCGCGGCACATCAAGGCCACCCAGGAACGGCAGCGCATGCGCTGCGCCATCGGCGCGCGCCACCGGGAATGGCGCCACGGCGCGCTCGAACCGGACGCCCGCGATGGACGGCACCGGCGCCGCCGACTGCGACCACACGGCGAGCGGAGTCAGAACCGCAGTTACGACGACCGCCGTCGCCACCACACGCCGGCGTCCCAGCATCAGGCCCTACCGCCCCATGCCCGTCAGGTTCTTGCCGAGCGGAAGGGTCTTGGTGACCTTCCGTGTGGCCACGTCCATCACCACGAGTGCGGCGGTGCCATCGGCGCCGGGCATGACGTGGCCGGCATGGGCTGGGTCGGCCATGTGATCCATCTTGTTGTTATTGGTCACAAACGCGGTGCGCCCGTCAGCGGAAAACACCACCTGATGCGGCTGCATGAACGCCGGATCGGTCACGCGCGCCACCACGGCCCACGTACTGGCATCAACGATGGCGATTTCGTTGGCCATCTTGACCGGCACCCACACAAACTTGCCGTCCGGCGTGAACACCGGATCAAACACCATCTTGCCGAGGGGCACAGACGCCTTGAGCACAGGGGCTGCGGGTGACACCAGGTCGAACACCATCAACTGGCCTGAGACTTCCGTCGATGCCACCAGGGTCCGTCGATCGGGCGACACCGCAAACTGCACGAAGCCGTGCGTGGGACCGGTCACGTCCACGATCCCCACCTTCTCATCGGCCAGCGCGATTGCGGCCAGCTGATTCACACCCAGGCTCGCCGTATAGGCATATCCTCCGGCCACAGCCACTGGATGCGGCCGCGGAAAGAGGATGTCGATTTCCGAACCTGTCATCGTGGCGCGATCGATCACGGCTACTCGCTTGGGAGGGTTCACCGCGCTCATCGACCGGCTGACCACCAACTGATTGGTGCCGGCCAGTGACAACATGCCCGGCGTCTCCATCTCGAAGTGCGCCACCGGCGTGCCCGCACGATTGAACTTCACCACTCGGTTTGCGCCGATGAGCGACACGTACCAGTGCGCGCCGTCCGGCTCCACCACGATGTAATGAGGTTTGGCGGTGGCCGGGTACCCGAGCGCCTGCAGGTCGATCATCCGGATGACCTTGCCTGCCGCCATATCCACAATCGCGATTTTCGCGTCGTCCTGCACACAAACGTAGAGAGGGCCTGTCGTCTGATCGGGAACCGAGGCGCGTGAAGACACACCGGCAGTGATAGCCAGGACAAGCGCGCACGTGATGCGCACAAAAACACGAAGCGAGGGCATGACGACTCTCCTAACGGCGGACGGGACGGTCGGTGGGTCGCACCAGGAACAGCCCCTGTTCGATGCTGTTCACGATGATGATGCCGCTCTTGAAGAACGGAAAGACGCTCCAGGCCCCGTTAAAGCCCGCGCCGTTATCGGTGTAGGGTGCGGTGTCGAAGTACGCCACTTCTCTGGGATTCTCGCGGTCCTTGATGTTGAGGATGCGCAGGCCCGAGCGGTAGTTGGCCTGGTACATGTAGTCGCCCTGGATGTAGAGGTTGTGATCGGACGCCGCCTCTACGCCCATGTGTTCCTTTGCGAGCTTCGGATTCTCAAGGTCGGTCAGGTTCCAGACCAGAGTCCGGGTTTTTGTGACAAGCCCGCCGGTCTCATCGCCCTCGTCATTCAGGTAGTAGTACGTGTGGTCGTCGGTCAACCAGCCTTGATGGGCGTACGCCACGTTGGGATACCCGGCGCGAGACAGCGCCTTCGGATTCGCCTTGTCGGTCACATCGGCGATCGAGATCGTGTTTTCGTTCGACCCGATACAGATCTCGCGGCCCTTGTAGCGCTTGTCCGGGCCCTTGTAGGTGACACACTGCGCGTCGTGGGAGTAACCCGTACCGGCGCGACCGGTCTGGTTGTCAGCGAAACAACCGGCGAACTTCGGCAACTTCGGCTCGCGGATATCGATCATGTGGAGACCACCGCCACAGGTGGTGCCGCCCGCGCTTGAGCCCACGGAATACGCGTAACCGCTGTCTTCGTTGATGACGATGTTGTGGGCGCTGGCGATTTCCTTGTAGAGGTAGTCGTACTCAACTTTGACCGGCTGACCATTGGCCTGCGGCTTGAGCGTGCGCAACCGGGTGAGGTCGAACACCTGCATGCCGTGGGGACCCGCGCCGTCAGACACGATGTAGGCGTGGTCTTTGTAGATCTTGATGTCGCGCCATGCGGCGGGTCGCGCACCGTCGGTCAGGGGCAGATCGGCCACCGCGATCGGCCGGGTGCCGTTGCTCATGTCCACGAACGTCGAACCGTCGCGACGGCCCACGAGAGCCCACTCCTTGCCGGTCCGGGAATCGGTCCATCCCCAGATGTCGTTCATCTGGATGTAGTGGCCGTCATGCGTCAGCTTCGATGGCGGCAGGAAGGCCGTCAGTTCGGTGCTGGCGCAATCAAACACTTCCACCTTGCCCTGGGTGTTGCACTTGCGTTCCTCACCGAGGAGCGCCGGCAATTCGTCGAGCGCGGGCGACAGCATCGGCTGCGCCGCCCAAGCCCCGCTCGCGTCGCGCTCGTAGATGATCACGGCGCCGCCGCCGTATCCCACACCAGTGGCGCCGATGGCCGCCACGCTGCCACGAAGCGATACCGATTGGCCGGCGTTGGCACTGGGCGCCATATTGGCGGGCACCAGCATGTTGGGCCCGGCGATGGTGTTTGTCGCGGCGTCGCGCGTGAACACGGCCACGGCGCCGGCGCCTCCCGCGCGTGGGGCGGTCACCCACACCTGTGTATCGTCAGCGGCTACAGCGCTGGCAAACCCATTGGCGCGGCTTCCCACCGACTGCGTCAGGCGCGCCTGTTCCGCCCAGACGAAGTTGCCGCCGGCCGGCGGCGTCTGGCCGGCCGCACCGGCACCGCCGCCTCGAGCGGCCTGCTGCACTTTCATCCACACGTAGGCGGCGCCGTACCCGCCGGCATCGCCAGGCGCAGTGACCACGGCCTGCTGGCCGTTGAAGTTGATGCTGGTGCCGAACATGTCCGCCGGTCCCGCGCCTTGAGGCGTAAAGCTGCGTGCGCGCGTCCACGCGCCTGCCGCATCAAGCTCAAACTCATGCACCAGGCCGGCGCGGTTGTTCTGCCCCACTGCGCCAATCAGCGCCGAGGACGCCGACATGGCGATGGATGCGCCGAAGCCGTCACCGGCCGGCTGATCCGGCGCAGTCAGGGTGGAGACAAACGCGTACTGCCCGTCGGCCCCGCGTTTGAAGGCGAAGACCTTCCCGGCAGGCAGTGCCGGCGCCGCTGTTGCGGCCGCACCGGGACCACCGCCTCGGCGCCCGCCCAGCATCACCTGCTGGCCCACGAACAACCAGTCGCCCGCAGCGCCGATCGCGGAAAACTGCACGCCTTCGGCGCCGGTGACAGCCGAGTTCGCAATGACGCCCGAGTGCGTCCATGCGCCCGATCGCTTTTCAAACAGATGCACGGCCGCAGGCCCGGCGCCGACAAAGAGCCGGGAACCGTCCAGTGCCAGTGAAGATCCAAAGCGGTCGCCCACTGCGGCGTCAGGCTTGCGCAGCACCGCGGCCTCCTGCCAGCCTGTGCCCGCCTTTCGGTACACGTAGACCAGTCCGGGCCGGAACTGGTTGGCCGCCTCGCCCACGAACACTTCGCCGTCGCCGACAATCACGGCGCCGCCAAAGCCCATGGCCGCGTCAGCCGCCTCACGGGCGCCCGTTTCCGCACGCAAGCCGAAGGCAACAAACGCGAAAACGGCCCCACACAAGACAAATCGCTGCACAGTGCGCATGAGAACTCCTGATTGATGTGAACGGGCGGATCGTAACACGCCGCTTCAGCGGATGCCCATCCGCTGCAGGCGCCTGAGGTTATCGAGCGCTGGAGCGTGATTGGGATCCAGATCGAGCGCGCGCCTGATCTCGACCATGGCTTCCTGGTAGCGCCCGATGGAGGCCAGCGCGCCACCCAGATTGCTGTGCATCCCCGCCGAGCCTGGGTTGAGCGCCACGGCTCGCTCGAAATGCGGAATGGCTTCCTTCGCCCGGCCCTTTGACAGGAGCATCGCCGCGAGATTCACGTGCGCATCCCCGTAGTCGGGATTCACCGCAATCGATCGGCGGAACGCGGCTTCAGCCTCGCTGGTGCGATTCAGGGCGCTGAGCGCCGTTCCGAGGTTGTAGTGCATCACCTCGTCGCTGGGCGCGAGTGCGGCGGCCCGGCGGAAGTGCTCAACTGCAGCGGCAGCCTGGCCCTGCGCCATCATCGCCGCGCCCAGATAGTTCCGCGTGCCCGAGGTGCGGTCGCCCAGCCGAATCGCCTTCTCGAGCCGCTCGATGCCTTCGGCGAACCGTTGCACCTCCACGTAGGCGCCTCCCAGAAAGCCGACGTACTCGGTATTGTCGGGTTCGGCGCGCACGCGAATCTCACCCAGTGCGACGTTCGCCAGCTTGTACCTCGCATCAAATTCCTGGACGAGCCTCAATGCATCAGCGGGAGACTGCGTCAGCAGCTGCAGCCCGAGTTCCGCCATTTCGTCGGTGGCCTTCGGTCCGGCTTGCACCCGTTTGGGGGGGGTGTTGGGGTTGTGTTTATTCGCGGCCGAATTGTCGAAGGTGTACCGCATGCTCACCTTCGTGCCTCGCGGCAGCGAAATGGGTGATGCGTACCGATAGTCTTGCTGCCAGTGAAAATCCCAGTGCTCAATGTGAAGCAGCGACTTGACGGAGCCGTCCGGCAACGTCGCGAAGGCGCGCATCTCTTTGCCAAGGAAATGTGCGTGCGGGTAGACACTTAGCAGGTCCACGGCCACAGGCAGCTCATACGTGTCGGTGACGAGGTAGTCGCTTTGGCCCGCGGGGATGTCGATCGCTTTTGATCCCAACCGCACCGTCACCGGCCGCTGCACCGGCGGCGTCGTGGTCAGGAACAGGCCGACTGTGGGCTGCAACGTGGAGCCCGTGTCGGTCTTGATGACGTGCAACTCCACCACCACGTCGGCGCCGCGCTCCAGCCGCCAGGGCATCGTGGTGGGCGACACGATAGGCCCGCGGCCCGGCGCCCAGCCGATGAATTGCCCGTCTGGGTCAAGCACGCTGAGCGCCATGCCGTCGAACCCCGGCTGCCCATCGGTGCCGTCACGACGCCGCGATGCCGATGTGCGATCGACACGAATCACGGCGTGATGCACGGGTGCGCCGTTCGTCTTGAACTCCACCGCACGCACGAACACGCCGTCGGTCAACGGCGTCCGAAACACCAGATTGCGATACACGTCATCGGCTCCGGCGCGCACGGTGTACGGCTTGTCCGTGGTCAGGATCACGTCTGGCGTTCCCAGCTCCCACCCGTCAGGAAAAGACGGAGTGGCGGGCCGATCTGCGGCGTTCCCTTCGACCGCACCCTCTTTGGCCCAGCGCTGAATGACATCAATCTGCTCCGGCCGCAGCCGCCGGTCACCAACGATCGGATACTGCCCAGGCGCGGGCAGCCACGGTGGCATATGCCCTTCGCGGGTGGCTTTCGCGATCGCATCGGCGTGCTCCGCAACCTCCGCATGCGTCAACAGTGAAAACGGCGCAACCCCGCCCGGACGATGGCAGGAGGCGCAGTTCGCAAACACAATCGGCGCGATGTCCTTGTTGAACGTCACCGCGACGGGCGCTGGCGTGGGCTTGCCGCACGCGGCGGTGAGCGCCGTCAGAGCAGCAACGGCGAGGGCGGTGCGGGACGAACTCATCAGCGGTCTTGAATTATAGTCTCCGCATGCTCCAGCGAATGGTCCTGGTCCTACTGCTTGCGGCGGGGGTTGGGGCAATGCACGCCCAGAATCCGAGGCCGGCACAACCCTGGCCTGCGTATGCCGCCGATAACGCCGCGACGCACTATTCGCCCCTGGCCGACATCGACGCGGCGAATGCCGCGAGCCTGTCTGTGGCGTGGGAGTGGGCGACCGCCGAACAACCGATGCCACAGTTCGGCGCACAGCCCGGCAATTTCCAGAACACCCCGTTGATGATCGACAACGTGCTCTACGTGAGCACGCCCTACAACCGCGTGGCGGCCCTCGACGCCGAGACAGGCAAGGAGGTCTGGTCGTACGATCCGAAGGCGTACGAAGATGGCCAGCCGCCAAACGGCACGGGCTTCGTCCATCGCGGTGTGGCTGCCTGGCGCGACGGTGCGCAGACGCGCATCTTCCTCAACAGCCGCTGGCGCCTGATCGCGCTCGACGCCAGGACCGGCGAGCCCATCACCTCCTTCGGCACCAACGGCATCGTCGATCTCACGCAGGGCCTGCGGCGCGAGGTCAATCGCAAGCACTACACCAATACGTCGCCGCCGGTGGTCTACAAGAACCTCGTCATCCTCGGCAACGGTGTAGGCGACCGGTTGACCTACAAGGGCGATCCGCCGGGTGATGTGCGAGCGTTCGACGCCCGCACGGGCAAGCAGGTGTGGCGATTCAACACCGTGCCCGGCGCCGGCGAGTTTGGCAACGACACCTGGGGCAACGAGTCGTGGAAGGCAACCGGCCACACCAATGTCTGGGCGCCGATGTCGCTCGACGAGGCTCGTGGACTGCTTTATCTGCCCGTCAGCACACCCAGCAACGACTTTTATGGCGGCGACCGGCCCGGCGCCAATCTTTTCGGCGAGTCGATCGTGTGCCTTGATGCCGCCACTGGCGCGCGGAAGTGGCACTTCCAGATCGTGCATCACGGCTTGTGGGACTACGACCCGGCTTCTGCGCCGGCGCTCGTGACCATGACGGTCAACGGGCGTCGCGTGGACGCCGTGGTGCAACTCACGAAGCAGGGGTTTGCGTTCGTGTTCGATCGGGTGACGGGGCGGCCGATCTGGCCAATCGAGGAGCGGCCGGTGCCGCCCAGTGACGTCGCAGGTGAAGCCGCCTGGCCCACCCAGCCGTTTCCGACCAAACCTGCGGCCTTCTCCCCGCAGGGCCTCACGCTTGACGATGCCTTTGATGTGACGCCGGAGTTGAAGGCGCAAGCGCAGGCGGAGATGAAGAAATACCGGATGGGCCCGCTGTATACACCTCCGTCGGTTGAAGGCGCGTTCATGAACCCTGGTGTCATTGGCGGCGCGAACTGGGGCGGGTCGGCGTTTGACGGCGAGACTGGACGGCTCTACATCAAGACCAGCAATCAGCCGGCGCTGGCGCGAATTCGACCCTCGGATCGTACTGCCGCGAATCCGCGCGCGGCCGAAGTGGATGCCAACTTCATCGGCGCCCTCGGTGGCGGAACGTTCACGCCCACCCCACCACCCGGGTACACGGGGACGGGCCGGATAGGGGGCCTTCCGCTCGTGAAGCCGCCCTACGGTGAACTCGTGGCTATCGACATGGGTCGCGGCGACATTGTGTGGCGCGTGCCGTTTGGCGACAACGCATCAGTGCGGTCGCATCCGTTGTTGAGCAACGTCACTCTGCCCGCGCGGTTGGGCGCCGCAGGCGCGCCCGGCGTCATTGTGACGAAGTCGGGTCTGGTGATCGGCGGCGGCGGCGACAACGCGCTGAACATCTTTGACAAGACCACGGGCAAAGAGATCGCCCGATTCCCATTGCCGCGGCGCTCCAGCGGCACGCCGATGACCTACCGCGCGCGTTCAGGCCGGCAATTCATCGTGATGGCCACGGGCAGCGGCGCGAACGCGTCGCTGGTGGCGTGGGTGTTACCTCGCGCAGATTAGGGCAAAACGACCTCGGGAGTAAAAACGACCTCTGAGGTAATTACCGTCGGCAACCTACCGGTAATTACCTCAGAGGTCGTTTTTACCTCAGAGGTCGTTTTGGCTACTTTCGCGTTGTCAGAGCGCCGCGCAGTTTGTCGGCGAGCGATCCAAAGCTCTCTGTCTGCGCCACCTCGACACGTTCGGTGTACTCGCGCATTTCCGCCGCTTCCTCAGCGGCACCAACCGCCTTGTGGCTCACGCGAATCCGTCGGCCAGACGCGTCGGCCTCGAGGACGATCACTTCGACATCAGCGCCCACAGGAAGCGCCTTCTTCACGTCCGCGCCTTTGTCCAGGCCCGTCTCGCTGAAGGGCATGAGGCCGGTCCGACCAGGGGCGAGAAACACGAAAACGCCGAATGACTCGTGACGCTCGACCTTGCCGGTCAGGCGCGCGCCCTGCACAATCCCGGTACGCGACGCAGCGGCAGTGCCGCTTGCCGGAGCCACGCCGCCGGCGCCGATCTTCGCCGACCCTTCCTCGACCATCGCCACGCCGATGCGCTTCTTCTCGAGGTCGATCCCCAGAATCTCGATCGACACCGTCGCACCGGGCGTGATTGACTTCGCCCACCCGCCGGACCCGCGCATGGGCGCAAACGTGGACATGTGCGCCAACCCTTCCACGCCCGGCTCCAGTTCCACGAACGCGCCGAAGTCGGCCACCCGAGTCACGCGGCCGGTCAGCACTTGTCCCACTTCATAGTTCGACGCGACCATCGACCACGGATCCGCGCTGAGCTGTTTCAGGCCCAACGCAATCTGCTGCGTCGCGTCGTCTATCCGCAGCACCTTGACGGTGATCTCTTCGCCGGGCGTCACCACCGACGCCGTGTCCGACACCCGGGCCCACGCCATCTCGGAGACGTGAAGCAGGCCCTGCACGCCGGCGCCGAGATCGACGAACGCACCAAAATCGCGCACCGACACCACACGGCCGGTCCTGACGTCGCCCACCGCAATGGACTTCCGGAGTTCCACCGCGCGCGCGGCCTGATCCTGTTCGAGCACCGCACGTCGTGAGACAACAAACTTCTGGCCGCCGTCGCGGTACTCGATGATCCGGAATGCATACACGCGACCTTCGTGGACGGACGCGTCCTCGGTGCGAATGGTGTCGAGCTGCGAGATGGGACAGAAGGCGCGCTGGCGTGCAATCGTCACTTCGACGCCGCCCTTCACCGCCGCACCCACTTTGCCCTCAACGGGCAGGCCCGCGCGGAACGCCTCTTCAAGCTGACCCGCGCTTGCGGCGCCAAGCGCCATCTTCCGCGAAAGTTTGAGCTCGCCGACGTTCGACACCACGGTGGCCTGAATGCGGTCGCCCACCGCTACCTCGATATCGCCCTCGTCATCCTTCAGCTCGTTGAGTTCGATGGTGGCTTCGCCCTTGCCCCCCACGTTGACAAACGCCACCTCAGCGCCGATCGCCACGATGGTGCCCTCTATGGTCTGGCCATTCCTGAAGCGCTTCGTTTTGGTGGACGCCTCGAACAACGCGGCAAAATCTTCCTCAGTCTCGCTCACAACACACTCCTCTCCTATGCTATCAGCCATGGGCATGATGTTTTCGTGTGAGCGGGAAGAGGGTGTGGCCGTCCTGCGGCTGGAACACGGCAAGGTCAATGCGATGGACCTGCCACTGTGCGACGCGCTAACGAAGCAACTGGCCGTACTGGCAGCTGATTCGTGTCAGGCCGTGGTGCTGACCGGCGCCGGCAATTCGTTTTGTGCCGGTGTGGATCTGGTGCGGCTCTCGGAGGGGGGCCCAGAGTACGTGAAGCAATTTCTGCCGGCGATGGACACGTTGTTTCACACGCTGCTCACGTTCCCGAAACCGATGGTGGCCGCGCTGAATGGGCATGCACTGGCCGGCGGCTGCATCATCGCGGCGTGTTGTGATTACGTGGTGATGGCCGACGGCCAGGGGCGGGTGGGTGTCACGGAACTGGCGGTGGGCGTGCCGTTTCCGATGCTGCCGTTGGAAATTGTGCGCGCCCGCGTGACTGAACGCGACGGCCGGGACCTGGTCTACAGCGCGCGCACCGTGCTGCCGGCCGAGGCGATGGCGATGGGTCTGGTGAACGAAGTGGTGCCCGCAGCCAGCCTGCTGCCACGCGCGATGGAGGCGGCCACTCGGTTTGCAGCGATTGCACCCGTCACCTTCGGGATCACGAAGCGAGCGATGCTGGCGCCCATTCTGGCGCGAGTGCGTGACGCGGCGGCCATTGATGCCGACGTCACCCGCGCCTGGCAGGGTGACGAGGTGCTCTCACGAGTGCGCGCATTTCTCGAGCGACGCGCCAAGCGGTAGTGGGAATCGCCCGAACTCAGGCCGGCCGATACGGCAGATAGTCGGGCGACCAGATGTTGGCGGTGACGCGGCGCTCGATGTCGGCATCGCTCATTTCAGGCGCGGCGCCTTCTTTGACCAGCGCCCGGCCGACGGCGATCGCCACCGCGTGGGAGATCTCGCGCAACTTCCCGAGCGGCGGGTAGATGGCGTCTCCGGGCCTGGTCGATGCACCGGTGAAGCCAAACAGTGCGTCGGCGGCTGCCGAGAACGCCACGTCGGGCAGCCATCGCGCCTGCACGGACGTGGCCCCGAGCCCGACGCCGGGGAAGATGAACACGTTGTTGCCCTGACCGATGCGGAACGTCTGCCCGTCGTACTCCACCGGGGCAAACGGGCTGCCGGTACCGACGACCGCCGCACCGCGCGTCCAGCGAATCACTTCACCCGGCGTCACTTCCACCTTGCTGGTGGGATTCGACAATGCCAGGACGATGGGGCGCGGGCAGGAATCCCACATGTCGTTGATGATCGCCTCGGTGAACGCTCCGGGTTGGCCCGACACGCCAACCAGCGCGTGCGGGTGAAATTCGCGCACGACATCGGCCAGCCGGAGCGTGCCGTCCGTGCTTTTGCGCCAGGTAGCCACGAGCGCAGGGTCTGCCGCCAGATCGCGCTTGGCGCCTTCAAGGCCCGGCCGGTCACCCACGATCAGGCCCTGCGAGTCGAGGCACAACACGCGGCGTGACAGGTCTGCGGCGGGCACGCCGGCCGCACGCATCGCGGCTCGCACGGCCAGTGCCGATCCGGCTCCCGATGCACCGGCGCCATAAAACACCACGCGGGCGTCGGTCAGGGGGCGTCCCACGCGGAGGAGCCCGGTGCGAATGCCGGCCACCACGACGGCTCCGGTGCCCTGAATGTCGTCATTAAACGAGAGCAGCCGCGTCCGATAGCGGTCGAGTACCTGGAAGGCATTCCTGTTGGAAAAATCCTCCCACTGGACGAGAGCGCGTGGGAACACCGTGGCGATGGCGTCTACCAATTCGTCAAGCAGCGCGAAGTACGGTTCACCCCGCAGGCGGCGATGGCGCGCGCCGAGATAGATCGGATCGTCGAGGAGTGCGGGATTGTCGGTGCCCACATCGAGATCCAGCGGAAGGCACCGTGCCGGATGAATGCCGGCTCCGGCGGTGTAGAGCGCGAGCTTGCCGATGGCAATCGGCATCCCGCCGACGCCCTGGTCGCCGATGCCGAGGATGGCTTCGTTGTCGGTGATGACGATCACACCGGGGTCATCACAAAAGCCGTTTTGCAGCACACTGACCAGCCGGCCGCGCTCGGCCTGCGTCACGTACAAGCCGCGCGCGCGGCGATAGATGTGGCTGTACTGCTCGCAGGCCTTGCCCACGGTCGGGGTGTAGATGATGGGCACCATTTCTTCGATGTGGTCGAGAATCAGGCGTCCAAAGAGGTGTTCGTTGCGATCCTGCAGGGCAGCCAGAAACAGGTACTTCCGGACGTCGTCGCCCGCCTTGAGGTAGTTGTCGTAGGCGCGCTTCAATTGCTCGGCCGGGGTCTGCACGGAGGCCGGGAGCAGCCCGAGGAGGCCAAGCTGCTCCCGCTCGTCGCGAGTGAAACACGTGCCCTTGTTCAGGAGGGGGTCCTCCTTCACCGCCGCGCCACGGGCGTATACCGCCATGTAGCGCTGCCGCGTTTCGGGATCAACCCTGGGCGCGAACCGTTTCACGCCATTCTGTACAGCAAGGTCGATGCCGTTGTGTGCACCCCGGACACGTGGGGATGGCTGAGGCACCCCGCTTTGGCTGGCGCGGGAACTGTCGGATGCTCAACACCCATGCGCAAGTTTCGGCAGTGGTCGGCGTTTCCGATGTGCGCGCCGGTGTATAAAGTGTGCTCGACGTGGCCGAATCGCACCCGCAACGCTTGAACGTCCTGGTCGGCTCTTCCCTGCTTGTGGGATTCGTGGCGCTATGGGTTTTCGTCAAGGGGCGCCCCCCGTGGGGCGACGAGTGGCATTTCCTCGAGACCGTGCGGTTGTTTGGGCAGGGTGTGTCGCTGGACCTGCTGCGAACCTACCCCGAGATGAGTGCGCCGCTCACGTATCTGACCTACTCCGCCTGGGGCCACGTGGCGGGCTTTTCCACGCCGGCCCTTCGCCTATTGTCACCGTTCATTGCGTGGGGTGCGGCCACAGTCTGGTGGTTCGCCATTCGTCGACACGTGCGCTCGGCACCCATGGCGCTTCTTGCGCTGGGCGTAATTGTCTTGAACCCGTATTTCGTCGGCTTGTCTGTGTTTGTGTTCACCGACATGTTGTCGCTGCTGGGTATGGCGCTGGTCGTGCTCGGCGTAGATTCGCGCAGACCCTGGCTCTCGGCGGTGGGCCTGATGGTGGCCACCACCGCGCGGCAGTACCTGGTGTTCCTGATACCGGCGCTGTTGATTGCGGACTTTCTGGTGAGGCCGCGGTCGGTGCGGCCGTGGAGGTTCACGATGTCAGCTCTGGTGGGAACACTTCCGCTGATTGCGCTCATCGCGTTGTGGGGGGGCCATATCGCGCCAGCCAGCGCGGTACGCGACACCTACCTGACCGAAGGCCTGCGCTTCGACCTGCATGCGCTCGCGCTCTACCTCGCGATGCCAGGCGCCTATCTCATTCTGCTGGCGTTGCCGATCGCCATCAGGATCAACGCGTCGATCTGGGGCGCCGCCGCCCTGGCGGGCCTGTTCGTGCTGGTGTTTCCCGTGCAGGCGTCGCTCGCGCAGACGCGCGAAGGGGCGATGACCGTGGGCTTCCTGCACCGGGCGCTGTCGTCCTACCTGCCGGCGTGGGGAACGATGGTGTTCTTCGCGGCCATGGCCACGCTGGGCACCGCCGCCCTGCTGTACTGCGGCCGTCGAACCCTCAGTAACTGGCGCACCGGGGCACGGCCGATGACCACGGTGTTTTTGTGGGCCGGGGTCGGATCGTTTCTGGTGGTGATGCCGTTCAGTTACATGCCGTGGGAAAAATACGCGCTGCCGCTGCTCATGCTGTCGTCGCTGATCTTCGCGAGGAATGCCGATGCGGTGGAGGACTCGACTTCTTAGCCTGCAGGGTTTTAGCTTCATGGTGAAAAGTTGACAGGCTCCTGCCGCAGGCGCAGACTCGAAGTGTAGGACTTCGTTGGAGGCCCCCATGCCGAGCTTGTTTCGCAAGGTCATGGTGGCGCTCACCGGCTCGCTCATCGTCATCAGCGTGGCCGCGCGCCAACCATCCGCTCAAACACCCACACAATCGCCGTATATCGGCGCAGACGCCTGCAAAGACTGCCACGCGGTGCAGTTCAGCTCGTGGGCTGAGACCAAACACAGCAAGGCGCTCAACAAGCTTCAGGCGGTTAACCGCGAGGGGAATGCCTGCATCAAGTGCCACGTGACGGGATCGCCCGAGATGATCGCGGCTGACGGGGCCATGCCAAGGTTCCCCAACGTGCAGTGCGAAGGGTGCCACGGCCCGGGCCGGGCGCATGTGGATGCGGCCACCACGGGCGATGCGGTCACCGCGAAGCCGGTGAAGACCACGGAAGACACGTGCGTGAGGTGCCACAACGACACCAGCCCGCACTACAAACCCTTCTACTACTCAGCCATGGTCGGGATGGTGCACAAGCACAAGTGATTTACGCCAGCGTCGCTCTGAGAAGCCGCAGCCAGTTGCCGTAGAGGAACTTCTCGATATCCGCATCGGGCCAGCCGCGTTCGATGAGCCGGCGAGTGACATTGCGCGCGTGAGAATGGTTGTTCAAGTCCGGCACGAAGTGAATGTGGCCCAGCACGGCACGTTCGGCGGGCGCGAGCCGGTTGAAGATGCGCTCGAAGAAATCAAAGCCGATCGCCACGGCGTCCCCGCCGGCCAGTGCTGCGATGTGCTCAACGTGATCGATGTACCGGTCAATCGTTGTCTCTTCCTTGGCCGGGCTCACAAGCACCGCGTTCACACCGATGACCCCGCCTGCTCCGCCGACGGCGCGAATCTGGTCGTCGCTCATGTTGCGCTCGATGTTGTAGAACTTCCGCGCGTTGCTGTGGCTCACGGCCAGAGGACGCGTGGCGATCGACAGGATATCGTCAAACCCCGCAGGGTTGATGTGCGCCAGATCGACCAGGATGCGCAACGCCTCACACTCGCGCACCACATCCTTACCAAAAGCCGTCAGGCCGTGACGCGATGAGCCCTGCGGCGCAAATACACCACCGTCGCCAGCCATGTTGCGCCTGACGTGCGTGAGCCCAATCACCCGCACACCCAGTTGATGAAAGATGTGCAGCAGATTGAGGTCGGTCCCCAGCGGCTCTACACCTTCCATGGTGATCACCAGCGCAATCTTGTGAGCCTCGCGCGCGGCGTCGATGTCGCGCAGATTGCGGCACACCACGAAGTCGCGAGCGGCCTCAGGATCCTGAGCCTCGGCGACGATGCGGGCAATCTGAGCCAGAGCCACGCGAAGCGCCATCTCGGGCACGTAGCGGTCCTCGAGGTAGATCGCGGCCGCGACCAGGCCCATGCCGCCGGCGCGCATGTCGTCGCGATAGTCGCGCACGAGCACCCCGGGTTCCCGGCGCTTCTCGTACAGATCCATCCCCAGGTCGTAGTGCAGGTCAATGAGACCCGGGGCGTGAAGGCGGTCAATGCGCGACTGCACGCGCGTCGGCTCCTTTTCCGTCTTCCATGCGCACAAGCAACCAGAGGGCGGCGGCCACAAGGCCCAGGGCGGCGGCCGACTGGAACGCAAACGGCCAGCCCCAGTGCTTGATCAGAATCGGCACCAGCGCGGTTGACACGACGCCGCCGAGGTTGCCGGCCATGTTCATGATGCCGCCTACGGTGCCGCTGTTCGCGCCGCCCAGGTCCATGGACGCCGACCAGTACGCCACTTCCGTACAGAGGAGAAACGCCACGGCCAGTGACAGCCCCGCCACCGCCAGCGTCTGATCCGCCACGTCCACGCCGAGCACGAGAAAGATCGACGAATGCACAAGGGCCGTCATGGCGACGATGCGGCGACCGAGGGTGGGGCCGTACTTGATAGAGAGGCGATCGCAGATGATGCCGGCCGCAGGCGCGAAGAACATTGCCAGCACAAACGGAATGCTGGTGTAGAAGCCGCTCGACATGATGCTCATCTGGCGCTGCTCCACCAGGAAGAGATACAGCCAGAAGACGAACATGAACAGGACATAGCTGTTGAAGAAGTAGCTGAGCGAGAGCAGTGAGACTCGACGGTCTTTCAGTGGCGCCCACCAGGCTTGCGCAGGGCCGGTGCCGACAGCCGCGGCGTCACCAATCGTGTCCAGGCGGGACCCGGCCGACCGATACCACGCCACAGTCAGCGCCAGAGCAAGGAGGGCGCAGACGTAGAACGACACGCGCCATCCAAAGTTCTCCATGGCCCACGACACCATCGGGGGCGTGAACGCGGAGCCAAACGCCATCGCAACGATCAGCGCGGAAAACGACGTGGCCCGGCTGGTGGGCGGCATCCAGCTGACAATGGCGCGCGCCGCCACGGGATACGCGGCGGCCTGGCTGGCGCCGAGCAGGAAGCGCAGCACGATGAGCATCACGAGCGAGGCCATGCCCGCAGGCACCAGCCATCCCGGCAGCAACCCGGTCAGCACCGTCGCCACGGTCCAGGCGATGGCGGCCCACCCGAGGATACGACCTGGCCCAAGCCTGTCGCCCGACACACCCCACGGCACCTGGAATAACGCGTAGCCGAGCATGAACGCGCTGAAGACGCGGCCCATCTGGACTTTGTCCAGTTGCAGCTCGGTCATCATGAACGGCGACGCCACGGAAATATTCATCCGCAGCACGTACGCCATCAGGCTGAAAGCACTGAGAAGCACCATGATGGTGCGGCGTGAGGTTGTTGGCACGCGCCGATGATGGCAGAATTCGGCGGTCAGATGGCAGCGGATTCTCTACTCACCCACCTTCTGCGCGATGCACGCGTGCCCCTTGGCGGTGGGTGCCTCTGCCTGGCCGGTGACTGCCCCAATTGCCTGGCGACGGTGGACGGCGTTTCCTACGTGCGGACGTGCCAGGTCGCGTTCAGAGAGGGCGCAGCGGTAACTCCGCACGCGGCGAACGGCGAGCTACCGCCACTTGAGAGTGTGGGTGAACGGCCTCCTGCCACCGCTCGAACCATGCACTGTGATGTCGTGGTCATCGGCCAGGGTCCGGCCGGCCGCGCGGCCGCAACCGACGCGCGAGCCACAGGCGCCCATGTCGTCACTCTCGACGCGCGTGACGGCCAGGAGGTGATCGGGATCTATCCCGGGCCGCTGGTCGTGGCCCGCACTGAAGGCGGCATGCGGCATCTGTACCCTCGCGGCGAAATCGTGGTGGCCACGGGCGCATCGGAAATCCAGCCGGCTGTACCAGGCAATCACCTGCGCGGCCTTGTCACCGCTCGTGCAGCCGCGGAACTGGCGGCCGCGGGCGTCCCGCTCGGGCGTGTAGTGGCTGTGGGCACGCCGCCCGAAGGGGTGTCGTACGAACAGGCCTCGGGCACCCTTGTGCGCTTCGAACCTTCGTCGGACTCTGCGCGACTGGGCGCGGTCGTCATGCGTGACGCTGAAGGCGCTGAGACCCGTTGGCCCTGCGAGACGGTCTCGCTCGGCCTTGGCCTCACGCCTCGGGATGCGTTGCTGCGGATGGCCCGCGGCATGAACGTCCGAGGTGTTGGCGATGTGCTCCTTCCAGCGCACGTGCCGCCATGCCCCCAGGAGGGCGTCGTCTGTCCCTGCGCCGGTGTGACAGTCGCCGACCTCGCTTCGGTGCACGCGCGCGGCTTCCACGAACTGGAGTTGGTCAAACGCGCCACACTTGCGGGCACCGGCCCATGCCAGGGCGCTGCGTGTGTCCCGCACATCCGGGCGTTCCTTGCCGCGCAGGGCGCCGCACTGCAACCGCCCTTCACTGCCCGTCCAGTGACCCGGCAGCTCACAATTGGCGAAGTGGCGGCCGGCGCGCATCATGCCGCGACTCCGCGCACAGCCCTTCACGAAGAACATCTTGCCCTGGGCGCCACCATGGAACGGCTCGGCGGCTGGTGGCGGCCCTGGCACTACGGCGACGTCGGGGCCGAGTACGCGGCTGTGCGAAATGGCGTGTCCATCTGTGACGTGAGCACACTCGGCAAGATGCAGGTGTCGGGCCCCGGCACGCTGGCGCTGCTCGAACACCTGTATCCGGTCCCCATTTCATCGCTCGCGCCCGGCCGTGCACGGTACGTCTTCATGCTCGACGAACGTGGCTACGTGATAGACGACGGGATGGTGGCTCGCGAGAGCGATACGCGATTCATGGCGACGTTTACCAGCGGCGGCGCCACATTCGCGGAAATGTGGGTGCGCGACTGGGCCGAATCACTCGGGGTCGATGTGCGCGTGATGAACCAGACGTTTTCACTCGGCGCCATCAACGTGACTGGACCACGAGCTGCGGAACTGCTCGCCCGAGCCGGTGTCAGCGCGCCGCCGGCGTTCCTCCATCATGGCCAGGCCGACGTGGCCGGGGTGCCCTGCCGCATCTATCGCCTCAGCTTCACCGGCGAGGTGTCGTTCGAACTGCACCACGCCGCTGCGGATTCGGTCCGGCTCTGGCGCGCGCTTCTGTCGCTCGGCCAGGATCTGGGCATTCGTCCCCACGGGCTTGAGGCGCTCTTGAAGCTTCGCCTCGAAAAGGGCCACCTCATCGTGGGACAGGACACCGACTTTGATTCGTCTCTGCGCAGGCTCGGCTGTGAATGGGGCGTGCGACTGGACAAACCGGCGTTCATCGGCCGGCAGGCCGTGCTTCGCACCAATCGTCTGCCGCTCGACCGCCAACTCTGCGGCTTTGAGATGGACGCCGCCAAGACGACCTCAGAGGTCGTTGTTTTTCTGAGAGGAGAAAAAGAAACGACCTCAGAGGTCCGTTTTCGGACACCTGCCGAAGGCGCGACGATCTGGGACGGCGAGGACCTGGCGGGCGTGGTCACCTCCACGACCTGGTCGCCGACGCTGGGCAAGTCCGTCATGCTCGGCTGGCTCAGGCTGAAAGACGGTGCGCTGCCGACCGACGTCACCATTGACGACCGCCCGGCGCGGCGAGTGCCCACGCCGTTTTATGACCCGGAGGGACGCCGTGCGCGTGGTTGAGCGCCTAAACGCCACGCGCATCGTTGCAGCGCCGGCAGCGATCGACACGGCGGTGTGGCCGCAAGGGGCGCTCGTGTTGCGCCTTGCACCCGATGAGGTGCTGGTCACGGCACCGGTCATTGTGGGCGGCGTAGATGATCCGCACGCGATCGTTGAGCGCGAAACGGGCTTCTCGGCGGTGTGGGTGGACAACTCCCTGGCGATGGACTTTCTTGAGCGCGAGTGTGACTGGGAGTTGCCGCGTCCGCGGCCGGCGTTTGCTCAGGGCCTGGTTGCGGGCTTGCCTCTGAAGCTGTGGTTTGAGCAGGACCGGGTGCTCATGGTTGTCGCATCTCCGTTCGCGGCTGATCTCGCGGAGCGACTGCGATGAACGAGTTCGTCGAGCGCGCGATCGACCTGCGCTGGCCGACGGCGGTCAAACGCGCCTATGACGTGGTGATCATCGGCGGCGGCGGTCACGGGTTGGCCACGGCGTATTATCTTGCTACCAGGCACGGCATCACCAACGTCGCCGTGCTTGAGCGCAGTTACATCGGCGGCGGTAACTCCGGTCGCAACACGACGATCATCCGGGCGAACTACGGAATTCCTGAAGCTGTGCGGTTTTATCAGCGCAGCGTAGATCTCTACGCCCACCTCGAACGGGAAACGGATCGCGAGTTGATGCACCGTACAAAAGGCCTGCTCTGGATTGCCCACAGCGAAGCGGGCATCAGGCAGGAACGCGCACGCGCGGCGATCAATAGCGCGTGCGGCGCCGCGACTGAATACGTGGACCCTGCCGCCATCCGCGAGATCTGTCCACAGATTGACCTGACCGGCGGCGGTGTGTGGCCGGTGTACGGCGCGTCGTATCACCCCGCCGGCTCGACGGCGCGCCACGACCGCGTGGTCTGGGCGTACGCCGAAGGCGCAATGCGCCTTGGTGTTGATGTCTTTCAGCGTACCGGGGTCACCGGCATCCGGATGGATCGCGGCAGGGTCACGGGTGTCGAAACCGCCGATGGCCCCATCGCAGCGGGCATTGTGCTTTCTGCGGTGGGCGGCCATGTCACGACCATCGCCTCAATGGTCGGGTTGCGTTTGCCCATCCGCACGCATCCCCTGCAGGCATTCGTCACGAACCGCTACGCGCAGGGCTTCCACCCGATCGTCGCTTCGTCTGGCCTCGGCGGATACGCCTCTCAGACGGCGAAAGGCGAGATGCTCATCGGCGCAGAAATCGATCGAGCGCCGAGCTACGCCTACGACTCGGGCCATCCGTTCCTGCAGCACTGTGCGTTTCGCATGACGACGCTGCTGCCGTTCCTGCGCGATCTCCGGGTGCTGCGCCAGTGGACCGGCGTCTGTGACATGAGCACAGACTACTCGCCCGTCATGGGACTCACCGGAGTGGACGGCTTCCTCATCACGACAGGCTGGGGCACCTGGGGCTTCAAGGCCATTCCCGCTGGCGGCGAGCAGCTGGCCGCGCTCATCGCCACTGGCCGGACTCCGGATTTGATTGCGCCCTTCTCTCTCGATCGATTTGCGCTGGACAGGACGATGGCCGATCGCGGATCGGCGGGGACGCACTGATGACACACCATCGGCTTCGCATCCATTGTCCGCAGTGTGGTGTGCGCGCGGTTGAGGAGTTTGTGTACGGAGAGATCCCGGCCACGCCCGACACGCTGACCGATCCAGATGCGCGCGATGTGGACCGCGCGTTCATGCACAGCAATCACGAAGGACCGGTCGCCGAGCGCTGGTTCCATTCGTTCGGCTGCCGGCGCTGGTTCACCGTGCGCCGCGATACGCGCACGAACGAGATGCTGTGAACCAGTGTGGCTTGGATGCGTATTTCGTAGCGCGCGCTGGGTCTCAAGCGCGCGGACGCCCGCGGCCTTGAGGTTCAGGCCGCGCTACGTTCGGAAAGACTCGACGGTGCTACCCCTGCCGGAGTGACTCGACTTTCGTGTCGCGCTCGGAGGCGAGGCGTTCCCGTTCGCGCCTGAACCGCCGGCTGGTTTCCTCGATTGCCTCAGGATCGGCGCCAAGCATCTGATTCATCGCCGACTGCTGCAAGATGTCCTGCTCGGCGATCTTCGCGTCATAGACGCTGCGCACCTCGGCAATCGCGGCCTTCTGCTCGTCGGTCATCGGCCGGCTGGTGACGCCTTCATCCGAGTCTTTCTTGCGAAGCCGCTCCATTGCCAGCTCGAACGAAGATTTCAGTCCACCGGTATCGGCCATGCCCCAAGCTTAACCGTTGAGGTGGCATAATGCGCGCCGGAGGCCTCACATGCGATTGCTGGTTCTATCCCTGGCGGCGGGAGCTCTGCTGTCGCAGCAGGCGCCCCGCTTCGAATCCGTGCAACCCGAACTGTTCGCCACACCCGGCGCGTTTGTGAACGCGTGGGCCGACTATGACAATGACGATGACCCGGATGTGTTTGTGGGGTTTAATGGCGCGCCCAATCGCCTGTATCGCAACAACAACGGGACGTTTGTTGACGCCGGCCGCACGGCCAACGTGGCGGACGCGCGTGCCGTTCGCGCCGCGGCCTGGGGTGATATGGACGCCGATGGCGACGCCGACCTGCTCGTCGGGTTTACGCCAGGTACCCAGTCGCTCCTGCGGTTGTACCGGAATGACGCCGGACGGTTCTTCGATGTGACCGAAGCGACCGGGCTGGTGGTGATGGCCGGCGCACTGCGGCAACCGGCGTGGATCGATTTTGACAGCGACAACGATCTGGACCTCTTTATCGCGTTTCGAGACAAGCCGAACTCGTTGTACCGGAATGACGACGGGCGCTTCACCGATGTCGCCGCGGAGGTTGGTGTGGCTGATGCGCGCAAGAGCGTCGGGGCCATCTGGTTTGATGCTGATGCCGACGGCGACATGGACCTCTATGTGGGCAACATGGACGGCGATGCCAACGGCTTGTTCGTCAACAACCGAGGAACGTTTACCGACGAAGCCGAACGCCGCGGAGTGGCGTGGGCCGGACGAACACCCAAGGACGCCACCAACGGCACGGTGCGTCCCTGTGCTGCTGATGTGAACAACGACGGCCGCTTTGATTTGTTCGCGGCGAACTACGGAAGGAACGGACTGTTTCTCAGCAACGGCCGAGGCTTCGACGACCGATCGGCCGCCTGGGGCATCGACATCGACGCGCGGTACGACACGTGTGCCTTCGCCGACGTGGACCACGACGGCCTGGTCGACCTGTACGTGAACGGGACCATCACCGGCGGCGTGCAGTATCGGGACCACCTCTTCATGAACACCGGAAAGGCCTACGAGGATCGGACGCCCGAGAATGTGAAGGCGTTTGCGGCCGACCACGGGGCATCGTGGGCGGACGTGGACGCCGATGGGGCGGTGGACCTGGCGCTCACGGGATCGCAGGCCGACGGCATGCACGCGATACTGCGAAACGTGCTGCCGGCCGCGAACCAGCGGTCCATCAGTGTTCGTGTGCTTGACGGACGCGGTCGCGCCACACGCGCAGGCGCCGAGGTTCGGGTCTACGCCGAAGGGTCGCGCCGCCTCATCGGATCGGGCCTGGTGGACTCGGGGTCCGGGTACAACATGCAGAACGACCTGCCGGTACACATCGGAATCGGCACGGCGTTGCGCGTGGACGTGGAAGTCACGTGGCCGGGACTTGGTAAGCGCGCGGTGACACGTGTCACGGGCGTTCAGGCCGGGGAACGACGCGCGATTCTCACACGCTGAGATCGCGCCTCAAGAGCATTCACCATGAAGGGCATGGAGTTCCATGAAGGATTCATGAGGCCGTCAGAAGCGCGGCGTTGAGGGCCCGGCTCCGCCGGGCTGCGCGATCGGAAGGAAGCCACACACGAACACAGCGGGAACGTAAAACGACCTCTGAGGTAATTACCTCAGAGGTCGTTTTTGGCGATCGCTGCGTTCGTGTGTGGCTTCCTTCCGATCGTGCTTGCCGCCGAAGGCGGCACTCAACGCCGCGCCTTCATGGTCCTTCATGGATCTTCATGGTGATCCCGAAGACCACCAGCACTTAACGCGGTAGCAACTTCGGCCGCGAGGCGGCGTTCGCGAGATCCCAGCTCGTCTGGTACACGAGGCGCGCAACCTTCTCCATCTTCGGGTAGTTGATGCGCTCGGGACGATCCTGCGGCGTGTGGTAATCCAGATGCAGCCCGGTGAACACCCACACGCCAGGTACGCCGTGCTGGATGAACGGCCACTGGTCGCTGCGGCGCATCAACTGTGACGCGTTGTTGTCATACCGATAGCGGATCTCGAGTTTCTGGCTCCCGTTGGCCGCGTTGATCGCCGTCCGCAGATCGGGACTGCGCACACCGCCGATGATGTTGAGCGCGTTGGCGTTTGACTCGGCCGTCTGCGGCTCCAGGCCGTTGAACCGGCCTCCACCGCCGCCCCGGCCTTGCGGGGCGCCACCGGCCGCGGCGGGAGGCGCCGGCGCCGGCACCTCCTCGTTGCGCCCAATCATGTCCATGTTCAGCACGGCAACAATGTTGGCCAGGGGTACCGTCGGGGTCTCGGTGTATGCCCACGCGCCCAGCAGCCCGCGCTCTTCCGAATTGAACTGCGCGAAGAGGATAGACCGTTTCGGCCGTTGTCCCTGGGCCGCGGCAGCGACGTACGCCTCCGCAATCTCCAGCACCGCCACCGTCCCCGACCCATCATCGTCGGCCCCGTTCATGATCTGCGTGCCGTTCACGCCGTCGTGATCGAAGTGGGCGGAGACAACGACCCACTCGTTCTTGAGCTGCGGGTCGCTGCCTTCAATCATCGCGAGGACATTGCGGTCGGGCACGGCCGTGCGATTGACGCTGGTGGTCAGGCGCACCTGTGCGCCGGGCAAGGCGACGGGCGTGATGGCTTTGCCGGTGTCGGCAGACCGCGAAAGATCCTCGAGTGTGCGGCCCGATCCCTTGACCAGCGTCGCCGCGAGTTCCGCCGAAATCTGCGCAGCAGGAATGGTGATGCTCTTCATCCACGTCTCGAGGGAGTAGGTGCCGAGTCGAGACGGTTGCGCCGGCCAGGCGCCGCCCGCGGTGACGTTGGCGCCTCCACCGGGATGGTTGTGCACGTCACTGACATAGAGGATGCCGATGGCGCCGTGCGCCTGTGCGGCCTGGGCCTTGCGAAGCGCGCCTCCCACATCTGATGTCACGACACCATCGAAGCGGCTCGCCGGGTCGCGCTCACCAGGCTCGTGATCGACGACCAGCACGAAGGCGCCCTTGACGATGTCCGAGGCGTAGTCGTCGTAACCCATGTCGCGCGCCGTGATGCCGAAGCCGGCAAACACCACCGGCCCGCTGGCTTCGGCAGTCGCACTGAAGCGCTGTGTGAAGTAGCCCGCGCCGTGTGCCACGGGTGTGCCGTTGATCTCGAGCGCGTTCGTTGGCCCAAGCGCGACGGTCATGAGGTTGTAGTCCTGGTAGTAGCCAGGGATGGCGGGCGCCAGGCCCAGCCGCTCGAAGCGAGACTTAATCCACTCGGACGCGATACGGTTCTCGGGTGTATTCGTCAGCCGGCCTTTCATCGCATCCGAGCCAAGGAAGTACAAGTCGGCTTTCATGTCGGCCTGACGGATGGTGTCGATTGCCGGCGCTGGACGCTGCTGCGCCACTGCTGCCACAGAAATCGCAGAGACAAAAAGGGCTGTTGCTCGCATCTTCATTGCTGCCTCCCAAACACAAGCCACACGGACAGGCGACCACCTGAGACCGTGCGCGACTGCGCACGCTCGATGGGCGCGTCGAGTTGCACGCGCAAGGCGCGCTTCTCTGAGAGCCGGACGTCGGCGCCCAGACCGGGCAGTATCGCCCAGTCTGACTCGCGCGATCGAATCAACACGCCACCCATCGTCTGCACGAAGAAGACCGTGCGACGGCTGGTGTCGCCGAACTTCACGCGTACGCCCGCCAGCGCGCGCCAGTCGTTGTGCCCTTCGCGGCGCGTGCCGCCGCCTTCAACCACGCCGGCGAACCTGCCAAATCGACGGGCGGCGGTGACACCGCCACCGAAATGGACTTTCGATGAATCTTCACGCCGAATCAGGTGGGGCCCGAAGCCGGCCTCCCAGCCGTCCTGCGCCTCGGCATTGACGGGCAGCAGAATTCCGAGCGAAATCAACAGCAATACAGCGATACGCATTGGCAGGAACGCTATCACGCCGGCGATGCATCACACGTGTGGCTGCTATATGATTCGCCAGCCATGAGCTCGACGAAACGACCGTCAACGGTCCTCTGTTCGATGCTGCTGGCTTCCCTGCTCGGGGGCGGCTGCGTTTCGCACGCGCGCCTCGACCCTCAGGACTCCACCACCAGGCTTCGCACCCTCACCGGCACTGTACCCGCCGGAGACATCCGGATAGACGATGGGTTGACTGCGGATGAGGCGGTGGCGATGGCGTTGTGGAACAACGCGGCCTTTCACGTCAGCATCAGCGAACTGGGGTTCGCGCGCGCCGACCTGCTTGACGCGGGGTTGCTGACCAACCCGGTGCTGTCGTTGCTCTTTCCCATCGGCCCCAAACAACTCGAGGCCACCTTGCGATGGCCGGTGGAGCTGCTGTGGCAGCGGCCGCGCCGGGTGGCGGCGGCACGACTGGCTGGTGATGCGGCCGCCGAGAAGCTGGTGTCGGCAGGCCTGGACCTCGTCCTGTCGGTACGGATTGCGTATGCCGACCTGAGCCTCGCGATCGATCGCGAGCAATTGGCGAAAGAGGCGGCCTCGCTCCTTGCGCGCATCGGCACCTTGACCCAGTCTCGACTCTCAGTCGGAGACATCAGCCGATTGGAGGCACGGGCCGTGGAAGTGGACGCCGCGCGCGGCACTCAGGACGCAGAACGCGCGGCTCACGACGTCACGATTGCCCGCGAACGGTTGCGCGCGCTCCTCGGGCTTCCGGCTGACGCCGTGTTCCCGTCCCTGGCCGACGCCTCAGCGCCTACGGCCGAGTGCCGCCCAACGCCCGATCTTCTGCGAGAAGCGCTGGTCGCGCGACCCGATGTGCGGGCCGCTGAAATAGGCATCGAGGCCGCCGCCGCCAAACTCGGGTGGGAAAAATCACGAGTGCTTGCGTTGACGGCCGTGCTTGACGCGAACGGCGAGGGGCGCGACGGCTTCGAGGCCGGACCGGGTCTCGACCTCGGCCTGCCCTTGTTCAACAGGAATCAGGGCGGGCGCGCACGCGCCGAGGCCGAACTGCAGCGGGCGTCTGCCTCATACCTCGCGGTGCAGCACCGGGTGGCCCTGGAACTGCGCGAGGCCGCGGCGCAATTTGACCAGGCTCAGCAGTCACTAGCCACCTGGCGCACGACCATCACGATGCCGCTGCAGACCAACGTGGCTGAGGCCCAGGCGGCATTCGAAGCCGGTGATACCTCGACCCTCTTCGTGCTTGAACACACACGCCGCCTGGCCGACGCCAGGCTCCGCGAACGCGAGTTCGAGGCCGACCGGCAACGCGCCAGAGCTCGCGTCGAACGGGCGTTGGGCCGCTCGTGTGGTGCGCCATCTCAGGAGACACCTCGTGACCGCTAAGAGACGTGTGTTGGCTGTTCTATCTGTGTTGTTCACCGTGGGCGTGGTCGCGTGTGGGCGAAGCACCCCGCCCGCAGCCACGGCCGTGCCGGCTGCGAAGGTCACGGACAAAGTGACGGAGAGTTCGCTCACCACCATCACGCTCACGGCCGACGCCGAAAAGCGGCTCGGCATCGAAACCGCGGCGGTCGAACAGAAAGGCGTCATCCGTACCCGTACGGTCGGTGGCGAAGTGATGGCCGCCGGCGGCGCAGAAAGCACGATCACAGCGCCGTTCGCGGGCACGCTTGAGGCCTCGGACGCCAACGCGTCGGTGGGTTCCACGGTCCGAAAAGGCACCACGATTTTCCGACTCGTGCCGTTCGCCGCCACCGAACGTGACGCGCGCATCGAGGCGGAGCGCGCGGTTGGCGAGGCCACCGGCCGACAGGAGATGGCGGCCAGGAAATCCGAGCGTGCAACAAAACTCGCCCAGGACGGCGCCGGCAGCCGGCGTGCCGCCGAAGAGGCCCAAGCCGAACTGGCGGTCGCCAACGCCGCGCTCAAGGCCGCTCGCGACCGGCTCACCCTCGCGTCAGGAGGCGTCAACGCCTCGGGCGCCATCGCGCTTGTGGCCGCGTACGACGGCTTGCTGCGCGCAGTCCATGCCGGGCCTGGCCAGACCGTCGCCGCCGGCGCGCCAATCGCCGACCTTGTGCGCCTCGACACCGTGTGGATTCGCGTACCCCTGTACGCCGGCGACATCGGCAATATCGATCGGGGCGCCGTGGCCCATGTCTTGACGCTTGGCGCGGCCGACACAGCCGCCGGCTCGGTCGCCAGGCCGATTGCGGCGCCGCCCTCCGCCGATGCGTCTACGGCGACCGTCGATCTCCATTTCAGCCTGGCCAATGCCGGCGGGGCTCTTCGGCCCGGCCAACGCGTCAGCGTTCGCCTTCCGCTCACGGGCGCGACCAGCAGTCTGGTGGTGCCGCAGGCGGCGTTGCTGCACGACGCCTTCGGCGGCACCTGGGTCTATGAGGCGCGCGGCCAACACGTCTTTGTCCGAAGGCGTGTCTCGGTCATCGACATGGTGGGCACCATGGCCGTGCTCGACCACGGTCCGGCTCCGGGCACGCGCGTCGTCACCGCCGGTGCCGCGGAACTCTTCGGCACGGAATTCGGCGTCGGCAAATGATGCGCGGGCTGGTTTCGGCGGCACTGCGGCTACGCATCCCTGTAGTCGCGCTCTCGATCCTCCTGATCGTTGCCGGCATCAACTCGGCCAGCAAGGCCCCGTTTGATGTCTTCCCCGAGTTCGCGCCACCCCTGGTTGAGATTCAGACCGAGGCTCCGGGGCTCTCCAGTTCCAGTGTCGAGGCGCTCATCAGCGTCCCGCTCGAAGCGGCAATGAACGGCGTGCCGGGCCTGAAGACGCTGCGCTCGAAGTCGGTGCTGGGCCTCTCGTCGGTGGTCCTGATCTTCGAGACGGGCACCGACCGCATCCCGGCGCGCCAGCTCGTGCAGGAGCGCCTGGCGCGAGTCGCCACCACACTGCCTGCGGCCGCCCATCCTCCTGTCATCCTGTCGCCGCTTTCGTCGCTGAGCCGCGTGATGAAAATCGGGATGTCCTCCGCGACGCTCTCGCAAGTCGAGCTGACAACCCTCGCGAAATGGACGATCCGCCCGCGCCTCATGTCGATTCCCGGAGTGGCCAATGTGGCCATCTGGGGCCAGCGCGATCGTCAATTGCAGGTCCTGGTCGATCCGGATCGCCTCCGCTCCAACGGCGTGTCGCTGCAGGACGTGCTGACGTCCACAGGCGACGCGACATCGGTCGCAGCCGGCGGCTTTATCGAAACACCGAATCAGCGGCTCGCTGTCGCACACGCGCCGTCGGTGAAGGACGCCGCCGATCTGGGCACGATGGCCATCACCACCAGGCCGGGCTCGCCCGGCCGAAGCCCTGGCGGCGTACGGCAACTTCGTGATGTGGCCACAGTCACCGAAGGATTCCCTCCTCCCATCGGCGACGGCATCATCAACGACGGTCCCGGCCTCCTCCTCATCGTCGAGAAGCAGCCTGAAGGCAACACGCTGCAGGTCACACGCGATGTCGAGGCGGCGCTCGAGGCCCTGAAGCCGGGCCTGACGGGCGTCGTCGTTGATTCCACGATCTTCAGGCCCGCGACATTCATCGAGATGTCGCTCTCGAACCTCAACCGCGCGCTCCTCATCGGTTGCGTGCTCGTTGTCATCGTGCTGGCGCTGTTCCTGTGGGACTGGCGCACGGCCGTCATCAGCCTGACGGCCATCCCGGTGTCGCTGCTCACGGCGGCCCTGGTGCTGTACTACCGGGGCGGCACGCTCGACACGATGGTCATCGCGGGCCTCATCATCGCGTTGGGCGAAGTGGTAGACGACGCGATCATTGATGTGGAAAACATCGTCCGCCGCCTGCGGATTAATCGGGGGCTGGCCCAGCCACGGCCGGCGTTCCCGGTGGTGCTGGAGGCATCGCTTGAAGTGCGCAGCGCCGTCGTCTACGGCAGCGTGATCGTCGTGCTCGTGTTCCTGCCGGTGTTCATGCTGGAGGGGCTGTCGGGCGCGTTCTTCAGGCCACTCGCGATGTCCTATGTATTGGCCATTGCCGCGTCGCTGCTGGTGGCGCTGATCATCACGCCGGCGATGTCGTTGCTGCTGTTGCCGCAGGCGGTGCATGAGCGCGAAGCGCCATTGGTGTCGTGGCTCAAGTCGTACTATCGCCGATGGCTGCCAGGATTGGTGGCGGCGCCAAGGCGGGCGCTGGTGATTGTGGCGGTCTCGCTGACCACGACCGCGGCCGCGTATTCCCTGCTGGGTGAAGAGTTTCTGCCGCACTTCAAGGAGTACGACTTCCTGATGCATTGGGTCGAAAAGCCCGGCACGTCGCTGGACGCCATGAACCGCATCACCATTCGCGCGAGCAAGGAACTGCGCGCGATTCCCGGAGTCAGGAACTTCGGTGCGCATGTGGGCCGGGCAGAAGTGGCCGACGAGGTCGTCGGCATCAACTTCACAGAGCTCTGGATCAGTCTCGATCCATCCGTGGACTACGCGACCACAGTGGCCAAAGCCCAGGAGGTGGTGGACGGCTATCCGGGCTTGCAGCGCGATCTATTGACCTACCTGCGTGAACGCATCAAGGAAGTGTTGACTGGAGCGAGCGCGACCATCGTGGTGCGAATCTTCGGCCCTGACCTGGATGTGCTGGCAACCAAGGCCGCAGAAGTCGGGAAAGCGATTAGCGCCGTGAACGGCGCGGCGGACGTCAAAGTACAGGCGTTGACGCTCGTGCCGCACGTGGAGATTGCGTACCGCCCTGATCGAGCGCGGCAGGTGGGAGTGACGCCGGCGGATGTCCGGAACACCGTGGCGACCATGCTGCGGGGCACGAAGGTGGGCGAAGTCTACGACCAGCAGAAGGTGTTTGATGTGGTCGTGTGGAGCACGCCCGAAACGCGATCTGACTTGTTCGCGCTGCGGCGTATGCCGATTGAGTTGCCCAACGGCGGCTACGCGCCGCTGTCATCGGTGGCCGATGTCACGATCCTGCCGACACCGAACGAAATCACGCGAGAAGGCGGGTCGCGCCGCATCGACGTGACAAGCAACGTGCGCGGGCGCGATCTCGGCGCCGTGGCCCGCGACATCGAAGCCGCAGTGGCGACGATCCCCTTCGCGACGGGTTATCACCCCGAGGTTTTGGGCGAGTATGCCGCGCGCGAACAATCGCAGCGCCGGTTGCTTGCACTCGGCGCGTTGTCGTTGCTGGGCATTCTGCTTGTGCTGCATGTGGACTTCGGGTCGGCTCGCATGGTGGCGCTCATCGCCCTGACCATTCCGTTCGCGCTGATCGGCGGCGTTGCCAGCGTGTTCCTGAGCGGAGGCGTGTTGTCACTCGGGTCGCTCGTCGGGTTTGTCACGGTACTCGGTATCGCCGCGCGCAACGGCATCATGCTGGTCAGTCACTATCGCCACCTTGAGCGCGAGGAAGGGGTGCCGTTCGGGCCGGAACTCGCGATGCGCGGCGCCGAGGAACGGCTGGCGCCGATTCTGATGACCGCCCTTGTGACTGGCCTGGCACTGGTGCCGATCATCATGGGTGGGGACAAGTCTGGCCACGAGATCGAGCACCCGATGGCGGTGGTCATCCTGGGCGGCCTCGTGACCTCAACCGTGCTCAATCTCTTCCTGCTTCCGGCCATTTACCTGCGCTTTGGCAGGCAGTCTGAGCCGGGCGTGTAGATTTGACTCGGTCGGCAGTACGTCTTTGACTGGCCGGGGGAGAATCGCGGTTATTGCCCAGTTTTTCACACAAAACCAGTACGTCACGATTCTTGCAGTGTCTCAGGTCGGAGGCACTAAATGACGATTCTCAAGACTTCAGCGCTCTCTCTCGGCCTGGTCGGCGCGTATGCGCTCGGCGTGTGGACGGCGCCCCACTTCACCACTTCGTCGCAGACCGAAAACGTGGCACAAGTGGCGCAGTTGAACGTATCGGAACCCGGCGTCGCAGCTCCCAGACCGCCCGAACGTGCGGCGCGTGCAAACGCCGCGCTTGCCAGCACCCTGACCGTCTCGGACGCTCCGGTACTGACACATGCCAGCTCTATCCTCAATCGGGGGACGGATGTGGGGATGGCGTCAGACGGGTTCCGTGACGCGACGGAGTTCATCTCAGTGGCGTACGCCTCGAAGAACACAGAGATTCCGTTCATGCTGCTCAAACACCGCGTGTTGACGGAAGGCCTGACGCTGTCGGAGGCCATTCGCGCATCACGGCCCGACCTGGACGCCGTGCGTGAAATGGACCGCGCCCGCACAAAAGCGCGCGCCGACCTCTCGCGCCTGAGCAGTTAAGCCCAGGGAATTTCACCATGAAGGAGTGAAGTTCCATGAAGGGCGGGGTTGGGTGCCGCCTTTGGCGGCAGGCACAGCCGGATGGAAGTCACGAACGAACGCAGAAATAGCAAAACGGCTGCGTTCGTTCGTGACTTCCATCCGACCGCGCTGGCCCAGCGAAGCTGGGCCCCCAACCCACACCTTTCTTTGACCTCTTCCTCGGCAGGCGCATTACTCTTCATGGATCTTCATGAGCTTCATGGTGAGTAAACCTGCAAGGGGGACAAGCCGAGTACACTGAACTGGTGTCGGCGTCCCCGCCAACGCCCGTCTTCATCGCCCGGGGCCTCACCAAGGTCTATCCCATGGGCGATGTCGTGGTTCACGCCCTGCGCGGGGTGGATTTTGAACTCTACCCCGGTGAACTCGTCGTGCTGCTGGGGCCTTCCGGGAGCGGTAAATCCACTCTCCTCAACATCCTCGGCGGTCTCGACGTCCCCACCGAAGGCCACGTCGTCTACCGCGATCACGACCTGACGGTGGCTGGCGAGGCTGCGCTGACCGAATACCGACGCGATCACGTCGGGTTCGTGTTTCAGTTCTACAACCTCATTCCGAGTCTGACGGCGCGCGAGAACGTGGCACTGGTCACGGAAATCTCCACCAATCCGATGACGCCGGAACACGCGCTTGAGCTTGTCGGCCTCGGCCCGCGGCTTGACCACTTCCCCGCGCAGTTGTCGGGTGGCGAGCAGCAGCGCGTCGCCATCGCGCGCGCAATTGCCAAACAGCCGGACGTCCTCCTCTGCGACGAGCCCACCGGCGCCCTCGACATCACGACCGGTATCGTCGTTCTCGAAGCCATCGCAAAGGTGAACAAGGAGCTGGGCACGGCGACCGTGGTGATCACACACAACGCCGCCATTGCCGGCATGGCGGATCGCGTGGTGCGGCTCGCAGACGGTCACGTCACAGGCGTGGAACGCAACGCGGCCAAGGTGGCCGTGCAGGACATGCAGTGGTGAGCCGCCTTCCGATCTCGGCACTTGACCGCAAGCTCCTGCGGGACTTGTGGGAGATGCGCAGCCAGGCGCTTGCCATCGCGCTCGTGATGGCGGCCGGCGTGGCGATGTACGTCACGTACCTGTCGAACTTTGACTCACTGCGCCGAACCGTTGAGACCTACTACGAGCACCAACGGCTGGCCGATGTCTTTGTGTCGCTCAAGCGCGCACCCGAGCGACTCACTGAACGTCTGCGCGCCATTCCGGGCGTTGACGTGGCCGACTCCAGGGTGGTCGCCAGTGTCACGCTCGACGTGCCGGGGTTCAACGAACCGGCGGCCGGCATGCTGGTGTCTGTGCCCTCTGGCCATCGGCCGAGGCTCAACGATGTGTTCCTGCGACAGGGACGCTGGCCTGAAGCCGGACGCGCCGATGAGGTGCTGGCCAGCGAAGCGTTCTGCGACGCCCATGGGTTTGAGACCGGCGCCGAGTTCGCGGCCATCATCAACGGCCGCCGACGAAATCTGCGCATTGTCGGCATCGCGCTGTCGCCCGAGTTTGTGTATTCGATTCCGCCGGGCGAGATGATTCCTGATGATCGGCGCTTCGGTGTGTTCTGGATGGAGCGGCGCGCGCTGGCATCGGCCTACAACATGGAGGGTGGATTCAATCAGGTGTCACTCTCATTGGCACCAGGGGCGCGTGAAGAGGAAGTGCTTGCTGCCGTCGATCGCCTGCTGGAACCCTATGGCGGCCTGGGCGCCATTCCACGCGCGCGCCAGTTCTCGGCGTGGACGCTTGAGAACGAACTGACACAACTGCAGACGTTCGGCTTCCTGGTGCCGTTGATCTTTCTCGCGGTGGCGGCGTTTGTCCTGAATGTGGCGATGGTGCGCGCACTCGCCCTGCAGCGACCGCAGATTGCGGCACTCAAAGCGCTGGGCTATTCCAACCGGCAACTGGCATGGCACTACCTCAAGTGGGCGCTGGCGATCGCCGTTGGCGGCGCGTTTGCCGGCGTGGCACTCGGCGGATGGCTCGGCACGGAGATGATTGGTCTCTACAACCAGTACTTCCGTTTTCCCGATCTGCACTACCGGCTCTCGGGCGATGTCGTGTTGGGCGCGGTGGCGATCAGCCTGACGGCTGCGGGCCTCGGTGCCTGGTCGGCAGTGGCGCGCGCTGTTCGTATCCCACCAGCTGAGGCGATGCGCCCCGAAGCGCCCGCGCGCTACCGCGCGAGCTTCCCCGAACGCATGGGGCTGAGCCGCTATCTCAGGCCCACCACACGAATGGTGTTGCGCAACCTCGAGCGTCAACCACTGCGCGCAGCGGCATCGATCCTCGGCATCGGCATGGCCGGCGCTGTGCTGTTTGTGGGTTTCGTGTTCATCGATGCCATCACGGTACTCGTGGATACGGAGTTCCAGGTGCGCATGCGCCAGGACGTGACCCTGTCGTTTGTTGAGCCGCGATCGGCGAGGGTCGTTCACGACCTGTCGCGGTTGCCAGGCGTGATCCGCGTCGAAACGCAGCGCACGGTCCCCGTTCGTATTCGTGCCGGCCATCGCGAACGTACCCTTGCGATCACCGGCCTTCCGCGCGATGCCACATTGAACCGGGTGATCGACCAGGATGGCGGCGAACACGCCATGCCCGCCACGGGCCTGCTGATGTCGTCCATGCTCGCGCAAGCGCTCAACGTCTCACCTGGCGATCTTGTAACGGTTGAAGCGCTCGAGGGCGCGCGTCCCGTCACCCAACTCCCAGTGGCGGCATTGGTAGACGATGCGATGGGGCTGCAGGCGTATATGGAGGTGGGCGAACTGCATCGCATGATGCGCGAAGGCGACCTGGTGTCGGGCGCGTACCTGCAGGTGGACGAGTCGCGCATCGGCGAACTGGATGGCCGGCTCAAACTTGTTCCTGCCGTAGCCGGTGTGGGCCTGACCGAAGCGATGCGGCGTAGCTTCCGCGAGACGATGGCTGAGAACATCAGCCTGCAGATTTTTATCAACGTCATCTTCGCCGGCATCATCGCGTTTGGTGTGGTCTACAACGCCGCGCGCATTTCGCTGTCGGAACGCAGTCGCGAATTGGCCAGCCTGCGCGTGCTCGGCTTCACGCGGAGGGAGATCTCCATGATCCTGCTGGGCGAACTTGGCACGGTGACGGCACTGTCGCTGCCACTCGGATCGCTCATCGGCTATGGCCTGAGCCGGCTGATTGTCGGGAGCTTTGCCAGTGAGGTGTATCGGATCCCGCTGGTGGTGAATGCGAGCACGATCGCCTGGACCTGGATCGTGGTCGCCGTCGCCGCAGTCTTGTCGGGCCTGGTGGTGCGGCGACGACTGGACCAACTGGATTTGGTGGCAGTGTTGAAGTCACGGGAGTAACGATGAAGACGCGACGCTGGTCGAGATTCGTATGGTGGGCCGTGGGCCTGGGCCTGGTGGGTCTGCTGCTTTTTGTCGCGCTCCGGCCGACAGTCATCGAGGTGGATCAGGCCACCGTCACGCGCGGACCGATGTCGGTGACCATCGACGAAGAGGGTGAAACGCGCATTCGGCATCGCTTCGTCGTGTCGGCGCCTGTGTCGGGCCGGCTGCAGCGGATTGAGTTGGAACCGGGCGATCCCGTGGTCGCCGGCCGCACGGTGGTGGCACGGGTCCAGGCAGAGGCGCCACCCCTGCTCGACTCGCGAACGCGCGCCGAAGCCGAGGCCGGACGATCAGCTGCAGAATCGGCACTTGGCCGGGCACGGGCCGAAGAACAGCGGGCGATCGCCGCGCTTGACCTGGCCCGCCGGGACCTGGCCCGCGAGCGCGAGTTGGACAAAGGCGGACTCACCACGCGACAGGCGGTGGATGCGCGCGAGTCTGCGGTACGCAACGCCGAGGAGGTGGCCCGTGCCGCGACGTTCTCGGTCGCGACGGCCGGGTCTGAACTGCAGCGGGCCGACGCGCGGTTGCGACCCGATCGCCTGGATTCCGAAGGCCGCGTCCTCAGCGTCGTGGCGCCCATCAGCGGCGTCGTCCTGCGTCGTCTTCGGGAGAGCGCGTCAGCCGTGCCAGCCGGCGAGCCGCTCCTCGAAATCGGCGACCCGTTGAACCTCGAGATCGTTTCGGACCTGCTCTCAACTGATGCCGTGCAGGTTCGGCCGGGCGCGAAGGTCCATCTCGAGCAATGGGGCGGCGACCGCCCGCTCAGCGCGCGCGTCCGTCGCGTCGAGCCGTCGGGCTTCATGAAAATTTCGGCGCTCGGCGTCGAAGAGCAGCGCGTGAACGTGCTCATGGACGTGGACGATCCCGCCAAAGCTCCCACGGTGCTTGGCGACGGCTTCCGCACCGAAATCCGCATCGTCATCTGGGAGGCCGATAGTGTGGTCCAGGTGCCGACGAGCGCGCTGTTCCGCAAGGGTGAAGGCTGGGCCGTCTATGTCATCACCGGCGATGTCGTCCGCCTCACCGACGTGACTATCGGCCATCAGAACGGCCAGGTGGCCGAAGTCCTGAGCGGCGTTGCACCCAGTGACAACGTGGTGGCGCATCCACCAGACACATTGTCGGATGGCGCGAGAATTCTGGTGCGACCCGCGCGCTGAGCGTAAAGTGAAGTCATGGCGCATGGCGAACAGCATCGAACGGGTCGAATTGGATGGCTGCGCGCGGCCGTGCTCGGCGCCAACGACGGCATTGTGTCCACGGCGAGCCTGGTGGTGGGTGTCGCGGCGGCTGACGCGACCCGCGGCGATGTGCTGATTGCCGGCGTCGCCGGACTCGTCGCCGGAGCGCTCTCGATGGCGGCTGGCGAGTACGTGTCGGTCAGTTCGCAGGCCGACACCGAGCGCGCCGACCTGGCGCGCGAACGGCGCGAGTTGGCGGAGTCGCCCGAAGCCGAACTGGATGAACTGACCGGAATCTACGTCCAGCGCGGGCTCGATCCGGCACTCGCGCGCACCGTGGCGGAGCAGTTGACGGCCGGCGACGCCCTGCGCGCGCATGTGCGCGACGAACTCGGCCACTCCGAGGAGTTTGCGGCGCGGCCGCTGCAGGCGGCGCTGGCCTCTGCGGGCACGTTTGCGGTGGGCGCCGCCCTGCCACTGATCACGGCGGCCCTGGCCTCGCAGGCGACGATGTCGTGGGTGGTGGCCGGTGTCTCGCTGGTCAGCCTCGCGGGCCTGGGCGCGCTGGCGGCCCGAGCCGGCGGTGCGTCGGCGGCCGTCGGCGCCTGGCGCGTGGCGTTCTGGGGTGTGATCGCGATGGCGCTCACGGCCGGCGTCGGCGCGCTATTCGGGACGGCCGTCTAAGATCTATTTCACCATGTAGGGCCATGAAGATCCATGAAGGGCGCGGGGTTGAGTGCCGCCTTCGGCGGCATGCACGATCGGAAGGACGCCACAAACGAACCCACCGCCCACATCAAACGGTGCGTTCGTTTGTGGTGTCCTTCCGATCGCGCAGCCCGGCAGAGCCGGGCCCTCAACCCCGCGGCTTCCGACGCTGCCCTGACACTTCATGGATCTTCATGGAGCTTCATGGTGGAAGCTCTTGCTGGAGCGGCTAAGGCACCCAGATGGCGTAGAGCAGGTACGTCAGGACGCCGCCGGCCAGAAGTGACAGGAGGCCGGCGGTACGGTGCTTGTGGAGAAACCACAGGAGCACCAGTCCGGTCAGCGACACGAAGACCAGCAGGAGGGCCGACACGTCGATGAGGATCTTCCAGAGGTCGCCCGACTCGCGGCCCTTGTGCAGATCGTTCGCGATGGCGACAAATCCCATACGAAGTTCGATCACTTCGTAGCGTCCGGTCGCGCGATCGAGAAACACATCCGCGGAATATCCAGGAGACTTGAACGTGAGCGCCGCTTCGGCAGGGTCGAGCCGGAACTCGCCCAGCGCGCCCTGGATGCCGTGTGCGCTGCGGAGGTGCTCAACGACCTCAAGCTTCTTCACGAGGTCGTCAGTCGTATTCGTCCACGACGAGTCGAGTGCGCCCTTGAGAGTGATGGTCTGACGCTGGCTCGAAAACCACTGCGGATGATTCAGCGTGAGCCCGGTGACGGCGAAAAAGAAGACGACCGCGAAGCTGCCCATCGAACCGTACACATGCAGCCATCGCCCGTACCTGGCGACGACCCGTCGTGTGCGCAGGCCGCTATTTTGCTGGGACACGGTGGTAGTCGAGCGTTGCGGACGACACCTCGACGTTGCTGCCGAGATCGATCTTCTTCGGCACGCCGGTGAAGTCCATCGCCTGCCGCATGATTTGATACGTGCCGCCCTCGCGGACAGCTTCGATCAAGACCGTGTAGGTGCCGGCCTTCACCAACTGGCCCGAGTTGTTCTTGCCGTCCCAGACGAGTTTGTGAACGCCCGGGCCGCGAGTGGCGCTCGACACCGACGCGAGCAGTTCGGTGCCCACCGCTTCCATGCGCTGCTTGTCACCGCGAAGCCACTCGCGCATTTTGTAGTCCCAGGTCGGGTCCTTCAACAAGTGCCAGACGCCGAGCGTGCGCAGCGGGAACCGCGCCGCGTTTTCGATCCACACGGCGACGTACGGACGCAGGCCCTTGCCCTGTGGCGGAGCGAGTTCGATCGTGACGGTGAGGACAAATTCCGGGTTCCAGGTGCCCTGTTCCGCCGCACTCAACGCCGCGACGGGCGAAGGTACCGGCGGCGACGGTGACGCGGAAACAAGTTCGCGCCAGCCGGCGCTCTCGATCCGGTTGCCGTCCGCGAGCACGAGGAGGTACTCAGCGCCGGCCACACTCCGAGAGAGTTTCGCAATCTCGGCAGGCGTCAACACGCAGAACGCCGTCGCCAGCGCGCCGGCGTCTGAAGCGTCCCTTGCCACAACGGTGGCACTGAGCACATGGCCAGTCGGGCGACCGGTGCGCGGATCGACAATGTGTGAATAGTGCGCGCCGTTGATGTCGAACCCGCGCCTGTAGCCGCCGCTTGTGGCGACGGCCAAATCGCGCACGGCGACATGTGTGAGCGGTTTCGCGTTGTCGAACGCCGCAGCGGGATCGGCGATGGCTACGCGCTCGTCCATCTGGCCGCGCACGACGAGGTCCCCGCCGATGTTGACCACCACGCCCCGGACGCCTGCCGTACGGAGCGCGACACCTGCCGCGCGGTCCACGATGTAACTCTTGGTGAAGGTGTTCAGCACCAGCGGCGCGTCGCTCAGCCGCGTGGCGGTGCGACGTTCAGGGTCGAGGCGCCAATGCGTCTGACGCACGCGGCTGACGGCGTCCGCCAGTTCGTGATCGGTCGGCAAACGCCCCGCGCTTGCAGAGGCCTTCCACACGCGTGAGACCGTCTCCGCCGCGGCGTCGAGTGCGCCGTCGGTACGGGCGCGCCACTGATCGAAGTGCTGCAATACCTCGAACAGCTCGGGCGAGACGCCGACGGCGACATCGCGTGTGTTCATCCACCGGCTGAACTCACTGGCGCGGTCGTAGCCACTGAGGATGCCGGACTGACGGGCAATTTCGGCCAGCACGGCGTCTGCGGCAACATCCGCGACACGGCCGGAGGTGGCCTGAATCTTCAGGTCGAGCGAAGTCCCGAGCACATGGTCGTAGGACCGGATAAAGACGCGGTCTTGCGGCTGCAGCGCCACAGCGCCAAGGGCCACGGCGACCACAACGAACAATGCCGCAAGACGCCTCATGCGGTCCTCCCGCGCAACAGCTCTTTCCTCACTTGCTGCACAACTTCCGGAAATTCACGTGAATCCACAAAATGCCCACGATCGCTGAACTCATGATAACTGCACCGCAGCTGCGCGGCCACATACCGGGCCTCGGCGATTGGGATGTGCGGATCGTCGATGGAATTAAAGACGGCCATCCACTGCTGGTTGTCGCGTATGCGCTGCCATTGCCACGGCGCGCTGTAGTATCCGCTGGCGGCTTCTCCGCCGTCGCCCAGGTCGGTGTGGCACACGCCCACCAGGACTGACCCAAGCAACCGGTGCGTCTCCGCGTACCGCATGGCCGCCACGGCGCCCGACGAGTGGCCAATCAGGATGGTGTGTTCGTCGGCGCCGAGTGATTCGATGAACGGCAGCCAGTATCGCGCGCGCGCTTTCACGTTGTCGGGGAACGTCTGATTGATGACTTCAATCCCCAAGCCGGTGAGTTCGCGCTCGAGCCACGGCAGCCAGATGTCGCCCGCAGTGCTGCCGCCGTTGCCATGGATGAGGATGGCCTTCACGACGGGCGCAGGCGTCATGGACGAGGCGCGCCTATCAGGAGGCGATTCTTCAGCGTAATTTCGGCGGGGATAATCTGGGTCCACACACGATAGCCCTGCTGTTCGAGTCGAACGGCGCGCATCGCGTCGATCGCCATCGCTGCATCCACCCAACCCGTCAGCGGACCGGTGTCGCACGTGTCTGCATCATGGCAACACGGCAGCACCGCCACACGCGCGCGTGCGGCGGTGGCCAGGCTCAGCACCTGATCCGTCAGCGCACCGCACGCATGACACGACACCACCACATCGCCTTCACCGAGGGCCACCGAGTCCATCGGTGCCGCAACGAACGTCACGCGGCCGGCGAGACGCGGCCACGCTTTCATGAGGGCCTGATGCACCTGTTGGGCCGAAGGCGGCACCGCCGTGTCGACGACGAGAGCCGACGATGAGGAGTTGTCGAGGAGCAACAGGGTGTGCGCCAGCAGGCCGTGGCCGCCGCACAGGTCCACCACTCGTCCGCCACGAAAGAGGCGTCGAGTCCGCCGGGCCAGTTCCCAGGATTCGTACAGCTCCTTGCGCGGCAGGCAGCCGGCGTTGCACACGGCTCGGCCGAGGCGATCAAACAGTGTCTGGCCGGGAAAGCGGTCGAGGTCGTACGCGGTCAACCGGCCGCGCGAAGCATGTGAAAACGCCGGCGGCGCCTGGCCCACGCTCAGTGGGCTGCGGCGGCCGCGCAGTCGCCGAGATACTTCGACGTCTTGAGCCACTGTTGATCGGGATAATACGCGAACAACAGACCGCCGCCCTTCACCCGGTCAATGACCTCGCGCGCGATGGACTCGCGGAGCGCCGGGCATCCCCAACTGCGCCCGAGGCGTCCCTGCGCGCCGGCAAACGCCTCGCTCACGTACGGCGCGCCGTGTATCACGATCGCTCGTTCACGCGCCCGATCGTTGAAGCCCTGATCGAGGCCGTTGAGGCGCAGTGAATAGCCGTTCTTGCCGACATAGGTCTCGTCAGTGACAAAGAGACCGAGGCTGGACCGGTGTGTCTCCGGCGTGTTGGAGAAGGCGGTCGCATAGTTGTCGCCGGTGCCTTGCCCGTGCGCGACCAGTTCTTCGTACAGGAGCGCGCGCGTCTGCATGTCGAAGACCCAGAGCCGCTTTTCAGTTGAGGGCTTCGAGTAGTCGATCACGGTCAGTGTGGTTGGCTGCGTCGCGCCGGCCCGGACCGCGCACGACGCGGCACTCCACGCCAGCTCAAAGACTTCGGCACGAATCGGGCCTTCAGCCGGTGGTTCTGCCTCCGCGCGCATAGTGCCCAGCGGCACGACGACAATCGCGGCTGCGATAAGGAAGGCGCGCAAGAATGGCACACGTGAACCGACGTCGTAGCTCGGCGGCATGGCAACTCCCGGATTGTAGGGGTGCGCGATCGACAGAGCATCTGCCGTACACGCAGGGGCAGTATACCATTTCCGGTCGATTCACTTCCTCCGGTCGATTCAGTGCCTGCGGTCGTATCCGTAGACGTCAGACTTGAAGTGGAGTCCTTTCTTCGCGTCGACCCACGCCGTGAAATAGACGATATGCACGGGAATCGTCGAATTCAGCCTTACGTGGTTTTCAATACCTGAGTTCATGGCCATCAGGATCTTCGGTGTTGTCCAGTCAGCGTCCGACCTCAGCACGTACTTGGCCAGTTCCTCGGGTTCTTCCACCCTGATGCACCCATGGCTGAAGGCGCGTCCTGTGCGGGCGAAGAGCGCGTCCGCCGGGGTGTCGTGCAAGTACACGTTGTGCGGATTGGGGAACAGGAATTTGACGTGACCCAGGGCGTTGGTCGAGCCAGGCCGCTGCCTGAACGCAAGCTGCCGAAGCTCCTCCGGGTCGTCCCAATTCACGTCGGAGGGGTTGACCAGCGTGGGGCCTGAGGCCGACACGCGGAGGATCTCCATGTTGTTGCGCGCGAGGTACTTGGGGTCCTTTGCCACGGCGGGTGCCGTCTCGCCCTGCACGATGCTGTCGGGGATGTTCCAGTAGGGACTGAAGACCACCGTCTCCATGAGGCCACTGAAGACCGGCGTCTCGTTGCCGGGCTTGCCCACAACCACCCGGATGTCTTTGATGGTCTTGCCGTTCTCGCGTGCCATCAGCAGGTACGAGGGAATGTTCACCATCAGGTGCTGCGCCCCAAGGTCATCAGGCATCCAGCGCCAGCGTTCGAGATTCGTTGCAACCTGATGAATGCGATCATCGATCGACACCTTCATCGCAGCCCGCGTCGCGGCATCGATCACGCCTGAGGGCTCGGGATGCACAGGCTGAACTGTCGCGAGCCATGCCGAGACGTCACCTGCGGCAGTGTTGAGTGTGCCGGCGAGGTCGGGCGCCACGCGGCGTGCTTTCCATGAGGCCACCTTCGGCTTCGTTCGGCCCACGGCGACATCGCGACCCAGCGAGAGCAGCGCGGTGGTGACGCGGGCTTCGAACTCAGCCAGTTGCCCGTCGCGGCTGGCGTCGCCTTTTCCACCGGTCGAAAGCGCATCCCGCATCTGCGCGATTTTTGCCGCGCCGTAGTTGGCTGGGTCCAGTCCGTGTTCGCGCGCAGACTGCAGTGTGTGAAGCGCGTCGTTGGCCTTCGACGTGGGCTCATCCGTGACCCACGCGGGTTTCCCTTCGCGCAACCGATAGAACTCATGCACGTCGTCCCAGACCTCTGCCTTGGCGGGCTGCTCCGCGGGGACGACCTGAGAGGGCTTTCCGGCGATGATGGCGCCGAGTGCGACCGCCACTGGATCCGGCTTCTGGGCGCGACCGCAACCGGCGAGCATGGTGGCTGACGCGGTGGCAAGCGCCAGGACCGAGGAGACGACAACAAGCGGGACACGGGGCACCCACCCATCATAGGAAGCGGTGGCACTGGTCGGCTGTCAACAAACGCACACAGGTCCGCGTCCCGGGCTGAAGCCCGAGACCTCCGTTCGACACGCCCTAGTCGGCCGAAGAGGCCTTCACTGCGCCGACGGGGTCGAACGGCAACGACATCAGTGGGGCCACAACAACGCGCGCGGGGGCATCACCGATTGAATAGCGGAGGTACTTCAGCAGGAGCGGCCGCGCCCGATAGAAATACATCGCGCCAGAAACCACGGTGAGCGCACACGCCACCAGCAGCAGCTGCGGCGCGAGCGGGAGGTTGAGGACGATCGCCAGGATGGCCGCGAACGTGAAGAAACACTTGGAGCGTCCGATCCGGTCTACGGGAATCGACACGTGTTCGGCAGCGGCATAACACCGCAGGCCCATAACAAAAAATTCGCGCAACAGGATGATCAACACGGCCCACAGGGGCACCAACCCCTGGTAGTTGAGACACACGAGCATGGCCGTGACGAAGACCTTGTCGGCGGTCAGGTCCAGGAACGCTCCGAAGTTCGAAATGGTGTTCTGACGGCGCGCGACGAAACCATCGGCCATGTCGCTGATGCCCGCCATCAGGATGGCGAAGAAGGCGCCGTCCCAGCGTTGCAGGAGGACAAAGGCTGTGGCAAGCGGTGTCCACAACAGTATTCGGCTCAGGCCGATGTAGTTGGCAATGGTGATGCCTGGAAGAGTGTTGGCCATGGTTCCTCTGCGAACGGTTCGTGAACGTGGCCGGCAGGAGTGGTGTTCACTTCGAGAGGATCCTGTGGGTTGTGCCCGGACTCGCGCCAGAGCATACCGCAAGTGGGTGGCAGAAATCGGCGAAAAGGGATGCTACTTCGAGGCCACAAATGTGAGCGTCCCGGCGTAACGATTTCGGGTGTTGGTGAATCCCTCGCCGCTGCCCTTTTCATCTTTCCGGACTATCACGACCGTATAGGTCTTCCCTTCCTGCAACGGGGGCGCGGCGGCGACCTCGGAGTTGGCTGGCGGTACGCCATAGGTCAGGGGCGAATTGAGCAGATTCGCGTAACCGCCGGAACCACTGGCGGACCAGGCCGCCCCGAATCCGTCGCCGTCTTTCGGGCCTTCATACACGGTCAGCGTGTACGCGGGAGACGGCAGCCAGGAAATCTCCGGACGCAGGCCTTTGCCCACAGTCACCACCGGCACCTGGGTGCGGTCGAATCGATTGCAGCTCGCCGCATTCAGCGCGACGACGAGCATCAGCACACCGCGACAGACTCTGACCATTGTGGACCTCGCGATGAGTCTGCCCCACAGCGGCGCAGGTTGCCAATCGGACTCCGAAGTTGACAATATTATTGTAGTACGATAATTAATCATTGCACTGGAGCAACTTAATGTCTGACCAGCCCCTGATCCACGGAGCCCTTATGTCCCGACCTCAGTCCACCAAGACCACCCGGATGTTCGTGGAAGCCACCATTCCGATCCTGATCGCCGCCATCGGGCTTCCCCTCATCGGCGCGTTGTATCTCATCGCCACCGGCAGCATGAGCCACGTTGGCCCAATGACGACGGCGCAGGCGCTGGTCTTGCGAGTGGCTCAAGCGATTCCGGCCGTGCTGATGGCTTTCGCGATGTTTGCGCTCCGAAGAGTGCTCGTGGAATACGAACGTGGGCAGTTTCTGTCGGCCCTCGCTACCACCAGCTTCAAGCGCGTGGGCTATTTCGCGCTGGCCGCCATTCTCGTGAAGGTGGTCGGTGCACCGGCGGTCCAGGCCGCGTTCCTGGGGAATTGGCTCGTTCTTCTTTCGTACAACACGTTCGACGTGAGCCTGCTGTTGTTCGGCGCCCTGCTCGCGATGGTGGGCACTGCGTTTGCCACGGCGGCCGCCGCGATCAAGGCCGAGAACGACGAGATCGTCTGATGCGCATCATCGTCACGCTCGACGTGATGCTGGCGCGCCGCAAGATGCGCGCGAAGGATCTGGCGGAGCGCATCGGCATCACGGAGGCGAATCTTTCGCTGCTTCGCACGGGGAAGGTGAAGGGCGTGCGGTTTGAGACTCTTGGGAAACTCTGCGAGGCGCTCGATTGCAAGCCGGGCGACCTGATCGACGCGGAACCGTGACTGGTGAGAGGATTGCGCATCATGACTGTGAAGCCGAAAAACACGATCTGCCTCTGGTTCGACAAGGACGCACATGACGCCGCGCGCTTTTACGCCGCGACCTTCCCGGATAGCGCGGTAACGGCTGTGCACAAAGCGCCGGGGGATTACCCGAGCGGAAAGACGGGCGATGTACTGACGGTGGAGTTCACCGTAGTGGGCATTCCGTGTCTTGGTCTCAACGGCGGTCCGGACTTCAAACACAGCGAGGCGTTTTCCTTCCAGATTCTGACGGACACTCAGGAAGAGACGGATCGCTATTGGGACGCGATTGTCGGCAATGGCGGCAAGGAGAGCCAATGCGGCTGGTGCAAAGACCGCTGGGGCCTGTCGTGGCAGATCACCCCGCGTGCGCTGACGGAGGCACTCTCGGCTGGTGGCGCCGAGGCCAAGCGCGTTTTCGCAGCGATGATGACGATGGGGAAGATCGACATTGCCACCATCGAGGCCGCGCGCCGGGGCTGACGGTCGACGACAGTGTGCCATTCGGGTCAGCGCTGAGCCGGCAGGACCGGGCACCATGGGGTCATGAGGCGTCGGGACCGAGTTAAGCCGCACCACCCACACCCGCACCATCCAGAGAAGCGACGCCGAAAAGGGCGGCATCGGCGCCGCCTGCGCTCGATGCTGCTGGCGGGCACCGCGTTGGTCGCGCCGAGTGCCGTCAAAGTGCCGGTCGCCGGGCCATTGCTGATCGCCCCGGAGGCCATCATGCAGGCCGTGGTGACGCCGCCGAACGGCATGGTCAGCACCTCAGCGACGTTCCGACTGCTGCCCGAATCCCCTTTCGAAGGGCTGATCCATGAAGCGGCGATGCGCTTCACGCTGGCGCCCGCGTTGATTCGCGCCGTGATTCGGGCCGAGTCGAGCTTTGATCCGCGCGCGGTCTCAAGCGCCGGCGCGCAGGGCCTGATGCAACTCATGCCGGCGCTCGCGGCGGACATGGGCGTCGCCAATGTCTTTGATCCGCGCGAGAACATCATGGCCGGTGCGCGGTACCTGAGCGCGCTCATCGCGGATCAGCACGGCGACGTTGCGCTCGCGTTGGCCAGCTATAACGCGGGGCCCGGCGCGGTTGAACGCTACGGCGGAATTCCTCCGTTCAAGGAGACGCAGCGCTACGTCAAGGCGATCCTCGATCACATCGCGCAGAGCGAGTTGACGCCGGATTAGAGTGGTGACGAAATGAGGGCTACAGTTTTTTCCGGCATCGTCGCGATCATGCTCGCGGGGTCGGGTGCGTGCGCCACGCTTGAGCGCCTGGCGGCTCTGGTGCAGGCACCGCAGTTTTCTGAAGTTGATGACCGTCGTGCGGAGATTCGTCTGGTGGGGCCGAGTTCTGATGCTCCGCTTGGTGGCGCGGCGATTCGGCTGTGGACTCGCGTGCGGAACCCAAATGCCTTTGGCTTGACCCTGACCACGCTGCGTGGGTCGCTGTTCCTTGAAGGCAGTCGCGCCGCTGAAGCAGATTTTCCTCTTGGGCTGCCGCTGATTGCCAGCGGGAGCGAGGTGATTCCGCTCGACCTGCGCGTCAGCTTTGCGGATATCCCCGGTTTGGCGAACGCCATTCGCCGAGCGGTGGCAGGAGACCCTCTGGCCTATCGCCTCAATGGAACCGTGGGTGTGGATGCCCGCCAGTTCGGCACGCCAACATTCGGCCCCATGGACCTGCTGACAGGCGAGATCCGGCCGCCTCGCTGAGAGGCAGGGATTCGGGCCCGGAGCGACGCGAGTCGCGCAGGGCCTCAATCGGCGTCACAGCCAACGAAGGAAACCGAAGGTTGAATGAGTTGGCTGGGACGCAGGGATTCGAACCCCAATAAGCAGAGTCAGAGTCTGCTGTCCTACCGTTGAACGACGTCCCAGCAATGAGCCCGCAGTCGGTGAGAACCTTCCAAAGTTACCAGTACCAGCCGGGGCTGGGCAAGCGCCAGGGGTGTGGTGGTCGTTCTGTCACAAAAACGCCCTTGAAAGCGACGTGATGAATTTCACACCCGGCACAACCTTGCCCGAGAGCCGGTCGTCATTTGTGATGAACATGTCGATGCCCGCGGCCGCGGCGCAGGACAGTTGCATCGCGTCCGTGGCGGCCATCGAGCGGTCCGCGCGCAACGCCGCGTAGTGCCGCGCTGCCGTGGCGTCAAAGGGCAGGATTGTCGCGGCGCGCGCGATCGCGGTCTCGTAGACGTCGGCCACGCCTGCACCGGCCGCGACCGGCCGCACCAGAACCTCGCCCATCGTGACGCTCGACGTGAACAACTTGTCCCCGCGCGCCAGCATCCGCTCTCGCAGCCGCTTCACGTCATTCGCAGACGTTCCTCCCTGGAAGAGGTAGAGGAACAGATGCGTGTCCCAGAAGATGCGCGTCATGACTCGGGCCCTCGCAGGCCCTGGATGAACGCGTCCACCGCTTCCCCACCCCAGAGCGCGCGCCCGCGGCCAAAGAGCGCGAGCAGCGGATCGACCTGCGCGACGCGAGCCGACCACTCGTGTTCATACCAGTCAATCAGCTCGTGATAGCCGGCCGGAATGTCGTCGCGGCGCGGATGCGTCTTCGATCCATCGCGACGCGGATGCGCCGGATCCCCTTCGCGGAATAGACGACGCTTCGAGGGACCCGTTGAGACGAGCATTCGATACCGCCCTGGATTGGGCGGCACATTGGCCACGCAATGCACCGAAATGTGCGGATACACGCCGGCCCTGACCCCTCCGGCGAGGTTTTCCTGGCGCAACCGGTGCTCGATTTCCTTGAGGGAAAACTCCCCGCGAGTTGGCTGCTCCCGCGAAAGCAGGGCGGTCGCGATCCAGACCTCGTCTGCGACTTTGATGTCTCTTGGCATTATTTCTAAGATAACTTAGAAAATGCTATATTTCAAGTTAAAGTTGGTCATTTAGGAAAACTAAGTGCCGCGGCCTTGAGAACCAGGCCGCGCTACGAAACGCCCGTCAGTTCCCAGCTCCCCAGTTCCTAACTTCCCCAGTTCCTCAGTTCCTCAGCTCCCCAGTTCCTGAGCGGCGCGCTCGCCGATCATCCAGCAAGCGGCGTTGGTTTGGGCGTTAACGACCGTTGGCATGATGGACGCATCGGCCACGCGCAGGCCCTCGATGCCGTGGACCTTAAGGTGCGGGTCTACCACCGCATCGGCTCCCCGGCCCATGCGACACGTGCCGCCGGGGTGGTAAATGGTTGAACACGTCCGCCGGACAAACGCGCGGACCTGGTCCGGCGTCGTTTCCGTGTCGAGTGGGTCGGCCGCAGCGCCCTTCAGGCGGGTGTAGGCGCGAGACGACGCGATGGCTCGAGCGAGGCGGACGGCTTCGAGCGCAGCGTCCATGTCGCGCGCGTCGGTGAAGTACCCGGCGCGAATGATGGGCGCGGCCAGAGGATCGTCGGAACGCAGGGAGATCGAACCTCGACTATGCGGCCGGCACAACGTGACTGAAAACGCGATCGCCGGATCGGGCGCGCTGAGTCCGCGTCCTACGTAGAACTGCAAGTCGGGTGCGCCAGGATTCGCGCCGCGCACCGAGTGCGTTAGCAACCCCGCCGACACCGATGACCCCGGCAGCGTTGTGAGGCCCGACCACCGGAATCCGATACGCGGATGGTCGTGCAGGTTCGCGCCCACACCGGACAGGTCGCGCACCACTGCGATGCCGTGCGACCGCAAGTGATCCGCTGGCCCAATGCCCGAGAGCATCAGGATCTTCGGCGACTCAATCACGCCGGCCGACACAATCACTTCGCGACGAACATTGACGCGCTCCACCACCGGCTTCGCGCCTACTCCACCACCGCGGAGGTACTCGACTCCGGTGACGCGGTTGCCGCTGAACAGCAGACGTCGCACGTGCGACTGTGGTCGAACCGTGAGATTGGGCCGACTGAGGATCGGTGTGAGGAAACCTGCGGCAGCGGAATGACGCCGGCCGTCGCGCAGGTTCTTCTGATAGAACCCCGCGCCGTTTTCCTGTTGCGCTCCATTGAAGTCCCACTGGGGATCGGCGGCAAACCCCAGCTCGAGCGCGGCCTCGAGAAACGCGAGGTGGCCCGCATGAGGATCGGTGGTGTCGGCCACGGCCATCTCGCCGCCGGCGCCGTGATACGGCGACGCACCGCGCACGTTGTCTTCCGACTTCCGGAAATACGGCAGCACCTCGCGATACGACCAGGCCGGACCCGCCTCCGCAGCCCACCCATCAAAATCGAGCTGATGTCCGCGCACGTACGCGGCGGCGCCAATCGCGCTCGATCCGCCGTAGGTCTTTCCGCGCGGCCACTTGATCGATCGGCCACCAAGACCAGGTTCCGGTTCTGTGGAGTAATTCCAATCGACGTCTGATCCGCTGAGCGACGTCCACTGGCCGATCAGCGGGATCAGCGGATTCGTATCCGGACCACCCGCCTCGAGCAACAACACACGCGTCTGCGGGTCGGCGCTCAATCGATTGACAACCACGCACCCACTGGACCCTGCGCCGATCACGACATAGTCAAACTCGTCGTCTCCCCTGACCGCGCGCGGGATCAAGGCCGAGGCGCCGGCGATCATCAGTGAGTCCCGCAGAAAATCCCGACGTGTACGTGCTGTTGGCATGCCCCTGCACAATAAAAGACGTCGGGTGTCTTTTTCGCCAAAAAAGACACCCGACGTGATTATTTTGCCGGGCGCAGAGTGCGGCTTGCCCAGAACAGGACACCGGCCGCCGTAAACAGGACGACCGCCGACCGCCCGAACTGGTTCGCCTCGTCGGTGAACTGCATCACGACCAGGGCAATCATCGCGGCCACGCCAACGGCGAACAGCCCGCGGTCTCGCCTGTCTGCACCCTCGCGTATGGCACTCACCGCCAGTACGACCAGAGCCACGCTCGGCAGCGCAATCCACACCCACGGCCACCACGCCGGCGGAGGCGTTCGGCCGCCCGCGACCAGACCAAGCACCATCCACAACACGACGAGGCCGCCAAACATCAGTGGGCGTCCGCGAGCGGCCTTCTGCGCACTCGACGGCCACAACGACACCATCGTCAACGCGACCAGCAACGTTGCGCCGGGGACGACGATGGCCGGGTCGCCCCATAACATCGGCGGTGCACCACCCTGGAGCGCGGCGACGCCCTGGAATGTGAGACCCGCAATGACCAATCCCAGCGCGGGCGTCGCCCTTGCGAATGCGGGCCGGCGTCCGTGCGGCAAATGTGCCCACACATCAAGTGCGCCGCCCGCGGCAAGCAGCATCACTCCTGGAATAGACGATGCCTTCCAGGTATCGAGACCAATCAGAACCACCCACGTGCCAAACGCGAGGGTGAGCACGCCGCCTGAATACGGATTGGTGCGCCGCTCCGCCGCCACGGCGAGGAACGGAAACACAAACATGAACGCCCACGGTGCCGGTGGCCGACCTGTCTCGGTCATCGCCCAGAACGCGAGCACACCGGCGCCAAGTGCCGTGGTGATGGGCGATGCCGTGGCCAGGGCGGTCACCGCAATGGCGAGCGCCCAGAAGAGCAGCGGCATCGAATTCGTCCGTGGCAGGTTGAGCCATTCGGCCACCGCCGCCGAAACCGCGCCGGCCGCAAGCGCGCCGGCGAATGCGAACAACTCGGTGCGACGATCCTGACCGCGCCGCGACGCTTGCCACGCGGACACAAACAGCGCGAGCGCAACCGCGATCGTACCGCCAAGCTTGAGGCGGACGTCGATCGTGGCCCAGTTCCACGTCACCAGCAGGATGAAACCAAAACCCGCGACGAGCCAGGCCAGCCACACCAGCGTGCGCGATGTCAGTTGTTCGTCATGTGAGGGATAGCGATCGAGGATGGCTTGACGCTGCGCCGGAGTGATGACGCCATCAGTTTCCCAGCGCTCGGCTTCGCGCGTCAGCCACTCGGGACGCCGCATCGTCAGACGTTAACACGGGCTACAACTTGCCGGCCATCTCCACTTCGAGGCCGCCAGCGGCGGAACGGCGGAAGGTCAGCGTGAGGCCGAAGCGGTGGCACACTTCGTGGACCACGGCGAGGCTCAGACCGATGTCGCCGCGCAGGCCGGCACCGCGGCCTTCGTCACCGCGGAATCTTCGCACCGCGTTCAAACCGCGAAGCTCGGCGGGCAGAATTTCCGTGCCCGTATCGGTGACGCGAAGCGTCCACACGCCGGCGGCTCGCTCCACATCAAGTGTGATGCGTCCGCCCTCGCCGACCCGGAGCAGCGCATTCGAGAGCAGGTTGCGCACGGCCTGAGTCAGAAACGCGGGGTCGCCGGTGAGGACGATGCCCGAGTCGAGCTTGGTGACGTCGAGGCGCACACCCCGACGGTGAATGGCGGGTTCGAATTCGCGCGCAGCCACCTGCGCGGCCGCAGACACATCAGCGGTGCCCTGCACACGATCGCCTGGGTCGCGGAACCTCGCGCCCGTCACCAGGTTGCTGAGGTGCAGCGCCACCTCGGTGACCTGCGCGATGTCGCCGGTGGCGAGTGCGGCCCGCATGGGCTCGTCCGCTTCGTTCGCCACGTAGGCGACAAAGCGCCGCAGGTCTGCTTCACGATCGCGCACATCGGTTTGCAGCCGGCGAAGGTCCACTGTCGCTTCGTTGAACGCAAACCCGAGGCCGCTCAGTTCATCCCGCCCACTCACAGCAGCCGGTTCGCGGTATTCGGTACGCGCGGACTCGCGCATCCTCGCGCCAACCGTACGGATCCGGCGTTCGAGCGGCCAGCCGACGACCATCAGTACCAGAAACGCGCCCGTTGCCAGGAATCCGAAGATGCGCGCGTGTTCGGCGAGTTGTCCGGGAGGCGGGTGCATTCGGAAGAACAACACGGCACACGGACCGCTCCAGCCTGTGGAAAATACCGTTTGCACACCGGTGCCTTCGTCGCTCTTGAAGGGCTCCGTCACTGCGGTATCACCCCCACGCAGGGCGGAGCGTATCGACACCGGCAACCTCGGCGCGGCCGTACTTTGTCCGACGTACTCGATGTCGTACGCAAAAAACTCCACCGGCCTTGGCGTCGCATCAGGCCGGTGCGCCAGCACATCACCATCAGGCAACGCGAGTATCGCGGCTGTGGGCGCAGCTTCCCGCGGACCTGCCAGAAACCAATTGGGATTGGCCTCACACCTGGCACGCACCAATTCAGTCGCGAACGACGCCGCATATCTTTCGATCGCAACTACGCGGTCGCGAGCACGCACGCGCTCAATTCCCCACGACGCCGCGGCCGCAAACGCGAGAGCCAGCAGCAGGCTGATCAGGATTAATCGGCGGATGAGCATAAAGACCTATTCCAGACTGCGCCAGACATACCAACACGCGATCGACCGATACGGTCTCCACGGTTCAGCGGCGCGCTGCATCGTTCTTTCCGCGGGGCGGTTCTTCATCCCAAGCACGCGTTGCATGCCCTTGACGATGCCGAGGTCGCCGGTGGGGAGGACGTCGGGACGGTGCAGGCAGAACATCAGGAACATCTGGGCCGACCAGACGCCGAATCCCTTGACTGCCACAATCGCCTCAATCACCTCTTCGTCTGTCTTGTCGCGAAGACAATGGAGATCGAGCCGGCCGTCGGCCACATGCGCCGCGAGGTCTTTGAGGTACGCCACCTTCTGTCCACTCAACCCGGCCGCACGCAAATCAGCGGGACTCACCTTTAGCAGGTGTGTGGCCGAGAGCGACGGCAGCAGCCCGATCACGCGGCCATGAATGGTGGCCGCGGCTTTTGTTGACAGTTGCTGCGAGACAAGCGCACGCACGAGAGCCGCCAGCGGATCGCGTGGTTCGAAGTCGGGACGAAGTCGCCCGGTTCGCCGAATAACCTCGGCCAACCGTGGGTCGCGCGCCATAAGCGTACGGCGGGCCCGTTCGAAGGTGGCGCGAGGATCCGTGTTGGTCACAGTGGCTGAGTGCTTTACGACGCGTACGCTCGGAGTCTTTCAGCCACGCGATCTCGCCCCACCAGCTCCAGCACTTCGAACAATCCTGGGCTGACGGCCTGGCCCACCACCGCCACGCGTGTGGCGTGAATCAGCACGCCGGGCTTGATGCCTCGCTCCGCCGCCAGGGCCCGAAGGGCGGCCTCGGTGGCGGCAGGCTCGAGACTGGGAAGGCTTTCCACCACCTTTAGCCATGCGGCCAGGTGTGCGGCGACACCATCGCCCTTGAGGTGCTTGGTCACGGCGGCTTCGTCATACACGACGGAATCGGCGACAAACGGCGCCAGGGCCGGAACGATGTCATGTAGCTTCCGCGCGCGCGGCTTCAACAGATCGATGACGCGAGTGATCCAAGGCATTCCGTAGGGCGTGGCTATAGCCGCGCCGGCCTCGTCAAGGAACGAATCGCGCCAAAGGCCGGCGGCGCTGATGGCCGGCCTGAGGCGGCGCAGGATGTCGTCTGGGGCCAGCCGCATGATGTGCTGCTGGTTGAACCAGTCGAGTTTCTCGGAGTTGAACACGGCGTTGCCGCCGCTGATGCCATCGAGCGTGAAGCGCTCGATGAGCTCTTCGCGCGAGAACACTTCCTGATTCCCGCCAGGCGACCAGCCGAGCAGCGCCAGGAAGTTGATCATCGCTTCTGGGAGATAGTCCTGCGTTTCGTACTCTCCCACCGACGTTGCGCCGTGGCGTTTGCTCAGGCGCTTTTTGTCGGGGCCGAGGATGAGCGGCACATGCGCGAAGTCGGGGACAGGGGCGCCCATCGCCTCGTACAACAACACCTGTTTCGGTGTGTTCGAGATGTGGTCGTCTCCCCGCACCACCTGCGTAATCTCCATCTCCACGTCGTCTACCACGACCGAAAGATGGTAGGTCGGGTAGCCGTCGGAGCGGAGGATCACGAAGTCTTCGATGTGTTCGCGGGCGAATTCAATATGGCCGCGCACGAGATCTGTGAAGGTGGTGACGCCGGGGGGCACGAGGAATCTGACGGCTCGTGGCTGGCTGGCCGCTTCGCGCGCAGCCACTTCGTCGCGCGACAGCGCGTGGCACGCGCGATCGTAGGTCCACGCTGAGCCTGCGGCTTCGGCCGCAGCGCGCTTCGCTGCAAGATCTTCAGGACGGCAGTAGCAGTAGTACGCGGCGCCGGATTCAAAAAGGCGCGACGCCGCCGCGCGGTACTTGTCGAGGCGTTCGGTCTGGAAGTACGGTGCGTGCGGGCCGCCCACTCCGGGGCCCTCGTCCCACGTGAGCCCGAGCCACGTCATGCTGCTCAGGATGCCGCTGATCATGTCGGCCGAGGAGCGCTCCACGTCGGTATCTTCGATACGCAGGATGAATGTGCCGCCGTGCCGACGGGCGTAGAGCCAGTTAAAAAGCGCCGTCCGGGCGCCGCCCACGTGCAGGTATCCCGTCGGGGACGGGGCGAAGCGAACGCGGGGCGGCATCAGGAGATTCTGTCACGGCCACGACGGATCACAGGAGGGCGCCGAGACAGGGAGGCAAACCTCCGGATCACGACGGATCACAGGGAGGCGCAGAGACGCCGAGTCCGGTCTTTCTTTAGAGGCTCAAAACCAAAGTGCCTCTGTGCCTCTGCGTCTCTTGTGATCCTGCGTTAGCGCACGCTGGCCGCACGCATCTCGTAGCGCGGCCTGGGTCTCAAGGCCGCGGTGATGCCGGTTTTGATGCGCGCACGAAGGCGCTGCCGAAGGCGCCGTCAACCAGGGGCGCGATCGTGTCGGCGTCCAGACCAGCGTCGCTCAGGAACTGACGGGCATCGGCGGCACGGTACTCGCGGACGATTTCGATGTCCACGTGCTCGAACCCGGCGTTGGTGAGCTTCGCCTTGAAGTCGTCTTCATGGAGCGCTCCGGCTACGCAGCCGATCCACAGCTCCACGCTTCGCCGGATTTCGGCGGGCACGTCGCGTCTGCGGCTGACGACGTCGGAGACGGCGAAGCGACCGCCTGGCTTCAGCACGCGGAACGCCTCGGCGAGGACTTTGTCTTTGTCGCCCGAGAGGTTGATGACGCAGTTGGAGATGATGACGTCCACCGAGTTGTCGGGGAGCGGGATGTGCTCGATGTGGCCCTTGAGGAACTCGACGTTTGTCGCGCCGGCCTTGCGCTGATTTTCGCGCGCGAGGGCCAGCATGTCGTCGGTCATGTCGAGGCCGTAGGCCTTGCCGGTGGGACCGACGCGTTTGGCGGACAGCAGCACGTCGATGCCGCCCCCCGAGCCGAGGTCGAGGACCACATCGCCCTCGTTCAACGTGGCAAGGGCGGTGGGGTTGCCGCACCCAAGCGACGCAACCACGGCGTGCGCCGGGAGGCCGGCTGTCTGAGACGCGTCGTAGAGGTTGCCGCTGATCGGATCGCCGCAGCCGCATTCGGTGGGGCCGCAGCACGCTTGCGTGCCGCCCTCGGTGACGGAGCGCGCGATTTTGCCATAACGCGCTTGTACTGAGGAAGTCAGTGGATCAAGAGATTGAGGGTTGAGGATTGAGGATTGAGGATCGGGATTGGGGGTCATGTGGTGCCTATCAATTGACAATTTCTGATTGGGGGATCGGATGGCTAATCTGGGGGATTGAGGGATTGAATGGGGTGGCCCTGGGTATATCTGCTGATGCGAATATAGTGGACCATGATATATTCGTCAAGGCGAATATGGCGACCCCCGAACTACCGGCCCTGGAGCAGCTGTTTCGCGCCTTGGCCGACGACACGCGGTTGAGGATTCTTGGCCTGCTGTCGGCCGGCGAGGTGTGCGTCTGCAATATTCATGGCGCGTTGAACCTGCCGCAGCCGGCCGTGTCGAGGCACCTGGCGTACTTGCGTAAGTCGGGCCTGGCGGCCGCCCGCCGCGACGGGCTCTGGATGCACTATCGGTTGGAAATGCCCGCCGATCCGGCGTCGGCCAAGGTTCTGAAGGCCGCGCTCGAAGCGATCGGCTCGGCGCCGGCCGCCGGCTCCGACAGGAAGAAGCTGAGCCGACTGGTGTCGATCCCCCTGCGGGTCCTGAGCGACGCCGCCACCAACTGCTGCAAGCCCTGAGGCCTTCGAGTACGGTATCCTCTTCTTTCGTCCCGCACGCCGGTGAGGTGGCTGAGTGGCCGAAAGCGGCGGTTTGCTAAACCGTTGTACGGGCTTAAACCTGTACCCAGGGTTCGAATCCCTGCCTCACCGCCAACCTTCGCTAAACGCTCGCTCCGCTCGCAGCTACGGTTGGCTTTGCCAATCGCAGCTGCGCTCGTGAGCGCATGCGAAGGTTGCCCCGCCGAAGCCAGGAGCGTAGCGACTGATTGGCGAAGGTGGGCCATCACCCGATTGCCGCTTCCAGATTCCAGATTACCGATTCACCCTCGGTGTAACATCGTCGCCTCGCGGTCCACACCAACGGGAGGCAGCGATGTCCGAGATGAAGGAAGCGGCCATCATTGGCAGCGGTTTTGGCGGCGCCATCAGCGCCTGCCGGTTGGCCAAGAAATGGCCGGGGGCTGTTGTCGTACTCGAACGCGGCAAACGGTATCCGATGGGGTCGTACCCGCGGACGCCGCATGACTTCGCCAGGAACTTCTGGAACGTCCCGAAGGAACAACGGAAGGCCGGCGTCGGTGTGTCAGACGAAGAGACGCACGGCCTGTTCGACCTGCGCAACTACAAGGGAATCGACGCCGTGATCTGTGCCGGCCTTGGCGGTGGGTCGCTGATCTACGCCAACGTCTACATGGAACCACCCGAGGGCGTCTTCGACGAGCGGTGGCCGGCAAGTGTCAAGAAGCCGAAGCTTGACCCGTACTACCGGGTCGCGAAGGAGGTGCTTGGCGCCCGACCGATTCCACGCAATCAGGACCCCCGGCGCGCGGTCACCAGAACCGAGTTGTTTGGCGCGGTCGCAAAAGAGATGGGCAAGAAGTCGGAACTGGTGGACATCAATGTCTTCTTCGGGAAGGACTTCAACAACCCGCTGGACATTGGGCACCAGGACAAGAACCGCTATGGCGCTGTGCAGACGTCGTGCGTGTACTGCGCCGAGTGTGACATCGGCTGCAACACCCAATCCAAGAACACGCTCGATCTGAACTATCTGTACGCGGCGGAACATCGATACGGCGCCCAGATGCTGACCGAGCATCTGGTCGAGAGGATCGTGCCTGTCAACGCCAGCCACACCGACGACCCGACTGCCGATGGCTCGCACGGGTACCGCGTGTATTACGACGACCTGCGCCCGGGCAGCCGCACTTCGGGTTCACTGCTCGCCAAACGTGTGGTGATCTCTGCCGGCGCACTCGGCTCCACCGAGTTGCTGTTCCAATGCCGAGACGTCCACAAGACACTTCCGAAGGTCAGCGCCAGACTCGGTCAGCGATTCTCAGGGAACGGCGACTTCCTGTCGTTTGTCATCAACGGAAAGCGCGAAGTCAATCCAAACTACGGCCCGGTGATCACCCAGCGCATTGATTACGGACTGTTCACAAATCCGACGCCTGGACACTCATTCATCATGGAGGATGCGTCGTATCCCGCCTTCACGGCGTGGTTCACGGAAGGCATCAAACCCGGGTTCCTCAAATTTGGCTCGGTTCGACGCGCGATCAAACGCCTCTGGGGATGGGCCACGGGCTGGACCTCTGGCAGCGTGGGCGTGGCCTTCAGCGAAATGTTGTCTGGCGACCTGTCTCAAAACACGTCAGTGCTCCTGTGCATGGGGCTCGACAAAGCCAATGGCGTGATGACGCTTGGCAAGGACGGCCACCTCGACGTGCAGTGGCCGGTCAGCGACAACCGTTCGCTCTACGACGGCATCGTGGCGGCGGGCAAACAGTTCAAAGACAAAGTCGGCGGCGCCTTCATATCCACACCCACCTGGTGGTGGCCGGCGCGGCAGAACGTGACCGTCCACGTCCTCGGCGGCTGCGCTCTGGGCGTCAGCGCGTCAACCGGCGTGACGAGCGCAGACCCGGCCACGCTCGGTCAGGTGTTCGGGTACCAAGGCCTGTATGTCATCGACGGCGCGATCATTCCCACCGCAGTGGGTGCCAACCCGACCGCCACGATCTCGGCGCTCGCGGAGATGGCCGCCGAGGGCATCACGGGCATCACGCCTGACGCGGATCTGTGAGTTGAAAACGACCTCTGAGGTAATTACGGATCAGTTGCGACCGTAATTACCTCAGAGGTCGTTTTCAGTCGATCCGGATCGGCGCTGCCCCGATCAGTTCGGCGCGGATGTCGGCGGCGGGCGCGAGGCCGGTGCCGTTCTTCACCGTCCATCCGTCGTCTCGGGGCACCACCGGTACGGCGATCGGGAAGATCTCGAGCCCGCCATCGGGCCTGACGTGGAACCGCACGAAGTTCTTGAAGTCCTGGATGCTCTGCGATGAGTACGCGTCGTTCATGTGCACACCCGTCAGGCGCGCGGACAAGAGCAGATAGAGCGCAAACAGGGTGCCGCCGGCGAGCCCGCCCGCGATGAACATCTCCAGGCTGAAAAGCACGACCTGAATGGGGCCGTCGATGTTGAGCTCAAGCCAGCCAGGGTTCAGGTTGACCACCGAGAAGATCCAGATCAAACCCAGGCTCAGAAGCACATGGAGGACGCCGTGAAGGCCGCCCCATGCCTGCCCGGCGGCCCGATCGGCCGCCCGGTATTTCCACAAGGCCAGCACGACCAGGAGGGCGATGGAAACACTGGAGGGACTGTGTCGCATCACGTGCCAGCACGCGCGAGCGGCATCGCAAATTTGACTGACGCCGAGCACTGACAATACCCCCATCAATGACGCGTTGGGGTCGGTAACGGCTGCGGCGAGCGCTCCGGTGGCACCCTCCTTCATAAACTCGAATGGGCTGTTCGCGGTCTTGCTGGCGCTCTGGAGGATCCACGTGAACAGCAGGTACAGGGTGCTCAGGAACAGCGCGAACTTCCAGTTGTTGAAGGGAAGTCTGAGCACCCATTTGCCGAGGTCGCGAGATTTTTCAGGCGACGGATAGACGTTCGCGCGTGTGTACGCCTCGCTGGTTTTTTCGGCTGTCTTCTTTCGGACCCACGCCGCACCGGGCTTGGGCCTGGGCGCGTCGAGGCTCTCAGGAAGATGGTGAGTGGGATAAAAATATGCGCCACCACCCCCGGCCGTAATACGGTGCGGATCGGCCGGATCCTCGGGAGCGTAGTGCGCGTAGTGATGAAGATCGCCGGACATCGCCACCGCCACCTGCGCGCCACCGTCCCGGATCAGGCGCTCAAGGTAAGAGAGCGTAAGGAAGTTTGCAGGTGCGGGCCTCATACCGTCCCGGCGCTCCGGTCCATTGCCGCAATGCACCCAACTCGGCTGACCGGTGCACAGAATCACCCGCGGCGTTCTTCCCTCAGACGCCTTCTTCATCGTCTCAAGGATCTCGGCAAAGAACTTCTTCTGCGGCTCGTCCAGGTCGGCCTCAAGCTGGATGTCCACGCCCCAGATCCACCAGTCGTGCGGCAGGCGCACCGCGAAGTAACTGCGTTGCTGGCAGGTCTGGAGCGGACCGAGGCTGCGACCCTGGCAGAACAGCCGGATAAACGACGTCAGGCCGTCATACCAGTCATGGTTCCCCGGCACCACAAACAACCGCGGTGGCTCGGCAGGTGGCGCACCACCCTGGCTCGTTTGGTACGCCATGGCGTACGGATCAACCATTCGCTTCCGGTACTCGTCGCGTGTGGCCAGCGGATACACCTGGTCTCCGCCCAGCACCACGAATCGCCCCGTCGGAAGCGTGACTGACGCTGCCGCGCCGTCTTTCCCAGACACGTGCACCTTGAGCGATGGCTGCGCCATCAACCACGCGACTGCGTACGTCGGATTGAAGCCGTCGCCCATATCGGCCGCATAGTCGAACCAGATTTCCTTGGCTTCGGCGCCATCCCAGGCGAGTGTGGCCGGGCCGGGGAAAAGCGCGGCCTGCACTTCACGTTTGTCGGCGTAGTTTCCGAACGTGGCGGCCAGCACCGCCTTCACGCCCGCCCGCATCAACTCGGTGGGCGAAAACCAGTCCACCATCGGCTGAGGGTCCAGCCCCACACGAACTGGTGCCTCGGGATCGCCCTTCGTGTCCACCGCGGCTACTCCTGGCTCGGTGCCACGTGGTGGGCATACGTGTCCCACAGTTCGCCCAGGAAGAACCGGCCGAACTTGCTGACCGCAGCCGCGCGCTCGCCGATCGACTGCGCACCCGGCACCGTGACCGTCGATAGCAGCTTCACGAGATCAACAGCGCCCAGGCGAAGCACGCCGGCGCCAACCACCGGACCACTCGCATCCGTTCCCTTGTGCAGGCGCGTTAACAACGTCGTGGTGTCGGCCCACAGGTCGAGGCCCCGATCGTCGCGCACCTCTTTTTTGCCGGCCAGGTAGTAGTCCACGCCGTTGGCCAGAAACGCCATCTCATAGATCATCAACTTCAGCTCGGGCTCGCCCGCGGGCGAGAATAAATTGAACTTCCCATTCTTGGCCGGCAGGTTTGCACCGAGCGGTCCGAACGTCACCGATCCAACAAGTTCACCCGCATGTTCGGGGTGTTCGACAAACTCATCGAGATCGCGAATCAGGATCGCCGCATTCATCGTCAACACCGTTCCAGCAGCCTTGCCCTTGTCCACGCCCGCATGTGGCTCGGTCGCGTCCAGGGAAAATGGTCCGCTCATCGCTTCGCGGAAACTGATACCGACACTGGTTGTTTTCATCGACGTGGCCTCAGGTTCAAAGGGGACTCCCCCGGGTGTCATGGACGCAAGATACCGGTGCGCGTCACGGTAACCTAGCGCAAGCAGAGTGGCGGCGTCGATCCGGCCGAAGTAATAATCCGGGTCGAGCGGCAGCGGATACTCGGGTTTGATCACGTGCAGCGTGATCGGACGCGTGCGGCCGTCCACCACTTCTCCACGCGCAATTCGTTGGTTGATGTCGTTGATGCGGTCGAACTCGGCGAACAGGCCGCCATTCGCGCTCAACTCAATCATGTGGACGTACTGATTCAACAGACCGGGTTTGTAGTCGGCCGTGTTCCCGATGCACCACACGAGCCACAACTCATCACTGCCGCGCCTGACGGCCTCAAGCAGGTTCGCGTCTTTGATCCACACAGAATCCAGGTAAAGCGTGCCGTCCTTCTCCACTGGTGGCATCGCAACCGGAAGCGAGATACCTGCAACCAGCAACGGCAGGTCCACCACCTCGTGCGGAATGGCTTCGTTGGTCTTGCGTGTGAAGTTGCACACGTTGAAGGTGCCGGCCATGCTCGTGGCTGCATTGATACGCGACACATCAATGCCGAGGCCCGGAAACACTTTGGACACAATGCCGTCGGCATCACCCATCGCCATCATGTTCGCGGCGTTCAGGTACTTGTGCAGCGGAACCAGTGACGCGAAGTCTTTCGCGTTGAGATTTCGCCATCGCTCGCACATTTCTTCAGGCGACAGGCCCGAGAACAGCATCGCCAGGTTCATCGTGCCTCCCGACGTGCCGTCGGCATGCGCGAAACACAGGCCAGCCTCAACCAGCGCCCGCACGACGCCGGCCTGGTACGACACACGCATCCCGCCCCCGGCGAGGATCAACGACCGTCGGGGCCCGCGGTAACCCTCGGGCTCACTGCCGTAGACGAGGGTCACTGCTGTTCCTTGACGGCGCGCCAATAGGCCAGGATGAGAGCGCCGGACAGCAGATCGAAGCCTGCCACCAGCCCCGCCAGCGGTGAGAACACTCCGTTCATCACGCCGATCCCAACGGCGGCCGACGCTCCGAACTTCTGCAGGCCGGCCCAGAACAACGCCACCGGCTGCCTGCGCACGCTGTACATCGCGTTCAACAGCAGTCCACCAAACAGCACCATGAACATGCCGACAATGGCGAAGAAGTGCAGGCTCGCAGGATTGGTCTCAACGGCAAGTTGGCCGAGGACAAAGCCCGGCGCCACCACCTGCCCCGCGCCGCTGACGATGGTGATGACGCCAATCGCCGCAACCATCAGCCTGAGTGTGCCGTTCATGACCACTCCTTCGGCGGAGGCAACCAGTCTTCGCCGCGGCCCAGAGTGGCCACACTCTCAAGGCCTTCCGGCGGCGACGCCGGCATTTCCGGGTACGAGAGGAACCACGACTCAAAATGGTCGTCGAGCACGCCGTTCGCCTCGGGGATAAACGCCGTGACGATGGGGTTGGGCTCGATCTCAAGATCTTTAAGCACACGCATCCGGGGATGGTCGCCGATCGTCAACCGCGCCGACGCCTTCTTGAACAAGTTGAAGCCAACCTTGCCTTTGAAGTAGATCGACGACTTCATCAACATCCCGCGGAACTGGCAATAGTTGTCGGCGCCCAGACTGAAGTTCATCGAGGCCTTTGCCGGCCGGTCGATTTCTATCCGCATGCAGAACTGGCCGTCTTTGTCGTACTGGCTGCTCACCGTGCGGTCGCCGATGATGTAGTTGAGGTTGGCCTGGTGTTTCGGCATGCCCCAGATGCCCTTGCCGCCCTTCACCGACACTTCGCTGCTCACGGGCAGGTCGAGGACGTACTGGCCAGTGCGAAAGTACTTCATCGCCAGCGCGGGTAGTAACGGCGGCGCGGGGCGGCTCCCGTGCGTACACGCGATGGCGATGCTGAACTCGATGTACTTGCCGATGTCCGTGATGCGGTAGTCCATCACGCTGATCACGAGCAGCGCCTTGTTCCACAGCCGGAATGGATGCAACTCGTTCCCCGGCATCAGCGCCCTGGCCTTGTCGGCATTGATCGGGAAGACGGCAATCAGCGCCGGCGACTTGTCGCAGTTCACGGGCAGGTGAAACGGGATGCCGTCCACCAGCGAATAGCGGCCGTTGTGGTTCGCGAGTCTCTTTGGTTTCCCCACAGGTCAGCCTCTCAATTCTCTTTATCCAACTCCTCAAGCATCGTCGGAAACACTTCGCGCGCCGCGTCTTTCCCCATGAAGACATCAAGGTGCCCGTAGGTTGGCAGCAGGTGCATCGAGTATTCACTCTTGCCGTGGCCGACGAAGTACTCAAACGTGCGTTGCTGGCTCTCGGGAAGAAAGCACCGATTCTTCGCGCCCGCGAAAAACGCGATGCGGGCGCCTGTCTTTGGCGGCTCAGCCACAAAACTCTCGGGCAGTTCCGGCCGTCGCTCCACTGACACCAGGTGGCCCTTGCCCACACACTTCGTGATCTGGCGGAAGAACGTCATCGGGACGCGTGCAAATTCCTGCTTGAGCCACTCGTGTGTCTGGTCGTTCAGGTTTTCGTGACGCCACAATGCCGGAAAGCCCGATCCGTACGTGAAGCTCACCTGTTTGCACACCGCGTTGTCGCACTCGTGATGTGTGAGCCTGACCACTGCCGACACCAGGCGCGCCGCTGTGGTCGGGGCGTGCAGGCCCCACTGTGGATTCAGGTGGTCTGTCATCAGGCCCACCAGCGGCACAGCCGCGAGCAACTTCAGTCGCGACAAGCCGGGCACCACCGGATGCAACGACACGGCGTTGGTGACAATGGTGCTGACCTGGGGCAGAAGGCCGGCCACGGCCGACATCATGAAACTGGTGGACCCCTGGCAATGAATCACGGCCTTCACCTGCGCGCTGCCCGTTTCACGGACGATGGTTTCGACGGCCTTTGGGTGGTCACACACCGCGGCTTGATCAAGCGTCCAGTCGGTGGGGGGAAGGTCGATGCTCGCGCGCCAGTTTTCAAGCCACACGTCGTACCCGTGCGCCACCAGCGCGTCCACGAGGGTGGTCTCCACGGGCGCCCGAAAGATGTTGGCGCGAACCCCTGCCCCGTGCACCAGAATCACCGGTCCCCGGTGTGGCGCGGTCTGGCCGCGGACATTGATGAGATTGCACACAAGTCCGTCGCCCGCGCTGAAGGGGACAACGCGTTCGGTGAGAGCAGACCGGCTCGCCGCATCAGGAAAAGAAATGGCTGCCCGCTTTCTCGTGGCCGTCAAGACAACTGGAGGGCGCCAGCCTACCAAACTGACAGAGACCCCCGCAAGGCCACACCTTCCAGATACACTAGGTCCGCATGTCCCTGACCGTCTGGGCGGTCATCTTCGTCCTGATCCTGATTAACGCCCTGTACGTGGCCGCCGAGTTCGGCGCGGTCGGCGTCCGGCGCAGCCGGGTGAAGCGGTTGAGTGAGGACGGCAATTGGTTTGCCCGCCGCCTGATGCCCTTCATCAACGAGCCGGCCAAGCTCGATCGGTATGTCGCGGTCTCGCAGATTGGCATCACCCTTTCGAGCCTGATCCTCGGCGCATATGCCCAGGCCACGGTGGCGGTCTGGCTCGCCCCGCATCTGGCCGACTGGTTTACTCTCGATCCCAAGACGTCGGTGTCCTCGGCCGCAATCAGCGTTCTTGTGGTCCTTACGGCGGCACAGGTCGTGCTCGGCGAGCTGATTCCCAAATCTCTGGCGCTGCAGTTCCCCACGCAGGTGGCGCTGGCCACCGTCCTGCCGATGCGCTGGTCTCTGGCGGCCTTCCGGCCGTTTATCGGCCTGCTCAACGGCTCGGCAACGGGGGTCCTTCGGCTCTTTGGCGTCGAAGCCTCTCCCCATCGTCACATCCACTCGCCCGACGAGATCGAACTCCTGATTGTGGAGAGCCGCGACGGTGGCCTGCTGGAGCCCGACGAACACAAGCGGCTGCGACGGGCGTTGCGGCTGGGCCTGCGTACCGCCCGCGACTTGATGGTGCCGCTGCCCAAACTGACAATGCTGCCCGTGGACACACCGTGGACGGATCTGGTGCGTGTGGTGGCCGCCAGTCCCTTCAGTCGCATCCCTGTTTATCGCGGGACGCCGGACCAGATCATCGGTACGCTGCGCGTGAAGGATCTCGTCTACCAGTACGTGATCGACGGCGTGGGATCGCCGCTCGAACGGCTCGTGCGGCCCGTCGTCCGGGTGGCGCACGACCTGCCGGCCGACCGCGTGATTGCCCTGCTGCGCGACAAGCGCGTGCATCAGGCGGTGGTCACCGACGCATCGAATACCGCGATCGGTTTGCTCACGATTCAGGATGTGATCGGCGCGTTTCTTGTCACTGGCGCGGTGCGCGTCGACGAGGTGCGCGGGTGACCGTCATCCTGATTGTCACACTGCTCCTGCTGGCGAACGCCCTGTTCGTGGCGGCCGAGTTTGCGATTGTGGCGGTACCGCGCACCGCTGTGGAGAATCGCGCGAGTGCGGGCGAAGGTCTCTCGGTGCGGTTGCTGGCACTGCTGTCGTCGCCACGTCAACGCGACCGCTTTATCGCCACGGCGCAGTTCGGCATCAGTGTGGCCAGCCTGGGCCTGGGTATGTACGGCGAGCACACACTCGCCGTGTGGCTTGAACCCAGGCTCGAACATCTGGTGGGAGACGCCAGTTTCATCACGGCCCACACGGCGGCGAGCCTTGTGGCCATCACCGCACTGACGTACCTGCATATCTTTCTGGGCGAGATGATTCCGAAGGCGCTGGCCCTGAGCCGCGCCGAAGCCACGGCGCGTGCGGTGTTCTGGCCGATGCGAGTGTTGCTCTTTGCCCTGTATCCGATCGTGGTTGGCCTCGATGGGATCGGCGCGTTGTGCCTTCGCCTGGTCGGCATTCGCCGGCAACTGGATACACACGAAGAGTCCTACTCGCCCGAAGAATTGCAGCTCATCGTGGAAGAGAGCGAGGCGGGCGGCGCCTTGCGATCTGAGTCGGGCCGGTTGGTGCGCGAACTCTTCGAGTTCGGAGACCTCACTGCGGGCGAAGCCATGGTGCCGCGCGTGCGCGTGGTGGGCATTCCCGTCGGCGCATCATCGGATGACTTGCGCCGGTTGCTGCTGGCGCACCGCCACACCCGCTACCCCGTCTACGAAGGCGATCTCGATCACATCGTCGGCATGCTCCACGTGAAGGATTTGTTGCGGCGCCTCATCACGAACGAGCGGATCGCCGCCGCCGACGTCCGGCCGCTCCCGGTGGTCCCGGAGACAGCGACGCTCGACGCGGTCTTGACCACCATGGAGCGCGCGCGCGCACATATGGCCGTGGTCATTGATGAACACGGTGGCACGGCCGGTGTGTTGAGCCTGGAAGACCTGGCCGAAGAGGTGGTGGGCGAACTCGACGAGGGAACACCGCAGGCGCCGCGGCTCGTGGCGCTCCCTGATGGACGAGTGAAGGTGTCCGGCACGCTCCGCCTGGACGAGCTCGGTCAACACTTCAACATGGAGCTGCAGCACGACGAGGTGGACAGTGTCAGCGGGCTGGTCATGGCCCTGCTCGATCGCCCGCCCGTGGTGGGCGACGTGGTCGAATATGACCATTTCGAGTTCACGGTATTGGCAGTGACCGGCCACGGCGCTCGCGAGGTGCAGGCGCGGTACGTCGGATAAGATCCCCCGTATGGATATCCGCCGAATTCTGATTGTCGCGGGGCTGGCATGTGCCGCCTCGGTTGTGACTGCGCAGCAACCCGCACTCAAGTCGGGCCTGGACCTGACCGCGTTCGACAAGAGCGTGCGCCCTCAGGACGACCTGTTCCGGTTCGTGAACGGCACGTGGCTGAAGAACACGGAGATTCCCGCCGACCGTCCGGTCACCGGGACGTTTATTCATCTCACCGACAAGGCCGAAGCGGATCTGTACGCACTGATAGAAGAGTTGTCAGGGAATCCGAATCGTAAACCTGGCAGTGTGGCCCAGCAGGTGGGCGACCTCTATGTGAGCTTCACGAACGAAGCGCGCATCAACCGCCTTGGCGCCGAGCCACTCAAGCCCACATTGACGCGGATTGATGGAATCACTACGCCGGCCGAATTGGCGCGAGTGATTGGGGAGCTTTCAATCGTCGGTGTGCCCGGCCCGGTCGGTGGGTTTATCGATGCGGACGCGGGCGACCCCACGAAAGTGGCGCTGTATCTGGGCCAGGGCGGCACGACCTTGCCCGACCGCGACTACTACCTGCTGAACGAACCGCAGTTCGTGGAGATTCGCGGCAAGTACGTGGCGTATCTCGAGAAGATCTTCACGCTGGCGGGTCGTGCTGACGCGGCAGAGGCGGCGAAAGCCGTCATGGCGCTCGAAACAGACTTCGCGAAGATCCAGTGGACGCAGGTTGAGAGCCGTGACGCGGTCAAGACCTACAACAAGGTCGACATGTCGAAGTTGCCGGTGGACATGCCTGGGTTCGACTGGATTGGCTGGGCCACGGCTCAGGGCATCGACAAGACGCCCGAGGTGGTGATCGGCCAGCCGTCGTTCTTCAAAGGCTTCGCCGCGATGGTGCCGACCGTGCCGATGGCCACCTGGAAAGCCTGGCTCGCGGCGCAGTACATCACCACGGCGGGTCCGTATCTGAGCCAGCCGTTTGTTGATGCGCGGTTTGAGTTCTTCGGCAAGGCGCTGAGCGGCCAGCAGGAGCAGCGGCAGCGGTGGAAGCGCGGCGTGCAGGCAGTGAATGGGTCGATGGGCGAAGCGTTGGGCCAACTCTATGTCGCGAAGCACTTCCCCGCCACGGCCAAGGCGCGCATGGAGGTGATGATTGCCAACCTGATCGAGGCTTATCGCCAATCCATCGGTGAACTCGACTGGATGACGCCCGCGACAAAGAAGGAAGCGCTCGAGAAGCTCTCGAAGTTCAAGGCGAAGATCGGCTATCCGAATCAATGGCGCGACTACTCGTCACTCAGCATCGCCGCCGACGACCTGCTCGGCAACATGGAGCGCGCCGCCCAGGTGGAGCACAAGTACCAGGTGGGCAAGCTGGGACGTCCCGTGGACCATCAGGAATGGCTGATGTCTCCGCAGACGGTCAACGCGTACTACAACCCGGTCAAAAACGAGATCGTGTTTCCCGCCGCCATCCTGCAGGCGCCGTTTTTTGACTTCGGCGCAGACGATGCGGTGAATTACGGAGCGATTGGCGCGGTGATTGGCCACGAGATCGGGCATGGGTTTGACGACCAGGGCCGGCGCTTTGACGGCACGGGCGCCCTGCGCGACTGGTGGACACCAGCCGACGAAGCGGAATTCCAGAAACGCACCAAGCTTCTGGTCGAGCAGTTCAACGTGCTCAGCCCGGCACCGGGCCTGATGGTGAACGGTGAACTGACGCTCGGCGAAAACATCGGAGACCTGGGCGGGCTGTCGATTGCCTACAAGGCGTGGAAGCTTTCGCTCAAGGGAAATGCGTCGCCTGTGCTTGACGGCTTCACGGGCGACCAGCGCGTGTTCCTGGGCTGGGCGCAGGCCTGGCGGCTGAAGGCGCGCGAGCAGTACCTGCGCCAGCAGGTGATGGCCGACCCACACGCGCCGGCCGAGTTCCGCGCAAACGCCCCGCTCGGCAACATCGCGGGCTTCTACGAGGCGTTCGGCGTGAAGGCCGGAGACAAGCTCTTCAGAGAGCCGGCCAGGCGCGTCAGGATCTGGTAGGTGAATCGGTCCGCCTTCGCCTGACAGTCGCTACGCTCCTGGCTACGGCGGACAAGTCGCGAGCAGCTTCGGCGGGACAGCCTTCGCACCGTCTGAGAATCCGCGTGGAGTGAGACGGGCGTAGCCCAGCCGTAGGGACACGTAGCCGCGAGCGAAGCGAGCGTTTGGCGAAGGCTGGCGGAGGGAGAGGGATTCGAACCCCCGGTACGGTTTCCCGCACAACGGTTTTCAAGACCGCCGCCTTAAACCACTCGGCCATCCCTCCGCGCTCCTACAAGTGTAGCCCACAGGTTTTCCCGTAGTACGCTCGGGGCTGATGTCAAAACTCATGAAGGTCCTGCGGGCCGTAGGCATAGCGGCCGCGGGGGTCGGCGTCACTGGCGCCGTTCTGTACCAGTTCTTCGGGCTTCGTGTGGTGGTCTACGGTGGAGGCTCACCACGGCTGGCATTTGTGACGCCTGCACAGGCGCAGGCAGAAGTGATTGAACGTCATCGCGGCGCTCAGGCGCCAACCACGCCGGCGGAGGCCGTGGCGCCGGTCGCGCCTGACATCGCTGCTGTCGAGTCGCCGGTCACTGTGGCAACGGCGGCGATCCCCGATTGGTCCGACTTCCGAGGCCCGGCTCGCGACGGCCACTACACCGCGCGTCCGATTCTGACGAGCTGGCCCAACGGCACCCTTTCACCGGTGTGGAAACAACCTGTCGGTGGCGGATACGCGTCGTTCGTCACCGCGAAGGTCAACGGCGTCGATCTCGCCTTCACCATCGAGCAACGCGGGAGCCAGGAAGTGGTGGCGGCATACAACGTCGCTACGGGCCGCGAGCAGTGGACGTCCAAGTGGTCCGCGGAGTTCAAGGAGTTCATGGGTGGTGACGGCCCACGCGCCACGCCCACGTACTTCGACGGGTTCGTGTACGCGCAGGGCGCTGAAGGCGAGTTGCGCGCGCTCGACGCCGTCACCGGCCGCACCATCTGGCGCACGAACATGCTCACCGACGCGGGCGCAACCAACGTGCAGTGGGGCATGTCCGCGTCGCCGCTGATCGTGGACAACACCGTGGTTGTGTTACCCGGCGGTTCCAGGAATCACAGCGTGGCTGCGTATGACCATCGCACCGGCAAGCCGGCCTGGTCTGCTTTGAGCGATCGGCAGGCGTACTCCTCGCCGATGCTTGTCACCATCGATGGTGTGCGCCAGGTCCTGGTGCTCAGCGCCACGCGCCTGATGGGACTCGCGACCAGCGACGGCGCGCTGCTCTGGGAGTTTCCGTGGGTCACGATGTACGACGTGAACGCAGGCCAGCCGATCGTGATTGGCCGGAACCGCGTGTTTGTCTCTTCGGGCTATGACAAGGGCGCGGCGGTGATTGAAGTGACGATGGCCGGCGAGCGCGGTGCCGTGCGCGAGGTCTGGAAGAACAACCGGATGAAGAACCAGTTCAGCAGCTCGGTGCTGTTCGAAGGTTACATCTACGGGCTCGACGAGAGCATCCTGGCGTGCCTCGATGCGCAGACCGGTGACGTGAAGTGGAAGGGCGGCCGTTATGGATACGGCCAGATCGCGCTGGCGAGCGGCCACATCATCGTGCTGACCGAAGACGGGGACATGGCGCTGGTGCGTGCGACCCCTGAGAAGCATGTGGAACTCGCACGATTCCCCGTGCTCGACGGCAAGACGTGGAACCACCCGGCGTTCTCTGACGGCCGACTGCTGGTGCGCAATCCTCAAAGAGATGGCGATGTTCGACCTGCGGCGATAGCTACCCCAGCCAGCGCACGAACGCGCCGATCGCCGCGTTCACCAGTCCCTGACTCGACGCGGTGCCATACCAACCGGGTTCGCGTTCGAAGGCGGCAAACGCGGCTTCAACATCGCGTTTGGCGCGCTCGAGATTCAGCGGCAACGCAGGATCGATGGTCCCCGACGGCTCGGTCGCACCCTTGAGCCGGGCCACCAGCGCCTCTGCCTGCCCGACATCCAGGATCGACAACGGCGACGCGCAATGGGCACACACCGTGGCCCTGGCCAGATCGATAGGCGCCCCACAGTTGGAACAGTTGACGCTTTGCAGGTTCTTGCGAAGTTCGTCGAGCTGCGCCGCCGACATCGGCCGGATGAAATCCTTCTCCCGCAAAAAATTGAAGAACGTGATCAGGCGACCGTGCTCCTCGGGACATCGGCGGTATTCAAATTTCGACTGGCGCTGCTGGTCGTGTGTCGCCACGAGCGGCTGACGGCACCTGGGGCACGCGGCCATGTTCGACAGAGGCGATCGCGCGCGTCCTCCTGCGTCGCCCACCATCCGGAAAAGCCGCAGAACTGAAGCCGGCGAGAGTTGCAGGCTTTCATGGCCATCAAACCAGAAGGCCTGGCACGCCTCGCAGTAGTCAATGGGCACCGGGCGGCCGTAGTGTCCCTCGAGCACGAGCGACGTCATACCGGCGTGGCAATTGGGACAGGTCACAGGCCTAGCGCCCCTCAACGCGGATGCCGATGTCGGTACGATTGTTCAACACGTGCGTCACAGCGCCGCTGCGGTCGCGAACAAACTCCAGGTGATCGATGTCACCCTCACAGTAAAACGTCAACTGGTTCTCGGTGACCAAATCACAGCCTTTGCCATCGGGAAACTTGAGGCGAAACTTCCCCTCTTCAATGACCGTCCTGAGCCGGAACCCATCGTCAAAACGGTAGTTGCCGACCGCACCTTCCACCATGCGCAGCGGGTAGGTCATGAGCGTCCGCTGACGCGGCTGGTTGTACTTGCCCAGAGGGTGCACGCCACCACAGATTGCGCACGCGGAAGGCGCATCGATGTTGTCGATCACGTGTTTGGCCGGCGTCACCGCACGCAGATACGCGAACAGTGCGTTCAGGTCGTCGTCACTGAGATTCTTGAACACGGTCCACGGCATGATGGGGCTGAGGTCGCGCCCCTTCGCCTGGCCGGTCCGCATCACCTCGCGGAAGATGTTCTCGTCGTAGTGTGCAAGGCCTGACGGATCACTGGTCAGGTTGGAACTGAACGACGCGCGCTCACCGCGGGTGACCCGGTTTCCGCCGCCGAAGAGGCCAGGGTTCTTCGGGGTATACCAGGAGGTGTGGCAACCGGCGCAGTCGGCCAGAAGCGCGAGGTGCCGGCCCTTCTGGACCACATCATGCGACGTCACGAGTGGCACCGGCGCCAACAGTGGCTCGGGCACGGCGAGATCTTTCGCCTCGTCTTCCGGGATCTTTGTTTGTGGCAGTGATCGGCGAATGGGCTTCTGCGATCGCAGATAGGCGACAACCGCCTCGGCGTCTTCGTCAGGCAGCGCGCGGAACGACGAGTACCACATTTGCGGGTGCAGGGTGCGGCCGTCGTGGCCGATGCCCTCCCGAATGGCGCGCAGCAACATGTCGTCGGTCCAGCGGCCGATGCCGGTTTCGGTGTCGGGCGTCAGGTTGGCCGCCACCAGCCACGGCTTGCCGGGCCAGACCGCCCCGGCGCCCTTTGTGGCGGGAATGGGTGGAGCGCCAGGTTTCGTCCAATCTCGCTCGGAGTGACAGACAAAACACTGGAGGAGGCCTTCGGTCAGGTATTGGCCCCGCGCCACCCGTTCCGGAGTTCGCGGCACGGTGATGTCGCGCAACGCCCGGGCGACGTGCACGGTTGGTGCAGGCGCCGGTTCTGCCGTAGGTTCACCTGACGACGAACCACCGCAGGCGCTGAACGTGGCAGCACCAACTGTCAGGATTGCGATCAGTCGTAGGGATCTGCACGTCATAACCGGCACCAGTGTCTACCACGCGCCCCGGCGGTTCAAGAGGCGAGCCGTTCGCCGATCCGGAAAGGAGGCCGGGTCTTTAGACCCGGCTGGACGGGTGTCGAAACTGCTCTAGAATGCCAGCCACCATGCGACCTTCCCTGTTTGGCCGGGCAATCCTCCTTCTCACGATTCTGGCTCTTGCTGGTTCAGCGCTCTCCGCTCAAGAGGCGCGCCGGCGGTGGGAACTGCAACGGCAAATCCGACTCGACAAGTTCGAACAGATCCTGCCCAAGGCGATGCGGACACATGGCATCGACATGTGGATCGTTGCCGTAAAGGAGAACCACACAGACCCCTTGTGGGAAGACCTCGGACGAGGATATGTGACGGGCGTCGGGTATTACGTCTTCACCGACCGTGGCACGCCGAGGATTGAGCGGGCGGCCCTTGGCCCGTCGGGGTACATGCTCCAGCAGTCCGGCGCCTACGACATCTTCGGCCCATCGTCGATGCTGCTGCAGTTCGTGCGCGCGCGCGACCCGAAGCGGATTGGCGTGAACATGTCGCAGGAGATGGGCACGGCCGATGGCCTGTCTCACGCGATGCATCAATCGCTGGTGGCAACGCTGGGTGAACCCTACGCCTCGCGGCTCGTCAGCGCCGAGCGACTTGTCAGCGACTTCAGGTCGCACCGAGTGGCCAGTGAAATCGTCGCGTATGGCGAGGCGGCAGGCCTGGCCGTGCAATTGGCGGAACGCGCCCTCTCCAATGAAGTGATTACGCCGGGCAAGACCTCCTTGGAAGAGGCCGCGTGGTGGCTGCAGGACCGCCTGCTCGAGCGCGGACTCGGCTCGTCATTCGACATGCCGTCGGTCTACGTCACCGGCGCTGAAGGCATCGTCGCCACATCAAGCTCGTATATCGTCCAGCCGGGTGACGTGATCATGATCGACTGGGGCGTGGTGCTGATGAACATGGCCACGGATGTGAAGCGTGTGGCTTACGTGCTCAAGCCCGGCGAGACGCGCCCGCCCGCCAGCATCCAGGCGGCGTTCGATAAAGCGATCACGGTGCGCGACGCCGTCAAACCCGCGCTCCAACCCGGACGCTCCGCCACCGAGACGATGAAAGCGATTGATGCGGCGCTTGTCGCCGGAGGGTTCGGCAGTATCGCCTTCAATCGTCCCAACGCCGACAGCAAAACAGACGTGGCCTACGGATTTCATCCCGTCGGCAATGCCGGTCATGACGTCGGCCCGTCAATGACCACGTGGCAGCCGTTTCAGCAGACGTTCACGCTGCACCGTCAGCACATGTTTTCGTTTGAGTACTTCGCCTATTCACCAATTGAGGAATGGGGCGGCAAGAAACTTCGTGTGCCCATCGAAGACAGCGCCATTGTCATGGAGGATGGCGTCCAGTTCCTCCACGCGGCCAACTATCGACTGCTTGTGATTCGGTAGTCCGAACGAATGAAGTGGCCCAGGCCGCAAGACACCGGCGCGGCGGGCACGGTGGGCTCGGCGAGTGGGTGGGAGAAACTGCTGCGGTCGGTGTCGATGTCCAGGTTACCGGGCGGTCGCGAGTACACGACGGCCGCGTGATAACGAACGCGCTCAGGCCGGCCTTGGCCGGGGCAACCTTCCCCAGACTGGAAGTCTTCCCAGGTGTCGGACGTGTGCATGAATCCCATCGCGTGAACGATTTCATGGTCTGCCGCTCGCACGGCCATCGATCCGCAGCCCAGAATGTAACCGTACTTGGCTTCAAGTTCAGGATTCAGGAGTAGTCGGATTCTGCCTGAGTTGCCACCGACAAACGAGTCCCCGGCATAGGTGCCATTGAAATAGTTCTCGAAGAACTGAACCATCACCAGGCCATCTCTAAACCCAGGCGTGTTTGGCCCTCGTTCCACCGTCGCGAGACGAAACCGTCCGGCGGTCAACTCTGGCACCGCCGCACGAAACATCCCTTCAACCTTGTCGAGCACGGACGCCGCTACGGGCTGCCCGGTATCGGCCGTGACCGTCTGGAAGTGGAAGCTCGGATCCATCGTCCATCTGCGCGTCTCAGTCATCGGGCCGTCAAATTTCCCCCGCGCCAATTGTCGATAGAACTCCAGGTCGAAAGGCTCGGATGATGGAATCAACTCGATTGAGAAATCGGCTGGCTTCCCTGTCAGATCAACTTTCGACCGATGCAGGAGGAATCCAGGAGCACTGATCGAAAACTGAACGAGACCTTTGGAGAAAGAACCGACTGTGAACTGGCCAGCAGAGTCTGTTTGGCCGATGATGGGCGTGCCCTGCGATGCTTCGATCACTGCCGCAGCCACCGGTGCCTGAGTGTGCTGAGCGATGACTCTGCCAGACCACGTGAGCGTCCCCGGCACGGCTGCAGGGGCCGGATTCTGCGGCGCCGTCGGAGGCGGCGCGCAGGAGGCGGATATAGCAAGCACCAACCACGTCCCAAGGGACGTGCGTCCCCACGAACCCTTGGAGTGCACCATGTTTTTCACTCCGGCGTAATGACCTCAAGCCCGCGCATATACGGTCGCAGCGCCTCGGGCACCACCACGCTGCCGTCGGCCTGCTGGTAGTTCTCAAGAATCGCGATCAGCGTCCGGCCCACGGCGAGGCCGGACCCATTCAGCGTATGCGCCAGTTGCGCCTTGCCCGTGCCGTCGGGCCGGAAGCGGATCTGGGAACGCCGCGCCTGGAAGCTCTCGGTGTTGGAACACGACGAGATCTCGCGGAACGCGTTCTGGCTCGGCAGCCACACTTCGATGTCGTACGTCTTCGCCGAAGCAAATCCCATGTCTCCCGTGCAGAGCAGCATCCGCCGATAGCAGAGTCCGAGCCGCTCGAGCACCGTCTCGGCATTTCGCGTGAGCGCCTCCAGCTCATCGTGCGACTGCTCGGGCGTGGTGAACTTCACAAGCTCGACCTTGTCGAACTGATGCTGGCGAATCAGGCCGCGGACGTCGGCGCCATACGAACCGGCCTCGCTGCGGAAACACGGCGTGTAGGCCGTGTACTTCAACGGCAGCAACCGCCCGTCCAGAATCTCCTCGCGATGCAGGTTCGTGAGCGGCACTTCGGCCGTCGGAATCAGGAACAAGTCCCACTCTCCCGCGATCTTGAACAAGTCCTGCTCAAACTTCGGGAGGTTTCCGGTGCCGGTCAGTGCCTGGCGATTGACCAGGAACGGCGGCTCCACCTCGCGATACCCGTGCTCGACCGTGTGCAGGTCGATCATGAAATTGATGAGCGCTCGCTCGAGCCTGGCTCCCGCGCCCATTAGGACGGCAAACCGCGCACCCGACATTCGGGTGGCCCTCTCGAAATCCAGGATGCCCAGCGCGACACCGAGGTCCCAGTGCGGCTTGGGCGTAAACGCCATCGTGGGCGCCGTTCCCCACTTGCGCACTTCCACGTTGTCTTCAGCCGATGCGCCCACGGGCACACTTTCGTGCGGCAGGTTGGGTATCGTCAGCAACAACTCATCGCGCTTCGCCTCGATGGTGGCCAACTCGGATTCCAGTTCCTTGATGCGGCCGCCGCGTACCTTGTTGGCGGCAAATACCGCACTCGGATCCTCACCAGCCTTCTTCGCGCGCGCCACGGCCTCTCCCGAAGCGTTCTGGTCGCGCTTGAGCCCCTCCACCTCAGGCAGCAGGCGACGCCGCTCAGACTCAAGTCCGGCAAGCGCTGCAAGGTCGGCGGTGGGGTCAAGACCCCGGCTGCGCAAACGAGCCGCTACCAGCTCTTGATTGTCTCGGACAAAGGCGGGGTCCAGCATCCAGTCATGCTATACCGCCCGGTCGCGCCGGTGCGATACGATGCTGACAATGTCGTTCAGTGTTCGTAAAGCCGTCTTCCCGGCCGCTGGTCTGGGCACCCGCTTCCTGCCGGCCACCAAGGCGCAGCCCAAGGAAATGCTGCCGCTGGTGGATAAACCGATCATCCAGCAGGGGTGGAAGAGGCGCTCGCCTCCGGCGTCGAAAACATCATCATCGTGACCGGCCGGGGAAAAGTGCGATCGAGGATCACTTCGATGTCGCTTTTGAACTCGAGGCCTTTCTTTCCGCCAGAGGCAAAACCGAGCTCCTGGAGGAAATCAGGAAGGTCTCCAACCTGATTAATGTCTCGTACGTCCGGCAGGGTGAGCCGCTCGGGCTGGGCCACGCCGTGCTGATGGCCGAGCCACTGGTGGGCGACGAGTCATTTGCCGTCATCCTGGCCGACGACGTGATTGACGCGACGCCGCCGGCGTTGGCGCAAATGATCAAGGTCCACGAAGAGGTGGACGGCCCGGTGATTCTGGTGGAACGGGTGCGGCCGGAAGACATCTCGAACTACGGCGTGATCGCGGCCGAGACCATCCGGCCCGGGGTTTACAAGGTCACGGACATGGTTGAAAAGCCGCCGCGCGAGCAGGCGCCGTCGGACCTGGCGATTATCGGCCGCTACATCCTCACGCCCGATATCTTCGGGGCGCTACGCGCCACCAGAGAAGACCGCAGCGGTGAGATCCAGCTGACGAACGGGCTGAAACACCTGCTCAAGGACCGGCCCGTGTACGCGTGTGAAGTCACGGGCGTCCGGCACGACACAGGCAACAAGCTGGGGTTCCTGAAAGCGGTGGTCTACTTCGCCATGCAGCGGCCTGACCTTGCCGGGCCGCTGCGCGAGTATCTGAAGACGATGACGTAGAGCCACTTGTCCACGGCGGATCACAGGGAGACGCCGAGGCACAGAGGCTTCAAGGATCTTCTAAAACTCTAAAACCACGTTGCGCGAGGGTTTGACCAGGAAGTGCTCTGCGTCTCAGCGCCTCCCTGTGATCCGTCGTGGACGGTTAGGGGACCTTCGGTTTGGCGGCGGATTCGGACTTGGCGTCGGTCTTTGTTTCGGTCTTGGTCTCAGCCTTCGTCTCGGTTTTGGTCTCTGACTTTGTGTCGGATTTGCCCTCGGCCGACGCGTCCTTCTTCCTGGCGTCGGACTTCGCGTCAGCACTCGCCTCAGACGTGGCCGCCACGGTCTTTGAGTCGCCCGTGGAACCGGACTTCGCGTAGTCGGTGACGTACCACCCCTTGCCCTTGAACTGGATCGCCGGCGAGGAGATCAACTTCGTGACGTGTCCGCCGCATTCCCCGCAGGGGTCTTCTAATGGCGGATCGGAAAACTTCCGGATCCGCTCAAAGCGATTGCCGCACGCGTCACACTGGTATTCGTAAAGAGGCATCTGGTCTCCTCGGACAACCCCTGATTATAGATACACTTGCTGCAGAGACCATGGCCGGCACCCTTTATGTCGTCGCCACGCCCATCGGGAACCTCGAAGACCTGACGTTCCGGGCCCTCCGGACCCTTCGGGAGGTGGACCTGATCGCCGCCGAAGATACGCGGCGGACCTCCAAGCTGCTGGCCCACTACGACGTGCGGAAGCCCCTGGTCAGCCTGCACGAACACAACGAAAACCGGGAGTCACCGCACCTCATCGAGAAACTCCAGTCTGGCCTGTCGGTGGCTCTGGTCTCGGACGCGGGGACCCCGACCATCGCCGACCCCGGGTATCACCTGGTGGCGGCAGCGAGGGCGGCGGGAATCGCGGTGGTGCCCATCCCTGGGGCGAGTGCGGTAGCAGCGGCGCTTTCCATCTCAGGCCAGCCAGCCGACCAGTTCGCCTTCCTCGGATTCCCGCCATCGGGAGGCGCGGCGCGGGACCGGTGGTTCGACAGACTCGCCAGCGAGCCAATGACCTCCGTGTTCTACGAATCGCCGCACCGAATCTCCAGGACGCTGGCCGAAGTGGCTGATTATGTGGGCGAACGACAGATTATTGTCGCCAGGGAGCTGACCAAACTGAATGAGACATTGGTCATATGGCAAAATATGGACCGAGTCAGGGAGCAGGGCGAGTTCGTTGTGGTCGTTGGACCAGGCCAATCGGTTGATCAGCTAGACCCAGATGCCGCTGCGGTGGCTGAGTTTATTGGTCAAATAACTAAACTAGTGGGGCTCGGCGAGGATGCCGCCTTAAAACTCGCCGCCTGCCATTTCGAAATCCCTGCAGCGAAGGTCCGGAAGTTGCTCAAAAAAGGGCGGATCCTCGCCAAGCGCTCAAGCGATAATCACGAAGAATGACCGATCTCCACGTCGTGATCCTCGCCGCCGGAAAGGGCACGAGGATGAAATCCGAAACGCCAAAGGTGCTGCACCCGCTGGCCGGCCGCCCAGTCATCGAACACGTTTTGGCGACAGTTGACCATCTGGAAACGGCCTCAACCACCCTGGTCGTCGGCCACGGAGCCGAGTTGGTCAGGGCCGCGCTGGCCAACCGCCCGAACCTCCGGTACGTGGTTCAGTCGCCCCAGTTAGGCACGGGACACGCCCTGTTGCAGGCCGAACCGATCTTGAAAGATCTGAAAGGCGACGTGCTGCTGCTTTACGCAGATGTGCCCCTCCTTGAGCCGGGAACGCTGCTGAGGTTGCTTGAGACGCATCGCGGAACCAAAGCCGCCATGACGGTGCTCACGGCCGAACTCGCTGACCCCTACGGGTACGGCCGCATCGTGCGTGGCGCCGATGGCCGCATGGAGCGAATCATCGAGGAACGGGATGCGTCGGCGGAACAGCGGGCAATCAAGGAGTTCAACAGCGGCATCTATGCCCTGTCCTTGCGGAAGTTGTTCAATAACCTGAACGATTTGGCTACGGATAACGCCCAGGGCGAGTACTACCTGACCGACCTGGTAGCCATGCCGGCAGAAGAAGCTCCGCGTGGAAAGCCTGTGCCTGGACAGCGCGGACGAGCTGCGGGGCGTCAACAGCCGGCAGGACCTGGCCGACTTGTCACTGATCGTCCGCCAGCGAAAGAACCGGCTCTTGATGGTGGGCGGCGTGACAATGGAAGACCCCGCCACCACATACATCGATGCGGACGTCACTGTCGGTGCCGATACGGTGCTGGGTCCTGGCGTGCGTCTCGAGGGTCGAACGGCCATCGGTGAGCGTTGCCGCATTCATGCCGGCAGCCGGCTCACCAACGTGGCTGTGGAAGACGACGTGGTGGTGCTGGATTACAGCGTGATTGTTGATTCCAGAGTGGGCCAGGGCGCGCAGATCGGCCCAATGGCGCACGTCAGGCCGCAGTCGGTCATCGGGCCTGCCGCACGTGTCGGCAACTTCGTGGAGCTCAAGAAGACGACTCTGGGAAAAGGTTCAAAGGCCAGCCATTTGTCGTACCTGGGTGACGCGATCGTCGGCGAAGGTGTGAACATCGGCGCCGGCACGATCACGTGCAACTACGATGGCGAGAAGAAACACACGACGGTTATCGAAGATCAGGTCTTCATCGGCAGTGATTCGCAGCTCATCGCGCCGGTGACGATCGGCAAGGGCGCGTACGTGGGCGCCGGGTCGTCGATCACATCTGATGTGCCGGCAGGTGCCCTGGCCATTGCACGCGGCAAACAGGTGGTCAAGCCCGAGTGGGCCACCAAACGCAAGGCCAGCCGCCCCGTCTCGAAAGACGGCCACTAACCTTCATGTGCGGCATTGTCGGATACGTCGGCGCGAAACCTCCGCTGCCGATTCTCGTTGAGGGTCTGCGTAAGCTCGAATACCGAGGCTACGACTCTGCCGGTGTCGCCATCGTGCGCGATGGCTGCATGGAAGTGCGTCGCAGCGCGGGAAAACTGTCTCGCCTCGAGGACGTGCTGGCCGCCCACCCGATCCAGGGCGACTACGGCATCGGCCATACGCGGTGGGCCACCCACGGCCGGCCGACTGAAGAGAATGCCCATCCCCACCGTGACTGCTCCGGGCGCATCGTGGTGGTCCACAACGGCATCATCGAAAACTACCTCGAACTCAAGCGCTCGCTGGTGGCCCAGGGCCACACGTTCGTCACCGAAACCGACACTGAGGTGGTGGCGCATCTGATCGAACGGGAAACGCGCGATGACGGCTTCGTTGCCGCTGTGCGCCGTGCGTTGGGCCAACTGAGGGGCCTCTTCGCGCTGGTGCTGATTTCGGCCGACGCGCCCGACACCATCGTGGCGGTGCGCAATGGCCCGCCTGTGATTGTTGGTCTGGGCGAGGATGAATACTTCGTGGCATCGGATGTCACGGCCATCCTGAGCCACACGCGGCAGGTGGTCTTTCTCGACGACTTCCAGATGGTGGTGGTGACCAAAGCCGGCGCGGCGTTCTCAACGTTTGACGGCGTCCCGGTGGCGCGCGAGGCCCAGACCATCAACTGGGACCCCGCGATGGCTGAAAAGGCCGGCTACGCGCATTTCATGCTCAAGGAGATCCACGATCAGCCATGGGCAGTGCGCGAGACGGTGCTTGGCCGCGCATCAGTCGAATCCAACCGCGTCTTCCTCGACGAAATACACATCGACGCCGATGCACTCCGCACGATCGACCGCGTGGTGATGCTGGCGTGCGGCACGTCCTGGCACGCAGCGCTGGTGGGCAAGTTCCTGATTGAGGATCTCGCGCGCCTGCCTGTGGAAGTGGACTATGGCTCCGAATACCGCTATCGCGATCCCATCGTAAACTCCCGGACTCTCGCCATCGTCATCACGCAGTCTGGCGAGACGGCCGACACGCTGGCGGCTCTTCGCGAGGCCAAACAGAAGGGCGCGCGGAGCATCGCGATCTGCAATGTCGTGGGCTGCATGGTGACACGCGAGGCGGAAGGCACCGTCTACACACACGCGGGTCCTGAAATCGGCGTGGCGTCCACCAAGGCGTTTACGTCGCAGCTTGTGGCTCTGCAGATGCTGGCGGTGCACCTTGCCCAGGTGCGGGGCCTGCTTGCCGACGAGCGCGCGCGACAGTTATTGCAGGGTCTGGACCAGTTACCGGTGCAGATCGAAGAAACGCTCAAGTCCAACGGTGTGATTGAGGCGCTGGCCGATCGCCTGTGCCATAAACGCGACTTTCTCTACCTGGGGCGGGGGATCAACTACCCCATCGCGCTCGAAGGCGCGCTGAAGCTCAAGGAAATTTCGTACATCCACGCGGAAGGGTATCCGGCCGGAGAGATGAAACACGGCCCCATCGCGCTGATTGATGAAGACCTGCCGATTGTGGCGCTGGCGCCTGACGACCACGTCTTCGAAAAGATGGTGGGCAACATCCAGGAAGCCAAGGCCCGGGGCGGACAGGTGATCGTGGTCACCAACGTCTCACACGCGCGCGCGTTTGATGAAATTCTCGACCCGGTGACCGACGTGGTGCTCACGGTGCCTGACGCCGATCCGCTCTTGATGCCGATTCTGCTGACTGTGCCGTTGCAGCTCCTGGCGTACCACATCGCGGTGCGGCGCGGATGCGACGTCGATCAACCGAGAAACCTCGCCAAAAGCGTCACTGTCGAATGAGTGGGCACCCCTCCTGCACGTAGCGCGGCCTGAACCTCAAGGCCGCGGTGTTCCGCGCGCTTGAGAATCAGCGCGCGCTACGAGATTCGCGCCCACGCGCATGTCGAAACCGGTGTGGGTACATCAAAAGACTGAGCCGCGCGAGTTTGAAGATGTGCGGGTGATATCCTCGTACACTCCGGATGGTTGCACTCGATTCACTGAACCCCTCTCAACGCGCCGCGGTGGAACACACGCAAGGCGCGTTGCTGATTCTGGCAGGCGCAGGCTCCGGTAAGACCCGAGTCATCACGGTCCGAATCGCGCATCTGGTGGCCAACGGTCACGCCGCGCCCGACGAAGTTCTGGCTGTCACCTTCACGAACAAGGCCGCGGAAGAAATGCGCAACCGGGTTGAAGAACTCCTGGGTGCGGATTGCCGGCACGTGTGGCTCTCCACGTTTCACGCGCTCTGCGCCCGACTCTTGCGGCGCGAAGCGCCTGCGATCGGGCTGACGCGTGATTTCGTCATCTATGACTCATCGGATCAGCTCGCAGTAGTCAAACAGGCGCTGCGGGCCGCCGACATCGACGACAAGATGCTGACGCCACGAGCGGCGTTGTCGCGCATCAGCCAGGCCAAAAACAGGCTGGAAACCCCGACGGACATGAAGTCGAGCGGTTGGAGTCTTCGCGACCAACAGGTCTCAAAGGTCTACGAATATTACCTGCGCGTGCTCGGCGAGGCCGGCGCGCTCGATTTTGACGACCTCCTGCTTAAAACCGTCGAGTTGATGGAAACCAGCGAACGGGTGCGCGACTTCTACTCGCGCAAGTTCCGCTACATCCTCATCGACGAATACCAGGATACCAACCGCCCGCAATACATGCTCATCAAGCGGTTGGCCGAACATCACCGCAACCTGTGCGTGGTGGGCGACCCTGACCAGTCCATCTACAAATGGCGCGGAGCCGACCTGCGCAACATCCTCGACTTCGAGCAGGACTTCCCCGAAGCCACCGTCGTCAAACTCGAGCAAAATTACCGATCCACGCAGGTCATTCTCGACGCCGCGTCGGCCGTCATCAGCGTCAACCGCAACCGCAAGGAAAAGCGCCTCTGGACCGACCGTAAAGGCGGTGAGCTCATCGTGTACGTGAGGGCCGGCGACGAAATCGAGGAGGCCGACTACATCACCAGCGCCATCCGCGAAACACGCCTGGTCGACATTAAGACCATGACGGCGATTCTGTATCGCACGAATGCGCAGTCACGAGCCATTGAAGACGCGTTGATGCGCGAAGGCATCGCTTACAAGATCATCGGCGGCGTCCGCTTCTACGAGCGCAAGGAAATCAAGGACGTGCTCGCCTACCTGCGCCTTGTCATGAATCCACATGACGATGTGAGTTTCAGGCGAGTAGTGAATGTGCCGACCCGGGGTATTGGCAAGACGGTGATCGAGGCCCTTGAGGCGATTGACCTCAACCAGTCTGAACACCTGACCACTCCCCTGTTCGCCACAGGGCTGCAGCCGGTCACCTCATCACGCTCGATGTGGGCGAGGTTGATCGTCGCCCTCGACCAGCGGCAGGCACCACCGCGCGCCGTGGCCGCGCTCAAGGGCTTCAGGGACCTGCTCGTCTCCCTGGCGGCCGATTGCGCAAGTTCCAGCGTGTCCATTTCCCTGGGGCTCGTCCTGGACCGATCGGGCTACCTGAAGGACCTGCGCGACGAACGGAGCGAAGACGCCGAGTCGCGTATCGAAAACCTGATGGAACTGGTGTCGGCGGCCCGCGAGTACGAGACGCGGGAGTCTGATGCGTCGCTGGGCGGGTTCGTGGACCGTCTGTCATTGCTGTCTGAGGCCGATGAGGCCCAGGGCTCGAACGACGCTCGCGTGTGGATGATGACCATGCATGCGGCCAAGGGGCTGGAGTTCCCCGTGGTCATCGTGGCCGGCATGGAAGAGGGGCTGTTTCCGCACTCGCGTTCGGCTGAAGACGAGGACGAAGTGGAAGAGGAACGTCGCCTCTGCTACGTCGGCCTCACGAGAGCCCGCGAGCGCCTGATTCTGACGGGCGCCTCCAGGCGCCGGGTGTTTGGCGACTACCAGTCCACTGAACCGTCGCGGTTCCTTGATGAGATTCCGCCGGAATTGATGCGCCGGGTTGAGCCCAAGGCGGCACCGGCTTGGAATACCGGGCGGTATGAGACAAGGAACCCGTACGCACGGCGCTACAGCGGGCCGAAGGTGAAGGAAGCTGCGGCCTTCCCGTCGTACGAAGATGAGGATCAGTCGTCGGCCACCGGCCTCAAACTCGGTCTGCGCGTGCGCCACAAGCAGTTTGGCGTCGGCACCATCCTCGCGGTGGAGGAGCAGGGCGACGACACCCGCGTGACCGTCAGGTTCAACGCGGTGGGCACCAAAAAGCTCGTCGCCCGCTACGCTGCGCTGGAAAAGGCGTAGACCGTCTTTGTATTTCGTAGCGCGCGCTGGGTCTCAAGCGCGCGGGTGCCCGCGGCCTTGAGGTTCAGGCCGCGCTACGTTTCGGAAAAAGCCGTGACGTTTCGGACGAGCGTTTATTCCTCGGAGGCCGGGTCTTCAGACCCGGCAGGCGTCTCGGGAGCCTCGGGCGTTTCCGCCACTTCAGCCGGGTCCTCAAGCTGCATCAGCGTGGCGATTGAGACGACGCGGTCGCCGTCGGCCAGGTCGATCAGGCGCACGCCCTGCGTGTTGCGGCCGATGGCCCGCATCCCGCTGGTGGGCATGCGGATGATCTGGCCCTGCTCGGTGACCATCAGGAGATCGTCCTGGTCGGTCACGCACGCGATACCCACGACCAGACCATTGCGGTCGCTGGTCTGGACGTTCTTGAGGCCGATGCCGCCGCGGTTCTGCTTGCGGTATTCCGCCACTTCGGTGCGTTTGCCGAAGCCGTTCTCGCAGACGGTCAGCAGAGTGGCTTCGTCGCTGACCACTTCCATGGCCACCACGCGATCGCCCTCGCGCAGGCTGATGCCACGGACGCCGTACGCCGTTCGCCCCATCGGCCGCGCATCGTCTTCGCTGAAGCGAATGGCCATGCCGTCCTTGGTGCCGATGACGAGATCCTTCTTGCCGTCGGTTTCCGCCACCGCGATCAGCGTGTCGGTATCGTCCACCTGGATGGCGATGATGCCGGCCGCGCGCGGATTCGAGAACGCCTTGAGGTCGGTCTTCTTGATGGTGCCCTGCTGCGTGCCCATCACAATGAACCGCTGGTCTTCTTCTTCTGGGAACCCCTGCACTTTGAGGAGTGCGGCGATTTCTTCGCCCTCCGCCATCTGCACCAGGTTGGCGATGGACTTGCCCTTGCTGCTGCGGCTGACCTCTGGAATGTCGTAGACCCTGAGCCAGTAACACTTGCCGCGATCCGAAAAGATCAGGATGTACGCGTGGGTGTTCGCGATGAAGAGATGGCGCACCACATCTTCGTCGCGGGTCTGCATGCCGATCAGGCCCTTGCCGCCGCGCCGCTGCTGCCGGTACTCGTCCAGAGCGCTGCGCTTGATGTAGCCGGTTTGCGTGGAGGTAATCACCACGTCTTCGTCGGCAATCAGGTCTTCCACGCGGAAGTCGGTGCTGTCTTCGATAATTTCGGTGCGGCGGTCGTCACCGTACTTCTCGCGAACGGCCTTCAGCTCTTCGATGATGATCTCGAGGATCAGTGCGTCGCTTGAAAGGATGGCGCGCAGTTTCTCTATCAGCGTGACGAGCTCGGTCAGCTCATCGACGATCTTCTGCCGCTCAAGACCGGTGAGCCGCTGCAACTGCATGTCGAGAATGGCTTGCGACTGCAGCTCAGAGAGACCGAAGTTCGTCATGAGGCCCACACGGGCCTCGGCCGGGTTTTTCGACCCGCGAATCAGGGTGATGACGGCGTCGAGGTGGTCGAGGGCGATCTTCAGGCCTTCGAGGATGTGCGCACGCGCCTCGGCCTTGCGCAGCTCAAACTCGATACGCCGCCGCACCACTTCCTTGCGGAACTCGATGAACAGCTCGATGATCTGCAGCAGGTTCAACACACGAGGCCGGCCGCCGGAGATGGCCAGCAGCGTGATGCCGTAGCTCATCTGCAGCTTGGTGTGTTTGTAGAGATTATTGAGCACCACGTCCGGCAGTTCGCCGCGCTTGAGCTCGATCACGATTCGCATGCCATCGCGATCCGACTCGTCACGCAGATCCGAAATGCCTTCGAGCTTCTTGTCGCGCACGAGCGTGGCCGTGTCGGCGATCAGGGTGGCTTTATTGACCTGGTACGGAATCTCGGTGATGACGATCGACACGCGATCGCCCTTCTTGTTTTCTTCGAAGGCCGCTTTGCCACGCACCACGACGCCGCCGCGGCCTTCGCGATACGCGCGATGGATGCCGGCGCGACCGACGATGGTGCCGCCTGAGGGGAAGTCGGGTGCGGGAATCGCCTGGAGTGCCGCGCGGAAGCGATCCGCCTCCGGAGCGTCGCGTTGGTCGATCACGGCGAGCACGCCATCGATCACTTCGCGCAGATTGTGCGGCGGAATGCTCGTCGCCATGCCGACGGCAATACCGGTGGAGCCGTTGACCAGGAGATTCGGATACGGCGCCGGAAAGACCGTGGGCTCTTCGGTGGTCTCGTCAAAGTTCGGCCGGTGATCGACCGTGTCCTTGTCGAGGTCGGCCATCATCGCCTCGGCCAGCGACTCGAGCCGTGCTTCGGTGTAACGGTAGGCGGCCGGCGGGTCGCCGTCGATCGAACCGAAGTTGCCCTGACCGTCGATCAGGGTGTACCGCATGCTGAAGTCCTGCGCGAGGCGCACGAGCGTGTCGTACGCAGGTGCGTCACCGTGCGGATGGTAATTGCCGATGACTTCGCCGACGATCTTCGCGCACTTGCGGTACGGGCGATTCGACGCCAGGCCCATCTGGCGCATGGCGTACAACACCCGCCGGTTGGCGGGCTTCAACCCGTCACGGACATCGGGCAATGCGCGCCCGATGATTACGCTCATCGCGTAATCCATGTACGAGCGCTTCATCTCGTCTTCGATATTGACGGGAATGCGCAGGGGAGAATTCTGGTCCATGGCGTCGGGCACTTAGATATCGAGGTTCTTGACGTCGAGCGCGTTGTCTTCGATGAACTTGCGGCGCGGCTCAACCTGGTCGCCCATCAAGGTGGTGAACATCAGGTCGGCTTCGGTGTGGTCTTCAGCGCGCACCTGCAGCAACGTGCGCTTCGTGGGGTCCATCGTGGTTTCCCACAACGTGTCGGGGTTCATTTCACCCAGACCCTTGTATCGGTTGATTGCCAGACCGCGTTTGCCGGCCAGCACGAAGTAGTCCACCAATTCGTCGATGGTTTCCACACGACGGTCGGCGTCCTTGTCCTTCGACGCCGGCTTGGCCGCAACCGGGGCCGCAACCTCTTCGCCTGCGGCGGCTTCGGCGCCGCCTTCCCCGTCCGTTGCGACTTCAACGTCGGCAGAGGATTCACTGTGGCCGGTGGTGCGAATCACAACTGGTCCCATCATCAACTCGCGGATGTCCACGTAGGCGGCCGCCAGCGTGCGGAACTCGCCAGTGGTCACAAAATCCAGGTCGAGACGATGGTGTTTGTCGTAGCCGAAAGATCTGTCCGTAATCACGACGGCAAGCGCGTGATGTTCCGGATCTTCCACCACAGTCGTGGAAATTTGCGGCTCCTGCAGATGCCGCGCGAGCCCATCAACCAGTTCGCGGTCGGTCCAGAAGGTCTTGTCCCGCGCTCCACCTTCGAGCAGCGCGGTGATGGCCCGGCGCGACGGCCCGCGCCGCTCAACCACCTGCAGGAACTTGCGGAACATGATCAACTTCTCAAGCCGTCGTTCGAGTGGCTCGCCCGACAACTCCGCGCCGTTGGACAGCAACAGCGTGCGTGACTCAGTGGCGCGACGAATGAGGAACAGTTCGAGTTGACGCTCGTCCTTGATGAACGATTCCTGCCGGCCACGTTTGGCGCGGAACAGCGGCGGTTGCGCGATGTAGATGTACCCGCGATCCACAAGGTCACGCATCTGCCGATAGAAAAACGTCAACAGCAGTGTGCGGATGTGGGAGCCGTCCACGTCGGCGTCGGTCATGATGATGATGCGGTGATACCGCACCTTTGACCCGTTGAATTCATCCGGGCCAATGCCGCACCCGAGCGCGGCAATCAGCGTGCGGATTTCCTCGTGGCCGAGCATCTTGTCGAAGCGAGCCTTTTCGACGTTGAGGATTTTGCCCTTGATGGGCAGCACAGCCTGGAACCGGCGGTCGCGGCCCTGTTTGGCTGACCCGCCTGCCGACTCGCCTTCAACGATGTAAATTTCAGCCTGCGCCGGGTCGCGTTCCTGACAGTCGGCCAACTTGCCTGGCAGCGCGGAGCTGTCAAGCGCGCCTTTGCGGCGCACGAGGTCGCGCGCTTTCCTTGCCGCTTCACGAGCCTGCGCCGCTTCGATGGCCTTGGCCACCACGCGCTTGGCAACAGCCGGGTTCTCTTCAAGGAACGCGCCCAGCCGATCATTGACCACGCCTTCGACGATGCCCTTGACCTCGGTGTTGCCGAGCTTTGTCTTGGTCTGGCCTTCAAACTGCGGCTGGGGAATCTTCACCGAGAGAATGGCGGTCATCCCCTCACGGATGTCATCACCGCTGATGGCCTCGGCCAACTTGTCGCCCAGGCCGTTTTTCGTGGCGTACGCGTTAATCGTGCGCGTCAACGCCGAACGGAACCCCGACATGTGGGTGCCGCCCTCGGTGGTGTTGATGTTGTTCGCGAAACTGAACGTCGTCTCTGTGTAGCTGTCGTTCCACTGCAGCGCGATTTCCACCTGGGTGGCATCGCGCTCGCCCGACATGTAAATCGGCTTCTCGTTGGTCACCACACGGTTGGTGTTCAGGTACTGCACAAATTCACGAATGCCGCCTTCGTAGAAGAACTCGTGCCGCTTCCCGTCGCGCTCGTCGTCAATGGTGATGCGGACGCCGGCGTTCAGGAACGCAAGTTCACGCAACCGCTGCGAGAGCACTTCGGCCGTGATGGTGGTGGTCTCGAAGATCTCGTGGTCGGGCTTGAACGTGACCTTGGTGCCGCGCTTCTCGGTGGTGCCGGTAATGGCCAGGTCGGCCGTCGGCGTCCCACGCTGGAAACGCTGCTGATGCACATGGCCGTTGCGCCAGATCTCGAGTTCGAGCCACTCCGAGAGCGCGTTGACCACCGAGATGCCGACGCCGTGAAGACCGCCCGAAACTTTGTAGGCGGAGTTTTCAAACTTGCCGCCGGCATGCAGGACGGTGAGCACCACTTCAGCGGCCGACTTGCCGCTTTCGTGCATGTCCACGGGAATGCCGCGGCCGTCATCCACCACCGTGACGGACTCGTCGATGTGAATCGTGACGTTTACGTTCTTGCAGAAGCCCGCGAGCGCTTCGTCAACGGAGTTGTCTACAACTTCGTAAACCAGGTGGTGCAGGCCTTGTGGGCCTGTGGACCCGATATACATGGCGGGGCGTTTCCGCACCGCTTCAAGACCTTCCAGAACTTTGATTTGGTCGGCGCCGTACTGGTCGGCTGCGTTCTCGGTATTTTCCATCAGTGCTTTAGACAGCCGTTCACAGACGCATCGGCATGATCACGTAGGTGTATTCGTAGCCTTCGGCTGAGATGGGTTTCATCACGGCCTGACTCATCTCGTCCTTGAATTCGAGCAGGACGCCTTCGGTTTCCACCACGTTGAGGAAGTTGTCCACGTAGTCGGCGTTGAAGCAAATCTGCAGGGCCGGCCCGGAGTACTGCACCGGCAACACTTCGTGCGCCTCTCCAAGTTCCGGCGTGCTTGAGGTGATTTCCACCTGGTCTGTGGCGATCGAAAACTTCACCGCCTTCGATCGTTCATTCGACAGCAGGCGCACACGGCGCACTGCGGACGCCAGCCGATCGCGGTCAAACTCGATCTGCTTGTCGTTGGTCTTGGGGATGACCCGTTCGTAGGCCGGGAAATTCGCGTCGATCTTGCGCGAAATCAGCAAACGCCCTTCGGCCTTGAAAAAGATGTGGTTCTCTCCCTGTGAAAACTCGATGGCCGCGCCACCGTCGATGAGCCGGGCCACTTCGTTCAGGGTTTTACGCGGGAGCAGCACTTCGGACGGAGCGGCGGCGCCGGAAGGTTCGTGCACAGTCACCAGGGCGAGACGATGGCCATCGGTGGCCACCATGCTCAGCGAATCGGGCCGCATCACCAACTGGGCACCGTTAAGGAAGTACCGGGTGTCTTCGCTCGTGATCGCAAAGCGGGTGTGGGAAATCATCCGCTTGAGCGCTGCGCCAGGCAACGAGGCTTCCAGGTCGCCAGACTCCTTCGGAGGCGTGGGGAACTCGCTGGCGGGCAACGTCTGCAGTTTTGATTCAAACCGGTCGGCTGCCACAGTGACGCTCTTGCCACCCTTGTCCGCTTCGATGCGGATGTCGGTATCGGGCAACGCGTTCACAATCTCAAACAGCTTCTTCGCCGGCAGCGTCAGCGTGCCCGGCTTCGACACCGTGGCGTCGCAGCGACTGCGCAGCGCCACATCCAGGTCCGTCGCCAGCAGCGACACAGATCCATCCGCCGCTTCGATGAGCACGTTGGCGAGGATAGGGATCGTGTTCTTGCGTTCGACGATGCCTTGCAGGAGGGAAAGTTCTTTGAGGAGATCGTTCTTGCGAACCACTAACTCCATTGGTAGGGCGGCCTCTCTCGACTCTCTCCCTCGCGGAAGGATCGATCAACTCTTTAAGGAAGATCAAAAAGACAACAGATTATAACAGTAATAAGAGGGTGTGGGTAACCGAAAAAAACATCGATTACCTGTTAAAAATCAACAACTTACCCTGTGCACGTTTCTGTGGGTATCCGGGGCCAAATCCTGCCCGCGATCTGTGGAGAAATCGGGTCTGCGAATTTCCCACACGTTATCCACAGCCCCCGGCGTTGACGCCTGTGGAAAACCTCACTGCAGCGACTGAAGAAGGGTGTTGATTTGGTTGTTGAAAACCGCGTCCTTCTTGCGCAGATCCTCCACCTTGCGGATGGAGTGAATGACCGTGGAGTGGTGTTTGCCCCCGAAACTTTTCCCGATTTCGGGAAGCGACGCATTCGTCAGCGTCTTGCACAGATACATCGCCACCTGGCGGGGCAGCGCCACCGATTTCGAGTTGTTGCGTGACTTCAACTCGATCATCTTCATCTGGTAATAGTCGGCCACAAACTTCTGGATGCCGTCGATGGTCAGAGCGCGCTCGTCCTGCCGCAGGATATCGCGCAGCACTTCCTGAGCCAGCGCCATCGAAATATCGCGGCCCGTCAGAGACGCATACGCCAGCAGGCGGATGAGCGACCCTTCCAGTTCCCGGATGTTCGACTTGATGCGGCCGGCGATGAACAACGCCACATCGCCCGGCAGCGACACACCCTCGCTGTCGGCCTTTCTGGTCAGGATGGCGATCTTCGTCTCGAGGTCGGGCGCCTGGATATCTGCTGTCAGTCCCCACTCAAACCGCGACCGCAGGCGCTCTTCAAGCTCCACAATCTGATGCGGCGGACAGTCGCTGCTGAGGACGATCTGCTTCTGGGCGTCGTAGAGCGCGTTGAACGTGTGAAAGAACTCCATCTGCGTGCGTTCTTTGCCGGCGATGAACTGGATGTCGTCGATCAGCAACACGTCCACACTGCGGTACCGCTCGCGGAACTCGAGGATCCGGTCATACCGAAGCGCGTTGATGACCTCGTTCATGAAGCGCTCCGATGAGATGTACGTCAGCTTCAATCCCGGGTGGTGGTTGAGCACGTAGTGGCCGATGGCGTGCATCAGATGGGTTTTGCCCAGACCCACCCCGCCATAAATAAACAGCGGGTTGTACGACCGTGACGGGGCTTCCGCCACCGCGCGGCACGCCGCATCAGCAAACTGGTTGGAGGCGCCGACGATGAAGGTGTCGAAGCTGTAGCGGGGACTCAGCCCGGCATGGTCATCTGCGGGCTCCACGACGGGTTCGTCGCGCCCCTCGGGCACCGGGAGAGGTTCGGACACCGGCGTGGCGCCAGACCCCGCCTGGGCGTCGTCTTCGGCCGCCTCGTAGGTGAGCTGCACGCCGCGGCGACCCACTTCACCGAGCGCCTCCTCGATGAGGGCCGGGTAGTGCCGCGAGAGCCACTCGGCGGCCATCGGGTTGGGCACCTGCACGGTCATCTGATCGCCGCCATCGAGGAGAAGTCGGGTGCGATGGAACCAGCTGAAGTAGCTGAACCGGTTGACTTTGGTCTCGATGCGCGCCAGTACGGCGTCCCAGATAGTTTTCGACATTTTCCGCCCAGCCGCCCGCCCAATTGCCGTTGCCGCACGGGCGTTTTCTGACTTTCGCCCAGTGCCGCGCCTTACGTAACAAGGCTTCTCGAAAGGTCCCCTTCCAAAAGCCTTGACCCGCTTGGTTTTTCAGACTTTCGCCTCTCGGGAACGCTTGAAACTACGGTGTTTTCAGGCCTGAGATAGCAAAAACCCTTTGTTTTCCACAGTTTTTTCCACACCTGTGGAAAACTCACTTCCACCCCCTGCACGCGCCGGTTGTTTTGTACGGGGGTGGCGACTCTAGCATACGCCCGGCGGCCCCTCAACGCCGGGCACGGGAGGGCAAAAACCAGCCGACCCAGGCGGCTGCCGCCGGCCCCAGACATTGACAGGGTTTTCCCCAGTCCGATAGCATTTATGTTTCTCCAGAGTTGTTAGACACTCCGAGAGGGAGTCTCATGAAGCGTACTTTTCAACCCAACGTCCGTCGCCGTCGCCGAACGCACGGGTTCATCGTGCGGATGCGCACAAAAAATGGCCGCCTTGTATTGAAGCGGCGTCGGGCTAAAGGGCGCAAGCGCCTGACGGTTTCCACCCGCTAGCGCGGGCCACAGACGGCCGCGCCTGGCGCGAGTTTTTCCATGTCGGTGCGGTTCAGCTCGACGGTTCGCCTGAAGGCCCGCCCTGAATTTCTGCCCGTGCAGGAACATGGGCACCGCGTGGCTACGAAATATGTGACCGTGCTTGGCGTGGCCAACGGCCGGCTGTGCGATCGGCTGGGCCTGATCGCCTCACGCAAGTTCGGCAACGCCGTGGCGCGCAACCGCGCGAAACGGCGCCTGCGCGAAATATTCCGTCACCAGGAACCCGACACCGTTGGCGCACGCGGACTCAAAGGACTTGATTTGGTTGCCATTCCACGACGGGCCCTGCTTGACGCGTCCTTTGCTGTCGTGGATGCCGATTTTTCCTCCGCAGTCATGAAGATCCGGGAACACGTCTAAATGCCCATGCGGTGGACTTCCCGGATTGGCGTCAGCGTCGTACACGCCTATCAACTCCTGCTGTCGCCCTTTCTTGGCGGCGCGTGCCGGTTCGAACCCTCGTGTTCCCAGTACGCAATCTCGGCAATTACCCAGCACGGGCTGCTCCGCGGCGGGTGGCTCGCACTGCGCCGCATCCTGAAATGTCACCCCTTTGGACCACATGGACTTGATCCGGTGCCGGGCGATTCTCGCTCTGCCAGATCCTGATCCGCCCGGTCACACCACATGGAAAAACGCGTCTTCCTCGCAATCTTCTTGTCGTTCGGGATTCTGGCGGTCTACCAGACCTATGTGGTGCCGCCGCCCCAGCCTCCGGTCTCGACTCCGATGCCGGTTGGGCCGGTCGAAGGCCCAGCGCTGACGCCACAGACCGGCGCTCCGGCGAGCACCACCGCGCCTGCCGCGGCTCCAGTGCCGGCAGCGCAAACCCTGGTCGCCGACGACATGGCTCGCGACATCATCGTCGACACCGACACTGTACGAGCGGTGTTCAACTCCGAGGGCGCCACGCTCAAGAGCTGGCGGCTCAAGCGGTATTCCGACGCGCGAGGAGAACCACTTGAACTGGTGCCCGAGGCGCTGCCACCGAACTATCCTCGGCCGTTTTCACTCGCGACCGACACCGACGCCGTCTCTGCAGTACTGATCAGCGCGAAGTTCCGGCCGAGCGCGAGTGGCCCCTTGTCTCTGGGCGCCGCGTCAGGAACGCTGAGCTTCGAGTACCAGGACGCGAGCGGCCTGACCGCCCGCAAGAGTTTTCACTTTCAGCCCGACGGGTTGCCGTACTCGCTCACGGTTGATGCCTCGGTGGATGTGAACGGCGTGGCGCGCCCCGTCACGTTGCGCATGGGGCCGTCACTGGGCCTGGGTTACACCACGGGCGGCGCGATGACCACCACGTATCCTCCAGCCGCGCTCTACCATCGCGACGGCAGCGTGGAACGGCCAAGTGCCAGCAGCCTGCTTGAGCAGTCGGCGTTCCAGGGCATCCTCCGGTTTGCCGGCGTGGGCGATCACTACTTCCTCTCGGCTGCCGTGCCTGGCACCCGCAGTGTTCGTGTGGACTTTCAACCGTTGGCTCTGCCGGTGCCTGAGCCAGACGCGACCGCTACCGGTAAAACAGAACGGACCTACGTGTCCTACAGCGTCACCACGCCCGGCGCGATGAACATGCCGTTTTTCCTCGGCCCCAAAGACTTCGACATCCTGAAGGCCGTGGACACCCAGATGGTGCGCGCGATTGATTTCGGGATCTTCGCGTGGCTCGTGGTGCCGCTGCTGCAGACCCTGAAATGGATCAATCGCTTCGTCGGCAACTTCGGCTGGTCGATCATCATTCTCACAGTGGTGCTCAACGCCCTGATGTTCCCTCTTCGCCACCGCAGCATGGTCTCGATGCGCAAGATGCAGGAGATTCAGCCTGAGGTGAAGGCCATCCAGAAGCGGTACGAAAAATTCAAGCTCACCGATCCCGAGCGCCAGAAGATGAACACAGAGACGATGGCGCTCTACAAGCAGAAGGGTGTAAACCCGGCCAGCGGCTGCGTGCCCATGCTGTTGACCATGCCGGTACTCTTCGGGTTCTACGCGATGCTCTCGGTGGCGATCGAACTTCGCGGTGCACCGTTCTTCGGATGGATCACCGACCTGGCGAAGATGGATCCGCTGTTCATCACGCCCATCCTGATGGGCGGGTCGATGTTCGTGCAGCAGAAAATGACGCCGAGCACCGCGGACCCGGCGCAGCAGAAGATCTTCATGTTCATGCCCATCATCTTTACGGTGATGTTCCTGTGGGCGCCGTCGGGCCTGGTCATCTACTGGCTGATGAGCAACATCATGACGATTGGCCAGCAGTACCTGACCAACCACCTCACGAGCACCCCCAACCGCCCGGCAACTGGTGGCGGCACGAGTTCGGAAAAGCGAGCCAAGCTGGCCGGCAGCGCCGCCACGCCGAAGGCGATGGGCCAGTAAGCTAAGGGCCTCCCTGAAAAGGACCTACACAAATGACCGACACACTGGACGCGCGAGTTACTGATTTCATCACCGACGTGCTTGGGGCCATGGGCCTGAGCCTTGAAGTGTCGCTGGACGAAACGCCGGATGCGGTTCGCGTCAACATCACGGGTGACGGCGCCGAGGCACTGCTCCGCCGGCAGGGAGAAACCCTCGACGCCCTCCAGGTCATCGTCAACACCGCGTTCCGGCGTGAAGAGCGCGGCGACCGCCACTATCTGGTGGACGCGCTCGGCTTCCGCAAAGGAAAAGACGATGAGCTGCGGGCGACGACGAAGTCGCTGATCGAGATGGCGAAGGCGTCGGGCATCCCGCAGGAAATGGGCCCGCTCAACCCGTACTCGCGGCGGCTTGTGCACCTGGCTGTGGCCGAAGTGCCGGGCATGACGTCTGAGAGCATCGGTGACGCGTTCCTGAAGGTCGTGGTCATCTCGTCGCAGCCATAGACGCGGGTACCGCCAGTGGGTGCATCCTTCTCCACAGCGGACACCATCGTGGCGGTGGCCACGCCTCATGGCCGCGGTGGCCTTGGCGTGGTGCGGATGTCGGGGCCCGAGTCCGCGGCCATCGCCCAGCGCCTGACGCACCGCGAACTTCCCTTCGAACCCCGGCACGCGACGCTGGCCGTGGTTCGTGACATCGATCAAGTTGTGGTGACCTGGTTCGCCGCGCCCCACTCATACACCGGCGAAGACGTGGTGGAGATCAGCGGGCACGGGAGCCCGTGGCTGCTGCAGTCCATTGTCGAATCGGCGTGCGCGGCCGGTGCCCGCCTGGCCCAGCCCGGCGAATTCACGTTGAGGGCCTATCTGCACGGGCGCCTTGATCTCATCCAGGCCGAGGCCGTGGCTGACTTGATTGATGCTGTCACGCCGCTGCAGGCGCGCGTGGCCTTTGATCAGCTTGAAGGCACGTTGACGTCGGCGGTGCAGCGCATCGACGCGCAGTTGTTTGATCTTGCGGCCAAGCTCGAAGCGTCGCTGGATTTCCCGGACGAGGGTTTTCACTTCATCACGCGCACAAACGCGATGACGGATCTCGCCGACGTGCAGAGCGAGATCGAGCGACTCATCAAGGATGGACGCCGCGGTCGGCTCATTCGCGAAGGTCGGATGGTGGTGATTGCCGGACGGCCGAACGTGGGCAAGTCCAGCCTCTTTAACGCCCTCATCGGCACCAACCGCGCCATTGTCACTCCGTTGGCCGGGACCACGCGCGACCTGCTGACTGAACAAGTGGACGTCAGGGGTGTGCCGATGACCCTGGTAGACACGGCGGGTTTGCGCGAGTCTGCGGATGTGATCGAAGAAGAAGGCGTGAGGCGGGCCGAGCAGGCACGAGAAGTGGCGGCGCTCACGCTGTTGGTGCTTGATGGCAGCCAGCCACTCGACGAAGACGACCAGCGGTTGCTGGCCCAGATCGGCGGACCTCGAGTGGTGATCGCGAATAAGGCAGATCTGCCGGCGGTGTGGTCGGGATCAGGTATCGCGGTGTCGGCGGTGACGGGGCTTGGACTCGACGAGTTGCGCGCGGCAATTATCGGCGCGTTGTCGGGCGAGCCTGGCGCCGCCGCCGGGACCGAAGAACTCCGCGACGTGCCTCGGGTCTCGAATCAACGTCACCTGCTGCAACTGGAGAGCGCGTTGACGGCCGTCACCGGAAGCCTGGACCAGTTGAATCAGGGTGCGACTGAAGAACTGGTGCTGGCCGAACTGACTGATGCGCGCGAAGCGCTTGAGGCGCTGACCGGCAAACGCACGTCGGACGATTTGTTGCGGCACATCTTCAGCACGTTCTGTGTGGGCAAGTGATGGCCACTCCTGATTTCGATGTGATTGTGATCGGCGCCGGCCACGCCGGCGTGGAGGCGGCGTGGGCCGCGGCGCGCATGGGTCGCCGCGTGGGGATCTGTACGCTGTCGCCTGAGACGGTGGCGCTGATGCCCTGCAATCCGGCGATTGGCGGTACGGCCAAGGGACATCTTGTTCGCGAGATCGACGCGTTGGGCGGCTTGATGGGCCGCGCGATAGATGCCACCGGGCTTCAGTTCAAGTTGCTCAACCGGAGCCGCGGTCCGGCGGTGTGGTCGCCCCGCGCGCAGGCTGACAAACGCCACTATGGCCGCTGGGTGCGCGAAGCGCTCACGGGCGAAGCGAATATCACGTGGATCTTCAGGCGCGCAGGTCGGGTGTTGGTGGAGGCCGGTCACGTATCGGGCCTGGAGTTTGAGGATGGCGGCGCGGTGTCGTGCCGCGCGTTGGTTGTCACCACAGGGACGTTCCTCAACGGCCTGGTGCACATCGGCGACGAGCAACGGCCGGCGGGTCGCGCCGGCGAACCACCCACCCATCACCTTGCGGAATCCCTGCGGGGGTTTGGATTCGAGATGGGCCGCCTCAAAACAGGCACGCCGCCACGGCTCGACCGCAGGAGCATCGACTTCTCGCGGTTCAAGGAAGATCTCGGCGACGACCCGCCTGTCCCGTTTTCCTTCTCGACCGATCGCATCGAGCGACCGCAGATGGCGTGTCACATCGTGCACACGACTGAGGCCGTGCACGATCTCGTGCGAGCGCATATCGATCAGTCGCCGCTGTACAACGGCCAGATCAGCGGCGTTGGGCCCAGGTATTGTCCGTCGCTCGAAGACAAAGTGATGCGGTTCCCTGATAAGGAACGCCACCAGATCTTCCTCGAACGCGAAGGCCTGGACGTGGATGAGATTTATGTGAACGGCATGTCGATGAGTCTGCCGGCCGCGATCCAGGATGCGATCGTGCATGCGATGCCCGGACTCGAAGACGCGGTGGTGATGCGGCATGCGTACGCGGTGGAGTACGACTTCGTGCAGCCCACCGAGTTATCGCTTTCGCTCGAGGCCAAGCGCGTCCCGGGGTTATTTCTTGCTGGGCAGATCAACGGCACCTCTGGCTACGAGGAAGCAGCAGCGCAGGGGTTGATGGCGGGAATCAACGCCGCGCAGCGGTGTGTTGACGCGACGCCGGTGGTGCTCGGGCGTGACGAGGCGTACATCGGCATTCTTATCGACGACCTGGTGACGCGCGGGTGTCTTGAGCCCTATCGCATGTTCACGTCGCGCGCGGAACACCGGCTCGTGTTGCGGATTGATAACGCCGACCTGCGGCTCACGGCCATTGGGCGCGCGGTCGGGATGGTTGACGACGCGCGCTGGGAGAGATTCGAGGCGCGCGCCGCGCGTCTCGATCGAAATCGCGCGATGGCCGCAGCCACTCGCGTGGTGGTCAACGGACTCACCGGCACGGCGGCCGAAGCGCTGGGACGGCCGTTGGTATCCATCGACCAGGTGGTATCAGCCGGCTACGCGTTTGAGACAGACGGTGTGCGCGAGATCGACGCGGCGACACTCGAGGCCGAGTGCAAGTACCGCGGCTACCTCAAGCGTCACGACGCCCAGCAGGCGCGCGTGGAGTCGCAACACACCCGGCGCATCCCCGAGGAATTCAACTACGAGGGCGTACCTGGACTGACCCGCGAGATGGTTGAGCGGTTGTCGTCGATTCGGCCCGAGACACTCGGCCAGGCCGGCCGAATCCCCGGGGTCACCCCCGCCGCCCTGGCGATCGTCGCCTCGCGCGTGCGGAACTGGGGAACTGGGGAACTTAGGAACTGGGGAACTGGGGAACTTGGGAACTGAGGAGCTCAGGAACTGGGGCAGGCCTCGGCCTTGAAACCCAGGCCGAGCTACGTTCGGAAGGACTTCAGACTGCTACGTCGCTCATATCGGGCACGTAGCTCGGGCTGTTCCTCAAGCCCGAGTGTCTGCTGACGCCGACCAACCCCCTAACGCCCGTAGCGGTTTAGACCGACAATGGGTCCCGGTGGCTGACCGAGAGACTGTCTCACGCTTGTCCAGACGCATCACCAAGGCGGGCGGGAGCGCGTCTCGGGAGCAGGTCACGAACCTCGCCGCGTATGTCGAGTTGCTTGCGCGCTGGAACAAGAAGATCAACCTCACTGCGCTCCGCGTGGACCCCTTGTCTGATGATGCCGTTGACCGGTTGATCGTGGAACCGGTGATGGCCGCCAGGCGCGTATTGGCGTCCGATCAGCTTGTGATTGATGTGGGCACCGGTGGCGGATCGCCGGCCATCCCGCTTGCGGTGATGGCATCGCACGTGCGCTTGGTGATGGTGGAAGTGAAGGTGCGCAAGTGTGCGTTCCTCCGCGAGGTGGTGCGCCAGCTGAACATGCCTGGCGCATCGGTCGAGAACTGCCGGCTTGAGGAACTCCTTTTGCGTAGCGAGCTTCACGAGTCAGCCGATGTGGTGACGGTGCGGGCGGTGCGGCCCGACAAGCGGCTGATCACGGCGATCCAGGCGTTCCTGAAACCCGGAGGCCGTTTGTTCTGGTTCGGGGCAGAGGCGTCGGTGAGGCCGGAAATCCAGTTACCGTTCATTTCCGGTCACATGGAGCCGCTTGTGGCAGCACTTGGCAGCCAGCTTTGGATACTCGATAAGAACCGTAAGTAGCTGTGTAATAAGGACTTACAAGTTAAGTTTAATGATATGTTGGACCACGCTGACGAGTGCACGCGTCATAGAGGGATCAGCAGGATGCCTCCGAGGCTTGGCGTCCTTGCTTCATCGGGTTCCGCCAAGCCAATGTTCCACGTGGAACACAACGGATTAGCCTCGCTATTTCAAACTAGCGCGCCAGCCACCTCAGGTCAGCGACCGGCGCGCAGCCAGAGACAACGTCGCGGCATGGACACTCGGGCTTGAGAACCAGCCCGAGCTACGTACGGGCACGATGCCTACTGAACGTAGCTCAGCCTGGTCTTCACCAGGCTCCGCCAAGGCTACGGCGGTCCACCGAAGCCCAACCAGCAAAACGACAAACGCTCTTGAGGCCCATGAGCCCTCTCAGCCTGCTGCCCTCCTGTTGTGATCCGTCGTGCCGGCGCCGCAGGCGCCTTTGAGCCCAGGTGGCCTGCGAACGAGCCGTAGCGCCCAATTCAGCGCTCCAAAACTCTTGCCCTCCCTGTGATCCGTCGTGATCACGCCTACCGGCGGTTGCCAGCCAAACTCCCCCAGTTCCAAATCTACCCACTTCCCCACTTCCCCAGTTCCCCAGTTCCCCAGTTCCCCAGTTCCCCAGTTCCTCAGTTCCCCACTTCCCCACTTCCCCACTTCCCCAGTTCCTCCTCAGTTCCCCAGTTCCCCAGTTCCTCAGTTCCCCAGTTCCTCAGTTCCTCAGTTCCCCAGTTCCCCATTGACCCTTGCCGCCCTTAGGCCGGACAATAGCCACTCCGGCGCGTATGTAACAGCCAATTTTTATTTGCCATATGACCAAAAAAGCTCGCGTCATCTCGGTGTCAAACCAGAAGGGCGGCGTCGCCAAAACGACGACCTCCATCAATCTGGCCGCCTCGCTCGCCATGGCCGACAGGCGCGTGTTGCTCATTGACCTGGATCCGCAGGCCAATCTCACCTCAGGCGTTGGCCTCAAGGGACAGTCCGCAGCCGCGGGCACCATCTATGACGCGCTGATGACTACCGGCCAGCCGGCCCAGGACTTTGTGTTGCCCACAGGCGTCGATCACCTGTTCCTGGTTCCCGCCGATCGCCACCTCACCGGCGCGGAGATCGAACTCGTGATGCTCCCCGACCGCGATCAGCGTCTGCGCACCTTCGTGAATCAACTGCGCGGCGACTACGACTACATCTTCATCGACACGCCACCTTCGCTCGGCTTGCTGACGCTCAATGCGCTCGTCGCCGCGGACACAGTATTGATTCCGCTGAACTGCGAATACTTCGCGCTCGAGGGCATCGCCGATCTCATGTCCACGCTCGACCGTGTGCGCGAGGGCCTCAACCCCAGCCTCATCGTTGAAGGCGTGTTGCTGACGATGTATGACGACCGGACGAATCTGGGCCAGCAGGTGGGCACGAGCATCCGCGAGTTTTTTGGCGACCAGGTGTTTCGCACCGTCATTCCGCGCAACGTGCGCCTGGGAGAAGCCCCCAGTCATGGCGTGCCGGTGATCCTGTATGACGCGCGGTCGCGCGGCGCCGAAGCGTATGTGGCGCTGGCGCGCGAATTCCTGTCGCGCGATCTCGCCGCGGTAGGGAGTCACTGATCATGGCTATCAAACGCCCCGCGCTCGGACGCGGTCTCAGCGCGCTGATCCGAGACACCGCACCACCACCGCCTCGTGAGGCGCCGGCCGTCGATCGCGGCCGGCCTACCGAACTCGATATTGATCTGCTCTCGCCCAATCCCAGGCAACCGCGACTTCATATCGACGACGCGCGCCTCGAGGAACTGGCGCAGTCCATTCGCGCGAACGGCGTCATCCAACCGATCGTCGTCCGCCATGTCACCGCAGGAGCAGACACGGCCGGCACCTATGAAATCGTCGCCGGCGAACGACGATGGCGCGCGGCGCAACGCGCGGGCCTGCTGAAAGTGCCTGTCGCAGTGCGCGATGTGCCCGACGACAAACTCCTGGAAGTGGCGCTCATCGAAAACATCCAGCGCGAGAATCTCAACCCCATCGAAGAAGCGCAGGCGTATCGCAGCCTGTCCGAAGACCTGCACCTCTCGCAGGAATCGATCGCTGAACAAGTGGGCAAGGATCGCGCGACCGTGGCCAACTACATCCGGCTGCTCCGCCTGCACGCCGAGATTCGCACGGCGCTGTCGGACGGCGCGCTCACGATGGGGCACGCACGCGCGTTGTTGTCGCTGACAGATGAAGCGGCACAACGCCGCGTTGGGCGCGATGTCATTGCGCGTGGTTTGTCAGTGCGGGAAACGGAAGCGCTCGTCCGCGATGAGACCACTGCCAAGTCCGATGCCCCTGAAGCGCTCAAGCCCAAAGTTGACCCGAATACTCGCGCGGCTGAAGAACAGCTGAAACTTGCGCTCGGCACCCGCGTGCGCATCGTCCGCAAAGGCAAGGGCGGGCGTATTGAAGTGGACTTTACGAACGAAGAGGAACTTCAGCGCCTGTTCGAAAAATTGACGGAGTCCTGAACGTGAAGAAGCTCACCGACTACGCCGACTGCGCCGGCTGCGCCAGCAAGCTGCAGGCCGTCGACCTCGAGCGCATCATGGAAGGCCTGCAACCGGCCCATGTGGACGACCGAATCCTCGTGGACTTTCAGACCGCTGACGACGCCGGTGTCTATCGGTGGTCGGCCGATTCGGCGTTGGTGCAGACGGTAGACTTTTTTACGCCCATCGTTGACGACCCGTATCTGTACGGTCAGATTGCGGCGGCCAACGCGCTCAGCGATGTCTACGCGATGGGCGGGGAGCCCCGCACGGCCCTGGCAATTGCCGCGCTTCCCAAAGATGGACCCGCTCCCGAAGTGGTCCGCGAAATATTTCGAGGCGGTTCCGACAAGTTGCGCGAGGCCGGAGTTGTGCTGCTCGGAGGGCACACCGTCACCGATCCGGAGATCAAGTTTGGCTACTCGGTTACCGGCCACGTCCACCCCGATCGAGTCCTGACTAATGCTGGTGCCAGAGCCGGAGACGTCCTCGTACTCACGAAAGCTCTGGGAACCGGCGTTGTGGTGCGAGCCACCAAATTCGGTCGTTCAACAGAAATCCAGCTTAAATCAGCCGTTGCGTCCATGGTGACCCTCAACAACACCGCAGCGCGACTTGCCGCGGCCCTGCCACCGGGAGTCGTCAGCGCCTGCACGGATATCACCGGTTTTGGCCTGATCGGGCACGCCACCGAGGTTGCGCAGGCCAGCGGGACCACGCTGGCCTTCAACGCCGGAGCCCTTCCCCTCCTTAGCGGCGCAGCCGAACTGGCTGCGGCGAATCTGCCGTGCGGTGGCCGCTCGAACCTCGGCCACTTCCGACGGGTAATCGTGGGCCCGGATGTGGCACCCGAAGTGGCGCTCCTCTGCATGGACCCCCAAACGTCGGGCGGACTCCTTTTCAGCCTGGCGCCGGATGCGGCCGCGGGTTTTGTGGACCAGCTCACCACTGCAGGTGTGCGGGCGACGAGTGTCGGACGGGTCGAACCGCGCGGTGCCGATGACGTTCTTGTGCGGCTGTTGTAGTTGCCCGGCCGCGGGCCTGAATGGTATAAATGGTCGTTTGGCTGGGGTAGGATCTCCCCCGGCGGAGGCCCCACGTGTTCGGTGAAATCGTCAACCACATCCTTCCCTGCCTCGCCGCAGGAGCCCATTCATGAGCGTTCGATCCGCTGCCCGCCGTTACGCGGCCGTGTTGTTTGAGGTCGTGCAGGCGAAGGGCGATCTGGCCAGGGTTGAAGGTGAACTGAACGCATTCGTCGCGTTGGTTGATGGCCACACTGAACTGCAAACCGTGTTGGCCCATCCCGCGATTCCTGCGCTGAAGAAGCGCGAACTCATTGAACAGATTCTGAACACGTCCGGCGAATTCTCCGGCGAAGTGCGTCGCCTGCTCCTGATGCTGGCCGACCGCGACCGCATGGGCAGCGTGCGGGATGTGGCCGCGGCCTACACCGAGAAACTGATGGCGCACCGCAAGGTGGTGAACGCGCAGATCGTCACGGCCACCGAATTGCCGGGCAACCAGCGCGACGCGTTGGCCAAGGCGCTCAGCGCGGCGGTGGGCGCCGAGGTGCGTCTGAAAGAGTCGGTAGACCCGTCTATCATGGGCGGCATTGTCGCCCGCGTGGGCAGCGTGGTGTATGACGCCAGCCTGACGCGGCAACTGGAGAAGATGCGCCGGCAATTGTTGTCGCCCGCATAACCAGTCACGAGCAAGCAGTAACACCACGACCGGCGGGGCCAGCGCGCACCGCCATGAGGACACGATGCAGATCAAGGCCGAAGAAATTTCCAAGATTATCCGCGACCAGATTGGCAACTACGCCGTTGATGTAGACGTTGCGGAAGTAGGCACGGTGGTGTCGGTGGGCGACGGCATCGCGCGCATTCATGGCGTGGAGCGCGCCATGGCCGGCGAAATGCTGGAGTTCCCGAACGGCCTGTTCGGCATCGCGCTGAACCTCGAAGAAGAAAGCGTGGGCGCGGTGCTGCTGGGCCGCTCCACCGCCATCAAGGAAGGCGACGTCGTCAAACGCACGGGCCGAATCATTTCGGTGCCGGTGGGCGACGAAATGCTCGGCCGCGTCGTCAACTCGCTCGGCCAGCCCATCGACGGCAAGGGACCGATTCCAACAACGAAGTCGATGCCGATCGAGCGCCTCGCGCCCGGCGTTGTTGACCGTCAGCCGGTCAAGGAACCGATGCAGACGGGCCTCAAGGCCATCGACGGCATGGTGCCCATCGGCCGCGGACAGCGTGAGTTGATCATCGGCGACCGCCAGACGGGCAAGACCGCCGTCGCGGTGGACGCGATCATCAACCAGAAGGGCCTGGGCGTCATCTGCATCTACAACGCCATCGGCCAGAAGCAGTCGACGATCGCGCAGGTGGTGCGCATCCTCGAGGAAGCCGGCGCGATGGAATACACCATCGTGGTGGCCGCCGGCGCGTCCGACCCGGCGCCCATGCTCTACATCAGCCCGTACTCGGCCTGCACGATTGGTGAGTACTTCCGCGACACCGGTCGCCACTGCCTCGTGGTCTACGACGACCTCTCGAAGCACGCGCAGGCCTACCGCGAAATCTCCCTGCTGCTCCGGCGCCCGCCAGGCCGCGAAGCGTACCCGGGCGACGTCTTCTACCTCCACTCGCGTCTGCTTGAGCGTGCAGCCAAGCTCAACAACGAGCTTGGCGGTGGTTCATTGACGGCGCTGCCGATCATTGAAACGCAGGCCGGCGACTTGTCGGCGTACATCCCGACCAACGTCATCTCGATCACCGACGGCCAGATCTTCCTTGAAGCCGACCTGTTCAATCAGGGCTTCCGCCCCGCCATCAACGTCGGCAACTCGGTGTCACGCGTCGGCGGCTCCGCGCAGATCAAGGCCATGCGTTCGGTGGCCGGCACGTTGCGACTGGACCTCGCGCAGTATCGCGAACTCGCGGCCTTCGCGCAGTTTGGCAGCGACCTGGACCCGGCCACGCAGAAGCAGCTGAACCGCGGCCGTCGCCTCACGGAAATCCTGAAGCAGCCGCAGTATCGTCCGCTGCCGGTCGAGAAGCAGGTGGCCATCGTATTTGCCGCCACCAACGGTTATCTCGACCCGGTCGCAGTCGAGCGCCTGCGGATGTATGAAGACGAGCTCTTCCGCTTCCTCGAGTCGCAGCGTCCGGACGTGCTCACCAGCATCTCCACGAAGAAGGTGCTCGACGACGAGGTGAAGGGCGCGCTGAAGGCGGCGCTTGAAGAGTTCGGCAAGCAGTTCGCGACGATGGTGTAAGGGATGCCTTCACTAATTGACATGCGGCGGCGCATCCGCGCCGTCAAGAACACGCAGCAGATTACGAAGGCGATGAAGATGGTCGCCGCGTCAAAGCTGCGTCGCGCCCAGGAGCGCGTGATGGGCACGCGCCCGTTCGCGAAGCAGGCCAGGCACGTGCTGGCGAGCATTGCCGCGCGCGTCGATCAGTCGCATCACCCGCTGCTCGCGCAGCGCGCCGGCGTCAAAACAGGCAAGACACTGCTCATCGTCATGAGCAGCGACAAGGGACTGTGCGGCAGCTTCAACACCAACATCGTCAAGACCGTGGGCGTCTACCTGCGTGAACACAAAGGTCGCGAGATCGCGCTCGGGCTGGTGGGCAAGAAGGGACGCGAAGCGCTGGGACGGCGCGGCTTCCCGATCCGGTTCGAGTACACCGCGATGCCAAAGGTGATCGGGTTTGCCGAGGCCGAAGCCGTGGCGCAGCCGGCGATGGAGGACTTCATCGCGGGCAAGGTAGACAGCGTGCACCTGGTCTACAACGAGTTCAAGTCGGTGATGCAGCAGAACCTGGTGGTGGAGCAGCTGCTGCCGATGGAGCCGATTGAAGTAGGCAAGAACGAAGCCGGCACCGTGGACTACCTGTACGAGCCCTCGCCGCAGCGGATTTTCGACGAACTGCTGCCGCGGTTGGTGGAAGCGCAGGTGTTGCGAGCGCTGCTGGAGTCGTCGGCGGCCGAACATGCCGCCCGCATGACCGCGATGGATGCGGCCACGCGTAACTCCGCAGACATGATCGAGGGGCTGACGCTCACCATGAACAAGGTGCGCCAGGCCGCGATCACCAGGGAAATTATCGAAGTGGTGTCTGGGTCGCAGGCACAGTAGAAGCAAGAGCTAACGAGGATCACATGTCAGTTGCAACAGCAGTGAAGGTTGGCAAGGTCGTCCAGATCATCGGGCCGGTCGTGGACATCGAATTCGCCGGTGGCGATCTGCCGGCCATCTACAACGCCGTCCGTATCACCGGACAGGCCGGCACCAACACCGTTGACGTCATCGTCGAAGTGGAGCAGCACCTGGGTGAAAACCGGGTGCGCACCGTCGCGATGAAAGCGACCGACGGATTGCAGCGCGGCATGGACGCCACCGACCAGGGCGGCCCCATCTCGATGCCGGTTGGACCGCAGACGCTGGGGCGCGTGCTCAACGTGCTGGGCGAACCGGTGGACTTTCCGGATCGTCCGGTGGAATCCGCCGAGCGGTGGCCCATTCACCGCGAGGCGCCGACGCTTGAAGAGCAGTCAACTGAACTGAAAATGTTCGAGACGGGCATCAAGGTCATCGACCTGCTCGAACCGTATCTCACGGGCGGCAAGATCGGGTTGTTCGGTGGCGCCGGCGTCGGCAAGACCGTCATCATCCAGGAACTCATCCACAACATCGCCGTGAAACACGGCGGCGTGTCGGTGTTCGGCGGCGTCGGCGAACGCACGCGTGAAGGTAACGACCTCTGGCTGGAATTCCAGGAGAGCGGCGTTATCGACCCGAACGACCCGGCCAAGTCGCGCGCTGCGCTTGTGTACGGCCAGATGACCGAGCCGCCGGGTGCGCGTCTGCGCGTGGCGCTGTCGGCGCTCACCGTGGCCGAGTACTTCCGCGATGCCGAGGGCAAGGACGTGCTGCTGTTCATCGACAACATCTTCCGGTTCACGCAGGCCGGTTCGGAAGTGTCGGCGCTCCTGGGCCGCATGCCGTCGGCCGTCGGTTACCAGCCCACGCTGCTGTCGGAAATGGGCGAGTTGCAGGAACGCATCACGTCCACGCGCAAGGGATCGATCACCTCGGTGCAGGCCATCTACGTGCCCGCCGACGACTACACGGACCCGGCGCCTGCCACCACGTTTGCGCACCTTGACGCCACGACGAACCTGTCGCGCGCCATTGCCGAACTTGGCATTTACCCGGCCGTGGATCCGCTCGCGTCCACCTCGCGCATTCTCGACCCGCGCGTCATCGGCGACGAACACTACAACGTGGCCCGTCAGGTGAAGCAGATTCTGCAGCGCTACAAGGACCTGCAGGACATCATCGCCATCCTCGGCATCGACGAACTGTCGGAAGACGACAAGCTCACGGTGTCGCGCGCGCGCAAGATCCAGAAGTTCCTGTCGCAGCCGTTCTTCGTGGCCGAACAGTTCACCGGCCTCAAGGGCGCGTATGTCACCGTTGCCGAGACGGTGCGCGGCTTCAAGGAAATTGTCGAGGGCAAACACGACGACATTCCGGAACAGGCGTTTTACCTGGCCGGCACGATTGACGAAGTCATCGAACGGTCGAAGAAGCAGTAAAGACGTTCCATGGCCATCCCCACGACCTTACGCCTTGAATTCGTCACGCCGGAGCGTGCGATCGTCCACGACGAAGTGGACGAGCTGCAGCTGCCCGGCGAGGAAGGGTTCCTCGGAGTCCTGCCGGGACACACCCCCATGCTCGTCAGCCTGAAGGTGGGCGAGATGTGGTACCGGAAAGGCACCGAGAAGTTTCACGGCTTTGTCGGTTTCGGATTTGCCGAGATTCTTCCCGACCGTGTGACCATCCTGGCGCGTATCGCCGAAAAGGCCGACGACATCGATCTGGAACGTGCCCAGTCTGCCAAGCGGCGCGCCGAAGAACGACTGGCCGAAGTCGTCAAGGGCGGCGTGTCGGAAATGGACTACGAGCGCGCTCGCATCGCGCTGCTGCGGGCGATCACACGCCTGCAGGTATCACAACACGCGCGGACCCGCGGCTGACCTGATGCCGCAAATCTCCTCGGTCGCCGTCACCCATACGGGCCTTCGACGCGAGAGCAACGAAGATGCGTTCCGAGAGCGCCAGGACCTTGGTCTGTACGTGGTGGCCGACGGCATGGGTGGCCACGAAGCCGGCGAGGTGGCGTCGCGCCTGACCGTGCAGGTGATCGAACAGTTCATCGACGACACCCGCAACGCGGACCTCAATCAGACCTGGCCCTTCCCTTTTGATACGGCGCATTCGCTGGCGGCTAACCGCTTGATCGCCGCGCTTCGCCTGGCCAACCAGCGCGTGGCGTCGGCCATTGGTGCGGATCCCGAGCTCAAGGGCATGGCGACCACGGCCGTCGCGATTCTGCTGCAACCTGCGGGCATGGCGCAGGTGGCGCACGTTGGTGACAGTCGCGCTTACCAGTGGCGTGAGGGCAAGCTGCGACAGCTGACGGACGACCATTCGTGGGTGGGCGAGCAGGTGCGCGCGGGCGTGCTCACGGATGACGATGCCCAGCGGCATCCGTGGCGGAATGTGGTGACGCGCGCCATTTCGGGCGGCGTTGATCCCGAAGTGGACATCAAGGAAGTGGATCTGAAGGCCGGCGATCGCCTGCTGATGTGTTCCGACGGGTTGTCCTCGGTGGTGCCACCGGCCCGCCTGAGTGAGCTGATGAACAAACCCGGCGAGCTGGCTGCGTGCGCGCAGTCGCTGATCAATGCGGCCAACGCTGCCGGCGGTCCCGACAACATCACGGTGATTCTCGTCGAGGTCGACGCCGCGGGCGATGTGGCATAACCTCGGACAGCTTCTTCGGTATCGCGGCCTCATCCAGAGTCTGGTGGCGCGTGATCTGAAGGCGCGGTACCGGGGATCGATGCTGGGGTTCTTCTGGTCGTTTGTGAACCCCCTGATGTTGTTGCTGATCTACAGCTTCGTGTTCGCCACACTCCTGGAGAACCGCACACAAGGCATCCAGCCGTACGCCGTGTTCATGTTTACCGGGCTGCTGCCGTGGACCTGGTTTCAGTCGTCGATGAACGAGGCGACCGGGTCGTTAATCTCCGGCGGCAATCTGATCAAGAAGGTGTTGTTTCCGGCAGAAGTTCTTCCGATTGTGACCATCTGTTCGAACATGGCGCACTTTCTACTGGGCTTGCCGATTCTGGCCATCTTCATGATCTATTACGGCGTGACACCAGACTGGATTGAACTTCCCTGGTTCCTGGTTGCTCTGGTCGTCCAGTTTATTTTTACGGCGGCGCTCGCACTGCTGCTTTCCGCACTTTCCGTGCACTTCCGCGATGTCAAAGATCTTGTCTCGAACCTGCTCACCTTCTGGTTCTTCACCACACCCATCATCTACTCCTACCAGCAATATCCCGAGTACAAGAACTACTTCGACCTGAATCCGTTCACCCACCTCGCGATCTCCTATCAAGAGATCCTGTTTTTCGATGGCCCTTTCGGTCACAAGTGGTGGCTGCTCGCGCTGGGTGGGGCCTCGATTATCTTGTTTTTTGCGGCCTACTGGATCTTCGATCGCCTGCGTGATTCGTTCTCGGAGGCCGTGTGAACTCGACGGCCATTACGCTTGATCACGTCAGCAAGATCTATCGCCGGTATGGCGGCCGTCAGTTTTCCACGCTGAAGAGCGCGCTGCTTTCAGGGGATCTCGTCCGCAAGCTCAGGCCTGAGGAGACGTTTCAGGCGCTGAAGGACGTGTCGTTCACCGTGCCGAAGGGCTGCACCTATGGCGTGGTCGGCCGGAACGGATCGGGCAAGAGCACCGCGTTGAAACTGGTGGCCGGGATCACGAAGCCGACCATCGGTACTGTGACCGTCGAAGGCCGCATCTCGGCGCTCATTGAACTGGGCGCCGGGTTTCACCCGGAGATCTCCGGCCGGGAAAACGTCTTCATCAACGGCATCATGCTGGGCCTGACGAAGAAGGAGATCACAAGGCGCTTCGACGAGATCGTGGAATTTGCCGAGCTCACCGAATTCATCGACGCGCCGGTGAAAACCTACTCGTCCGGTATGTACATGCGCCTGGGTTTTGCCGTGGCGATTCACGTGGATCCCGACGTGCTGCTTGTGGACGAGGTCCTGGCGGTTGGCGACGAGGGCTTCACGCACAAGTGCCTGGACAAGTTTGGTGAGTTCAAGCGGCGCGGTAAAACCATCCTGCTGGTGACGCACTCGCTGGGACTCGTCGAGCGATTCTGCGACGAAGCCGTGTGGCTCGACGCGGGCGAGAAGAAGGCCGAGGGTGATCCCACGCGCGTGGTCGGGACGTATGTCACGGACGTGGCTCGTCAGGAAGAGCGGTTCCTCGCGGCGTCGGATGAAAAGGCGAAGCACGATGCCGGCGGTGCCGGGCAGGCCACCCCGGCTGGTCCGGTGGAGGCCGAGAGTCACTTCGGCGACATGAATCAGGCGGGCGAGGGCCGCTGGGGATCTGGCGGCGTGGAAATCGCGTCGGTGGATTTCCAGGATGCCAATGGCCAGTCCACGCACGTATTTCACACCGGCGAGCAGATGCGCGTGATTCTGGGTGTGAAGGCCGCAGCGCCAGTGCGCGATTTTGTGTTTGGCATCGGCTTGTTCACCGCCGATGGCGCCATGGTCTACGGCACCAACACCGATATTGAAGAACTTGAGTCGGACCGTCTCGAGGGCGAGGCCACGGTCACCCTCACGGTGGATTCACTCGACCTCGTCGAGGGCACCTACAAGTTGGACGTCGCAGTTCATAAGCGCGACGGCGCCCCGTACGACTACCATCGGCTGCTGCACACCTTTCGCGTGAAGTCGCGCATCAAGGATGGTGGGATTTACCGTCCGAAGCACCACTGGGACTTCTCCACCGCGATCCGGTTCAAGGCGCCCAAGTAGAGTTTTCACCCGGCTGCCCCATCGTCGCGCTGCCCTCCGGCTTCCGACGCGGCAAAACGCGACTCCAGGGTCATCGACCTTTGTCCAGCGCGTGGGTCCCTATCCCACGCGGCGTTGCCCCCCTTCGTCGCGTTTTGGACCATCGCAGTCGCGTCGCTCGCAGTCGGGCATCGCGACGATGCGGCAGCCGGGTGAAAACCGTGTCCCAGTGATAACCTGGCGCGCACCCGTCAAATGTCGGACCCCGCATTCTCCCGGTCGTACTACGCCGCTGATGTCGCGGACTTCCTTGCCAACACGACGGAGTCGGTCCTGGGCGCGCTTACGGCGAGAAGTGGGTTTTCGGTCGATCCGCCACAGCGCGATGCCTGGATCGGCGAGATCGAGATCCTCAAGGCGTCACTCGCCGGGCTAACTGGAGCGCTCTTTCTCGAGTTTGATGTTCCCCGCGTTGGCAGCAGAATCGACACGGTATTGATCAGTGGATCGGCGGTCTTCGTGATCGAGTTCAAGGTCGGAGAGGGCCGAATCAAGATCAGCGACTACAACCAGGCGTGGGACTACGCGCTGGATTTGAAGAACTTCCACCAAGCTAGTCACACCGTCCCAATCATCCCGATCCTCGTTGCGACTGAAGCGCCAGACTTCGAGCCGATCCTCCTGCCGCCGGCCGACGACGCCGTCTATCCACCCATGACCTGCAATGCCGTGCGGCTTCGGCGCGCAATTCAGGTTGGACTCGACGCGATCAGCGGGCCAGATCTCGATGCCACAAGCTGGGCCCAGGCACCCTACCAACCGACGCCAACGATTATTGAGGCCGCGCAGGCGCTCTATTCCCAACACTCTGTTGATGCCATCGCCCGCCACGATGCTGGCGCCCGCAATCTCAGGCTCACGTCCGCAGCGGTTGAGTCAATCATCGACGCCGCCAAGACCGAGGGACGCAAAGCGATTGTCTTCGTCACCGGAGTGCCTGGCGCCGGCAAGACGCTCGTCGGCCTCAACGTCGCTACGAAGCGGCGGGATCAAGCGAGTCCAACTCACGCAGTGTTCCTCTCAGGAAACGGCCCGCTGGTCAAAGTGCTTAGCGAGGCGCTGGCCAGGGACGAGGTAGCCCGCCTGCGCGCGAAAAAGGACCGGACGCGGAAGGGCGACGTACGGCAGAAGATAAAGGCCTTCATCCAGAACGTGCATCACTTTCGCGATGAGGGCCTCAAACACCCAGGTCCACCAAGCGATCATGTCGTGATCTTCGATGAAGCCCAACGTGCCTGGAATCACGCCATGACGGCTGACTTCATGCGCCGGAAGAAAGGCCGGCCAGGCTTCACGCAATCCGAACCAGAGTTCCTGCTCTCATATCTCGACCGTCACCCAGATTGGGCCGTGGTCATCTGCCTTGTAGGCGGCGGCCAGGAGATCAACCGAGGCGAAGCGGGCATCTCTGCCTGGCTGGAGGCGGTTTCGACGACGGCTTCAACCTGGACCGCGCACATTTCACCGAACCTGACCGACTCCGAGTACGACGCAGTGAGCGCCATAGAACGCTTGGCCGGCACGGCCAAAGTCGTTCAGGATGATCGCCAACATTTGGCCGTGTCCATGCGGTCATTCAGGGCAGAGAATGTCTCACACTTCGTCAAGGCCATTTTGGATCTTGAGGCGGCAGAAGCCCGTGACCTGCTCACGGCGGTCCTTCCACGCTACCCGATCGTCATTACCAGAGATCTGGACCGAGCCAAGGACTGGATTCGCAAGAAAGCGCGAGGATCTGAACGGTACGGACTAGTGGCGTCGTCAGGTGCTCAGCGGCTGAAGCCTCACGCGGTTGATGTCCGGGTTGAGGTGGACCCGGTCCATTGGTTTCTCAACGATCGGGATGACACGAGGTCGAGTTTCTACTTGGAAGACGCCGCGACAGAGTTCCAAGTGCAAGGACTGGAACTGGATTGGGTGTGTGTCACTTGGGATGCCGACTTCCGCTTTGCCAGAACCAGATGGAGCGGCCACTCGTTCAAAGCCAGTAAATGGCAGAACGTGAAGAACGAAGATCGCCGCAGTTACTTGCGCAACGCGTACCGAGTCCTACTCACTCGTGCCCGCCAGGGCATGGTGATTTGTGTTCCCCCTGGCGATAAGACCGACCCAACGCGATCCCCTGCGTTTTATGATCCCACGTTCGAGTACCTCTCGAGCGTGGGGCTTCCGGTCCTTTAACTCACACTTCGTAGCACGCTGACGATGCTAAAGTCCTCTGCAAGGACAAGCTTGTCATGAGCCTGACATTTGATGAATGGGCCGCACTGGTGGACGCTGTGTGCACGACGCACCTCGCGATAACGTGGGACAGTCTCTGCGGTGAAATCGAACCGCTGCGTGCAGCCTTCGACGCCGGTGAAAGTCCGGTTCAGTTTGTCCTTTGGTGGGCGGAGAAGTACGACCTGATGTGGGTCGGCGAAGGCTTGGGCTATTGGCCTGTGAGTCCGCCAGGATAGTCCTCGACCTTGAAACGACAAACGCGCTGGCACTTGCGATAACCTTCATTGGTGGTCCTCTCGTCCAGATCCGAAGCCGCCGCATGGGCTGAGCGCGCGCGCGCCGCCGGCCAGCGCATCGCGTACACCAACGGCGTGTTCGACCTGCTCCACCCAGGTCACGTCCGGTACCTGCAAGCGGCCCGGGCCGAAGGCGACGTGCTCATCGTCGCCATCAACTCCGACCGGTCGGTCAGCGCGATCAAGGGACCCACAAGACCCCTCACGCCTGAGGCCGAACGGGCCGAGGTGCTGGACGCGCTGGCGTGCGTGAGCGCAGTGGTGGTTTTTGACGAGGAGACGCCCGCCGAGATCATCAAGGCCATTCAACCCGATGTGCTGGTGAAAGGCGCCGACTGGGCGCCAGACAAGATCGTCGGCCGAGACACAGTTGAGGCCCGAGGCGGCAAGGTCATCCTGATGCCCGTGGAACAGGGCTGGTCCACAACCTCGATCATTGAAAAGGTGAAGGGCAGTTCCTAACTTCCCCAGTTCCTAAGTTCCCAACTTCCGCACCTGCTAGGATGGAGTGTTCTCTTTCGTGCTTCATCCGTCAGCGTCCCTCGCGTTCCGATCGCTGCTGAAGTCGGCCGCCACTCGCGCCGGCCTTTCCCGATCGCTGCCGCGCCTAGCCGGCCTTGGCCCAGGTGCTGTGGCGTTCCACGCCTCGGCGCTGGCGCAGGACGGTCCAGTGGTGCTGGTGGTGCCCACCGACCAGGACGTGGAACAAGTCACCCAGGACGCCCGGTTTTTCCTGGGCGTGATGAAAGGCCTGTCGGATTCCCAGGCCGAACAGGCCGTGCTGCCCTTCCCTTCCCAGGAAGTGGATCCGTACCGCGGCCTTGCTCCACATCTTCAGGTGGCCTCGGCGCGCGCGCGCGCCCTTGCCGCACTGGCCACGGGCACGGCCCAACTGGTGATCGCCTCCGCTCGGGCGCTGCCGCCCAGGCTCACCGACCCATCTCGGCTGGCGGCCGCCACCATCATCCTGAAACCCGGCGTCGAGATTCCCGTCCACGAACTGCGCGAACGCCTGGCCGTCGCCGGCTTCACGTCGGAGGACCCGGTCGATCAACACGGCGAGTTTTTCGTCCGCGGGGGCGTCGTCGATCTGTATCCGACCTCGGAAGAACAACCGATTCGCCTGGAGTTCATCGGCGACATCATCGAGTCTGTCCGCCGATACGACGCCGCAACGCAGCGCTCGCTCAAGGCGCTCGACTCGCTCACGCTGACGCCCCAACGGGAATTGATGCCCAAGATCGGCGGCGTTGGAGTTCACGCCGCCCTACGAAATTCCCTACACGACGAGGCCGCGCGAGCGGCCGATGAAGAAGACGAGAACGACCGGACGGCCACCTTCATCGACTACGTCCGGCGCGCTGGTGCCACGCTGCTGATCTACGAGTTGGACGACGTGGCGTCGCGAGGGCGTGGACTTGAAGAACAGTGGCGGTTGAGCGCGGAGGATGCGGCTGCCAAGAACGCGATGGCGTTGCCGTACGAATACTTCGCCTTGGCCTGGGCCGATCTGGAAGCGTGGCTCGAGCGCGGTTCCCGCCTTACGCAACTGGCGCTCGACGATACCGCTGGTGAAGTGCACGTGCCATGTCAGCCGGTGCTTGAATATCGAGGCCGCATCGGCGACTGGGTCGAAGAAATTCGACAGGCCCGCGAACGCGGCGACACCGTCGTCTTTATCGCGGCCACGCCGGGTCGGGCCGAACGCACCATCGAGTTGCTGGCCGACTACGAAGTGCGTGGCCGCGTCATCGGCGACAACGAAGATATGGCCCGGGCGACAGTGCTGGTCACCACCGGCCACCTGTCGCGCGGCTTCCACCTCCCCACCGGCAACCTGCTGCTGTTCGCAGAGACCGACCTGTTCGACGAGGAACGCCGCAGCAGCAGCGAGCGCCGCAAGTCGGCTGTGCGCACGTTTGTCTCGGACTTCCGCGACCTCAAAGTGGACGACCTGGTCGTACACATCGACAACGGCATTGGCCGGTTCGTCGGGCTCAAGAAAATGGCCATCGGCCCTGGGGGCGAAGCGCAGGAGTTCATGGAACTGCGTTACGCCGGCGAAGACAAACTCTTCGTGCCGCTCGATCGGCTCGACCTGGTTCAAAAGTACACCGGCGGCGCCGCACCCACCCTCGACAAGCTGGGTGGCGCGACCTGGGAAAAAGCCAAGACGCGCGTCAAGAAGGCGATGCGCGACATGGCCGAGGAGCTGCTCAAGCTCTACGCCGCGCGCAAGGCCGTGGTCGGCCACGCATTCACACCCGACTCACACTGGCAGCACGAGTTCGACGATGCGTTTGAGTATGTGCTCACGCCCGACCAGCAGTCGGCAATCGCGGATATTTCCAAAGACATGGAATCCACGATGCCGATGGACCGCCTGCTCTGCGGCGACGTTGGTTACGGCAAGACCGAAGTCGCCATGCGCGCGGCGTTCAAAGCCGTGATGGACGGAAAACAAGTCGCGTTCCTTGCGCCTACCACGGTGCTGGCGTTTCAGCACGAGCGCACGTTGAAGGACCGGTTCGCCGGCTTCCCTGTTCGCATCGACATGGTGAGCCGCTTCCGCAGCAAGTCAGAGCAGCAGGCCTCGCTCGAGAAACTCGCGTCAGGCCAACTCGACATCATCGTTGGCACGCATCGCCTGCTGTCGAAAGACGTGGCGTTTCGCGACCTCGGCCTGCTGGTGGTGGATGAAGAGCAGCGATTCGGCGTGGTGCACAAGGAACGGCTGAAGCAGATTCGCAAGAAGGTCGATGTGCTGACAATGACCGCGACGCCGATCCCGCGGACGTTGAACATGTCGCTGGTGGGGATCCGCGACATGTCGGTGATTGAGACACCGCCACGCGACCGGCTCTCGATTCAGACGCACGTGGTGAAGTTTGACCAGGACGTGATCACCCGCGCGATCAGGACCGAGATTGAGCGAGGCGGCCAGGTGTATTTCGTCCACAACCGCGTGGAGTCGATCTTCTCCATCGCCGGGCTGATTCAGCGGTTAGTGCCTGACGTTCGGATTGGTATTGGCCACGGCCAGATGGGCGACGGCGAGCTGGAAAAGGTCATGGTCGACTTTGTCGCCCACAAGTACGACGTCCTCGTCTCCACCACCATCGTCGAAAACGGCCTCGATATCGGGAACGCGAACACCATCGTGATTAACCGCGCCGATCGGTATGGCCTGTCGCAGCTGTATCAGCTGCGAGGACGAGTGGGGCGATCGGACCGGCGGGCCTATGCGTACCTGCTGATTCCGCCCGAACAGTCGCTGTCGCCGATAGCCAGGAAGCGTTTGGCGGCAATTCGCGAATTCAGCGACCTCGGGTCGGGCTTCCGGATTGCGGCCCTCGACCTTGAAATCCGCGGCGCCGGAAATCTCCTGGGCGGCCAGCAGAGCGGGCACATCGAAGCTGTCGGATTCGACATGTACACGAAGCTTCTCGAAGAGACCATTCGGGAGCTGAAGGGCGAAGACATCGAGGATGACCGCCGGACCGCCGTGAATCTGAAGCTCAACCTCAGGATTGACGAGCAGTTCATCCCCGATATGAACCAGCGACTGGCGGCCTACCGACGCCTGGCTAACACCAGGACCGTGCCTGAAGTTGACGAGCTAATTGCCGAACTTGGCGATCGTTATGGGCTATTGCCAGAAACAGTGCTAAATATAGCCGAATACGCGAAGATCCGAACGATGGCTGATAGGCTGGGCCTGGAGACCCTGGAGCGTGAAGGCCAGGCAGTAGTGTTCAAGTTCAGACAGTCTGCCAAATTAGACCCTGTTTGGCTGCTTAAAATGGTCCAAACCCGAGGTGATTTGACGCTTTTACCCCCTGCGATCCTCAAGCTCGATATGACCAAACCGGTGTTGCGGCCCACCCCTGCGGTGGTTAAACCGACTGTACCGCCGCCCGGGCGTCTGAATCCAAAGACGACAGGGCGGATCAAGACGCCAGATGTGGCGCCGGGCCGAGAATCGTGGTGGACCACCCGAGCGACGACCGGCGAGGTCACCACGGGGTTCACCCGGGAAGAGATTCTGGCCGAGGCGCCGACGGACCCAAGGGCGCCAGGCGGTGTGTTTGAACGGGTGCGGCAGGTGCTCGAGGAACTCGGGCGCGGGCTGACGGGGTAAGGGTTGACGACGGGACTGGGTTTCGGAGGCCGAATTTCAGGTCCGGCATGCACGCCGGGTCTAAAGACCCGGCCTCCGAAGAGTGACCCGGCCTCCGATATAAGATCAGTGGACAGGAAGCAGGCATTTTGATGAAGCGAATAGTGATGAGCGCGGTCGCGCTGGCAGTGGCGTCGGCGGGTGTGCTGGCCGCGCAGGCGCTGGCTCCGGCGGTGCAGTCCAGGCCCGTGGTGTTGCAGAAGGTGCTGGTGAAGGTCAACGGGGCCATCTTCACCAAAACCGAGCTCGAAGAACTGCAGATCGAGGCACTGCGCGAGCAGGCTCAGCGTGAGCTGACGCCGATGGATCTGCAGAACGATGCGGCCCTTCGCGAGCAATTGATCAAGATCACGCCCGAGATCATCGCCAACGCTGTGGACTATCTGATCGTGATCCAGCGGGGCCGAGAGCTGGGCCTTCGGCTGAGTGACGCCCAGTTCAAGGACTACATCGAGGGCATCAAGAAAGACAATCAGCTCGACGACAAGACGTTCCAGTTAGCCATGCAGCAACAGGGCATGACCATGGAAATTCTTCGCAAGCGGCTTGAGAAGGAATACCTGCGCCAGGGCGTGATGTCGCGCGACGTGGCGCCGCGCATTGCGATTACCGAAGAAGAAGCGCGCCAGTACTACCGCGCTCACCCCGACGAGTTCATGAAGCCGACGATGATCACGGTGCGTGAGATTTCGGTGCTCGTGCCGAGCGAAGCTCGCGCGGGCGAGCAGGTGGTGAATGTAGCGCTGGACGAAGCCGCGCTTGCAAAGATCAATGCCGCTCGCGAGCGTGCGCTCAAGGGCGAAGACTTCGCGACGCTCGTCACCGAGTTTTCGCAGTCGGGATCCAAGGCCAACGGCGGATTGATCGGGCCGCTCAACTTGAATGAGCTGGCCGAAGGGTTGCGCAAGCTCCTGGGGCCGATGAAGACCGGAGAGATCGCGGAACCCCTCCGCACACCGACGGGTTATCAACTGCTGAAGGTCGAGCTGAAAGACGAATCAACCGTTGAGCCATTCGAGGCCGTGCGCAACCAGGTTGGCGACAAGGTGCAGGGTGAACGCCGCCAGGTGGAGATGCTCAAGTTCGTCGAGAGTCTGCGAGCGCAGGCGATCATCGAGTGGAAAGACGAAGACCTGAAGAAGCTCTACGAACAGTACCGCGCATCGCAGAAGAAAGTGGACTGACGTGCCGAGAATCGGCACCGTCAGCCTGCACTCGCCGGTGGTGATGGCCCCGATGGCGGGCATGACCGACACCGCGTTCAGGCGCCTGGTCAAACGTCAGGGTGGCTGCGGCCTCGTGGTGACCGAAATGGTCAGCTCCGAAGGTCTGGTGCGCGGCATCGACCGCACACTTGAGTACGCCGAGTACACCGAAGAAGAGCGTCCGGTCTCCATTCAAATCTTCGGCGGCGATCCATCAAAGATGGCCGACGCTGCGCAGATCGTTGAAGGCATGGGCGCCGACATCGTGGACATCAACATGGGATGCCCGGTGCCGAAGATCGCCAAACACCACGCCGGATGCAGCCTGATGCGCGAACCGTCGCACGCAGCGAGCATCATCAGTGCGATGGCGAAGGCCGTCAAAATTCCAGTCACGGTGAAGATGCGCGCCGGGTGGAATGAACACGACATCAACGCGCCGCTGCTGGCGCGCATGGCGCAGGATGCCGGCGCGGCGGCTGTTGCGGTTCACGGCCGCACCGCAGCGCAATCGTATTCGGGCGAATCCGACTGGACCCTGATTGCCCAGGTGGCGGCAGGCGTCTCCATCCCTGTGTTTGGATCGGGCGACTGCGTTGAACCAGACCAGATCGTGGCGCGACTGCGCGAATCGAGCGTGGCGGGCGTCCTGGTGGGTCGTGGCGCGCTGCGCAACCCCTGGATCTTTCAGCAGGCGACCGATGCTGCGATGGGACGAGTGCCCAGGCCGGTTCCGATCGAGGCCCGCGGGCAATTCCTGCTCGATTACATGGATTTGCTGATCGATGAGCGGGTCAGCGAGGCCACCGGCTTCCGCCACACCGCCCCTGGCCAGGTCGAAGGCCCACCGCCCGAGGCGCGAGGCCGCGAACGCTGGGTCATCAACAAACTCCGCGCGTTGGGCTCCTGGTACACCAAAGGCCTTGACGGAGGAGCTCAGTTGCGCGTGGCAATCAACAGCGCAAAGTCGATTCCTGAACTCAAGGACCTCATCACGAAATTCTTTGTTTCAAGTGAAACTGTCTTGATTGGCAGTTAATACCTTATTCGACCAATAATTCAGACAACCCATGGACCTTCGGGTCCACCGCCTCCACATCCACAATCATCGTCTCTTCACAAGCACTCCAGAAGAGTTTTGCGAGTTCCGTGTGCTCATCGTGCATGAGATATGCCTTGAGGCCATCAAGGTCACTAAACTCAAATACAGCCATATAGCCCAGTTTTTGGCCCACTGACCTATCTGAATAGCCGAACCCAAAGTCCTTGGCTCTTCCGGCTCTGACCTGGCGGACGGTCGGAATCTGACGACTCGCCCGCTCGATGGCGGCCACCAACTCCGCCAACTCCCCAGCGGAAGCCGAGGCCTTGGGCTGGTAGAACACGACGTGCAGGATCATGAGCGCCGTTTGGGTGGCTTGAAGCCGCCACCGCGACCAGCCGGCGGGCGACCTGGACGGCCGGTATCGGGCCGCCGATCAGGCCGGTCAGGCCGGTCAGGACGCCGCTCGCGTTTGGGCCGATCTCCGAACGGGTTTTCCATTGGCGGCCCCGTCGGCCGGTCCCTGCGCGGCGGTCTTCCCTCACCGCCCTCGCGGTCGTCGCGCCGAGGCGGACGTGGTCCTCGGTCTGGAAACGGGCTGCGCGCGGGCGGCCGATCTTCACGCGGCCGCGGTGGTCCGCCAGGCGACCAGGGCCTGTCTGTGCGGCCCCGCGGCCGATCCGAGCCCGGGCGATCAGACTTCGGCCGGTCTGACCAGGGCCGGTCTGATCGAGGCCGGTCAGGCTTGGCGCGGTCAAACGGCGGCCGCGGCGGGCGCCCGTCTGGCTTCTTGCGGTCGGACCATGGCCGATCGGAACGCGGGCGATCGGAAGTGGGGCGATCCGGGCGTGGGCGATCAGGACGCGCCCGATCCTCACGCGGTGGCCGTGGGCCAAACGGCGACTCGGACTTCGGTCCGTCGCCACCCGACTGCTCCCGCTTGAACTTCGCGCGTTTCTGATCGCGCGTCATTTCAAATCGAGCCCTGGGGTCGCGATGCTCGCCGCCGGGCCGCCACTCCTTGGTGCGCTTTTCTCGCGCCTCGGTCTCAGCGAGCTTGGACGCACCAATGGCCGCTTCCGGCGACTCCCACACCTTCCCGCGCTCAAACCAACGCAGCGTGACGTCAGTTTGTGTGCGTTGCAGCTGCCGAAGCGTGGGCACCAGATCCTCACGCTCCTTCGCGCGAAACGACGTGGGCGTCTTGCCGATCAGAATGACCCAGAATGAATGTGACGGAGGCATATTCAGGAACGCTCCAGGCGTTTGAGTTTCTCTATCAAGGTGGTGCGTTTAATCTTCAGCAGGTCCGCGGCCACTCGTTTGTTGCCGCCACCCTGTTCCAACGCGCGACGAATCAGGCCATGTTCAAACTGCGCCACGAGCGCGTCAAAGTCAACACCGTCAGTGGGCAGCGCCTCTGGCTCGGCTGCCACCTGGGCGGGCACGGCCAGAATTTCGTCAGACATATCCGCCAACTCGAGCTGTGCGCGTCCCGGCGACAGCGCAAACGCCCGCTCCATCACATTCTCGAGCTGCCGCACATTGCCCGGCCAGTGATACGCCATCAGTGCCTGCTGCGCGTCCTGCGCAATCGTGACCCGTCCACGCGCGGGCGACTCCTGGCTCAATCGATCCAGAAAGTGCTGCGCCAGCAACGGCACGTCCGACCGTCTGTCGCGCAACGCCGGCACGTGCACGGGAATCACGTTGAGCCGGTAGTACAGATCCTCTCGAAACGTCCCGTCCACCACCATCTGTTTCAAGTCTGAGTTCGTCGCGGCAATGATGCGCACGTCCACTTTGATCGACTGCGATTCGCCAACACGCTCAAACTCGCGCGACTGAATCGTGCGCAGCAACTTCACCTGCAGCGGCAGGCTCATGGTGCCCACTTCATCCAGGAACAGCGTGCCCCGATTGGCCTGCTCAAGCCGGCCCTGCCGATTCGCCACCGCGCCGGTAAACGCGCCACGCACATGACCGAACAGTTCGGCTTCAAGCAGCGTTTCGGGAATGGCGCTGCAGTTGATCGCCATGAACCGCTGCTGCCGTCGTGGGCTCGCATCGTGAATGGCGCGCGCGGCCAACTCTTTTCCTGTGCCGGTCTCGCCAGTGATCAGTACCGTGCTCGACGTGCCCGCAACGGTCTGGATCAGCTCCAGCATGCGCACCACGGGAGCAGCCTGGCCGATGATGCCGCCAAGATGAAACCGTCCGCGCAGTTGTTCGCGCAGGTACGCGTTCTCTGAACGCAACCGCCGCTTTTCCACGGCTGTGGACAACGCGTGCAGCAATTCCTCGAACTGGAAAGGCTTGGTGATGAAACCTTCGGCCCCCAGGCGCGTCACTTCCACAGCCTCGCGCACCGTGCCGAACCCGGTGATCACCACCGCAATAATGTCGGGATACCGCGCAAACGCCTCGTCAAGCACCTGCCGGCCGTCAACGCCAGGCAGCCGCAAGTCGGTCAGCAGGATGTCGAACGCAAACTCGCTGAGGCGGGCCACCGCCTGCTCTCCCGTACCCGCCTGCTCAACCCGATACCCGTGATCGGCAAGCCGCTCGGCGATTACATCTCTGAAAGCCTCCTCGTCATCAACCAACAGGAGGTGAAGTCGAGGACTGGTGTCAGAAGACATTGAAGGGATGACGACATGTTGACATCCAGACCCCGCAGCGTCAATCGTCCGGCGACGTTTCCGAGACAGGTTCTACAGTTTTCGGAAAGGCCTGCCGATAGTTCCGGACGTATGCTTGAACGCACCACCGTTTCAATCCCCCGCGCCTGTGATGTGGTCGGCGTCAGCCGCCGCACCATCTACAACTGGATGGCCAGTGGAAAGGTGCAATACGTGAGAACCGCGGGCGGTTCCGTGCGCATCTTCACCGACACCCTCTGGCGGGATGGCGTCGCACCCGACCGCGCCGACTCAGTTTCCGCACCGCCACAACAACAGGGCGACGACGCCACCGTGCGCCGGTCGGCTTGAGACCATGACCGCACTCACGCCGCAGGTCGCGCCCACGCAAAACGACCTGAATCAACTGTTCCACCTCCTGAACAATCAACTCGGGATCATCCTGGCGAACGCCGAGTTACTTGAACACCGCCTGCTGGAAGACACACACCGGGCTCGCGCCGGCCAGGTCGTGGCCAGCACCGTGGACGCCATTCGAACTACCCAGCGCATCCGGAGCGCCGCCCTCCCGCCCGCGTGACGATAAATTATTGACACTTGACGGCGATAGCGTCATTAATTTGACCGGATAAGCGTGGTTCGGCACACAACTGCACACGGCTTCACACCACGGCATTTTCAATCTAACTAATTGTAAATAAACAACTTATAGGCAGAATCGCGCCATATGCCATATTCGTGTTTTATTCGTCTCACGAATTGGCACCGCTGTTGCCCTACACCTCCATGCCGGCAACCATCGCCGGCTCAATTTTGGAGGTTTTACATGCAACGCGCGCCCCTCGCCGATCACCAGAACGACCGTGTTGTCGCCACACTGCCATTCGTGGAATCGATGGCCCGACGGTTGGCGTCCACCATGCCAAATTCAGTCGCTGTCAGCGATTTGGTGCAGGACGGGGTGTTGGGGTTGATGGACGCGGCGCATCGCTTTGATGAAAGCCGCGGAATCAAGTTTGAGACGTTCGCCGAGCGCCGTGTTCGCGGCGCCATGATTGATGCCCTGCGCCGGGATGCCTGGCCGCGCGGAGTGCGCCGAGTTCGCCGCGAGCTCGAAGCCGCCCGCGAATCGCTGCGCCGGGAATTGGGCGCCGAGCCTTCCATGGCCGATCTCGCCAAGCGCGTCGGCGCCGACGAGTCGCGACTGGAACGCACCATCCTCAGAATCACCACGATTGAATCCACGTCGCCGCTCGCGAACCACGACAACGTGGACACGGGCTCCCTTCCCGCCGTGATGGTGCCAAGTTCACCGCAGGCGCCAGACCAGCAGTTCGAACACAAAGAAGTCCGCGACCATGTGCGTGCCGCTCTCGCCGCTCTCCCCCCTCGCGAGCGCCGCATCGTCAGCCTCTACTACTTCAAGGAGGCGACGATGAAGCAGATTGGGAAGGAGATTGGCGTCAACGAGTCGCGCGTGTCGCAGTTGCATGCGAGGGCGATGAGCCGCTTGCGCAAGACACTCGCGCCGGCTGCCGGACAGTCGGCCTGTTCGAAGTACGCGGTGGCGTGATTAGCCGATCACTTCGCGGGCCGTACGAACGACGTCGCGGAGGCGGAACGGTTTGGCGAGCCAGCGACAGCCGCTGCGTTCGAGGAAGCTTTCCGCCTCGGTGCCGGCCACATCACCAGTGACAAAGATCACCCGGCGCGTCAGCGCGGGGGCCGTCGCGGCCAGGTGGTTATAAAACGCCACGCCGTCCACGCGAGGCATTTTCAAGTCACAGACAATCACGTCGTAGGCGCGCCGCTGGGTGCGAGCGATCGCTTCTTCGCCGTCGGCCGCACGATCGACTTCGAAGCCGGCGTCGCGCAGGGCGTCGGCCACGGCTTCTCCAAGCGCGTGCTCGTCTTCGACGACCAGAGCGCGGGTGCCGACGGGCACTTCGACAGGCGCCGGCGCGGCAGCCGGTTCAGGCGCGCGCACGTGGGTGCCTCCCGCAGGGAGTTCCAGCACAAACGACGCGCCGCGGCCGGGCACCGACGACACGGCCAGGCGCCCTCCGTGTTCCTGAGCAATGGCGTAGGCCACGGTCAGCCCGAGGCCTGTGCCTTTGCCGACGGCTTTCGTCGTAAAAAACGGGTCAAAGATCTTTTCCTGCACATCCGCCGAAATTCCCGGGCCGTCGTCGCTTACTTCGAGCATGACGGCATCGCGTTCGGCATCGTGCCACGAGCGCAACACCAGCAGGCCCCGGCCGTGGGCGCCGAGCATGGCGTGTTCGGCGTTGATGACAAGGTTCAGCAGGACCTGCTGAAGTTGATGGTGGTCTGCAAAGACGAGAGGCAGGCCCGCGGCCAGCGCTTCGATGATCACGACGTTGGCCACGTGTTGTTCGTAGGAGCGCAACGCGAGCGTGTCGCGCACCACGTGATTCAGATCGACCATCGTTCGTGTCGTGTGGCGCTTGCGTGCAAAGGTCTGGAGGTTGCGAACGATCCGGGCGGCACGCTCGGCGGCGTTGTGGACGGCATCCAGATCCCGGCGGGTGTGGTCGTCGAGACGCCGGCTGGTCAGGCGTTCCGCGCAGGCCAGGATGGTCGCGAGCGGGTTATTCAGCTCGTGCGCCACGCCCGACATGGTTTGCCCGAGGGCCGCGAGTTTTTCAGCCTGTGACAACTGACGGAAGACATCCCGCGCTTTGTCTTCCAGCTTTTTTCGCTCCGTGACGTCGCGCATCAGGGCTTCCACCCGGAGCGCGTGCGCCAGCGGTTCCGCGCGGGCAGTCACTTCAATCCAGATGGCGGTGCCGTCAAGCCGACGCAGTCGCAGCAGATGATCGTGTACGGCGCCGTCGCGCGTGAGTTGTGCGAGGAAGCCGTCGCGTGCCAGCGGGTCGACGAAGCGGTCGAGATCAAACGGGCGAACGTCAGTGACGCTCACGTCTTCGGCCCAGCCCATCATGAGGCGCAGATACGGGTTGGCCGCGAGCGTCGCCGTGGCGTCGGACGACACCAGGCCGATGAAGACGCCTTCGCGAAGTCCCTCGAACAAGTGCAGGAACGCATCGTTGCCAAGCGTTGGATGAGGAACGCCGGCCATGGGGGTGGGAGGCGGCATGGCTGCTGAATCTTAGCATCTCGAAGTACACTCGAATTGACCATGACTCAACTACCCAGGATTGCTCAGCTCACAGGCGCCGCCAATGGATGGGGTTACTTTCTGTGCTCAAAGAAAGAGTTGCGCAGCGGCAAGAGCGGCAACTACCTGGCGTTGGTGCTGCAGGACATCTCGGGAGAGATCAAGGGCAAGGTCTTTCAGGATGTGGAAGGCCTGAAAGAGGAGTTCGACGCCGGGGAGTTCGTCAAGATTCAGGCGCGTGGCAATCTTTTCAACCAGCGGCTCGAGCTGGTGATCGACAAGATCCGCCGCATCGATGCACAACGCGATGCGCTCGATGGCTTTCGCGAGGAAGATTGCATTCCGTGCGCGCCACGCCCGATCGACGACATGTGGCGCGAGCTCGAGGCCCACATAGCGGCCGTGTCATCCCCGCCGGTTCGTGAGTTGCTGACCCGGGTGGCGCAGAAGCAGGGCGACCGCCTGCGCATCTGGCCCGCGGCCCAGACCGTGCATCATGCGTATCGCGGCGGCCTGCTGGAACACGTCCTGAAGATCATCGATTCGGTCGAATTCCTGGCCGACGCGTACGGAGCCAATCGGGATCTGCTGGTGGCCGGCGCCATCCTGCACGACATCGGCAAGCTCGAAGAGCTGTCGTACGGTGTGACGACGGATTATTCGGTTGAGGGGAACCTGCTCGGCCACATCACGATTGGCGCAGGGATGGTGCGCGACATGACACGTGAAATTCCAGACTTTCCGCACGATCTGTCTGTGCAGATCGAGCATTTGATTTTGTCGCACCACGGCCAGAAGGCCATGGGTTCACCCGTGGAGCCGATGACCGTGGAGGCCTTTATCCTGGCTGCCGTTGATGATCTCGATGCCAGGATTCACCAGGTGAGAAAACACATTGAGGCCGATGACAGCGACGGCCCCTTCACGGCCTATCATCGGCGGCTGGAGCGCGTGCTGTACAAGCCTTCCTGATCATGAATCCAGCGGTTCGGCGGAATGCGTGGATAGCCTGGGCCGCCGTGTGCCTCATCTGGGGCACTACCTATCTCGCCATCAAGATTGCGCTCGAGACCATCCCCCCATTCCTGATGGGCGGGATCCGGTACCTCATTGCTGGAGTGCTCCTCGCCTTGTGGCTCCTTGCGCGGGGCCAGACGATACCACCGGTACGCGAGTGGGGCCGGCTGGCTGTGCTCGGCTTTCTGATGATCGCGCTCGGCAACGGCGGCGTCGTCTGGGCAGAGCAATACCTGGCGAGCGGATTGACGGCGGTTGTCATCGCGACATCACCCTTCTGGATGGTGGCGGTTGACTCCTGGTTACCCGGGGCCGACCGGCTGTCGGGGCGTCAGTGGGGCGGGTTGTTTATCGGGTTCCTCGGCATCGTGATGCTCGTGTGGCCAGACATCTCGCTTGGCGGCGTCACCGGCCGAGGCGTGGTGGTGGGGGTGTTGTCGGTGCAGGTCGCGTGTATTGGTTGGGCGATTGCGTCGGCGTATACGCGCCGGCACTCCATGTCGCGCAACGTGCTTGGCATCGCGGCGGTGCAGATGTTCTTCGGCGGCTTGTTCATGACGCTTGCGGGCACCGCGATGGGGGAGTGGGCTCACCTGTCGTTTTCCTCGCGCACGCTGGCGGCGCTGGGTTATCTGACGCTGGCTGGCTCGGTGATCGCGTTTGCCGCCTATTCCTACGCGCTGCGCCATTTGCCCATCGCCACCGTGTCGCTCTACACCTATGTGAACCCGGTGATTGCGGTGGCGCTGGGAACTCTTCTGCTGGGTGAGCCTTTCCGGCTGTCGATGATCGCCGCCGCCCTGATCATCGTGGTCGGCATGCTTGTGGTGCGCCCTGTGAGGCGACCGTCACGAGCCTGATATCCTTGGCTTGACCGACGTGCCATGTATACCGTCCAAACCCTGAACAACATTTCTGCTGCCGGCCTCGAGCGGTTGCCACGGGAGCGCTTCACGACCGGCGCCGACCTTGCCGATCCGGATGCCATCCTCCTGCGATCGGCGGACCTGCACAAGGCCACGTTCGGGCCGTCGCTCAAGGCCATCGGCCGGGCCGGTGCCGGGGTCAACAACATTCCGGTGGCGGCGATGACCGAGCGCGGCATCCCCGTGTTCAACGCGCCGGGCGCCAATGCCAATGCGGTCAAGGAACTGGTGATTGCGGGTCTGATTCTGGCGAGCCGGCACATCGTGCCAGCAGTAGAGTTTGCGCGCCGCGCCGGTGACGCCGCCGATTCAGATGCCGACTTGCACAAGGCAGTGGAAGCCGGCAAAAAGGCATTCGCCGGCACCGAGCTTCCCGGTCGGACCCTTGCCGTGATCGGCCTTGGGGCCATTGGTGGCCGCGTGGCGAACGCCGCCGTGGCGCTGGGTATGCAGGTGGTGGGCTACGACCCCGGCCTCACGCTGGACGCCGCCTGGCAGCTGTCACCCGCAGTGGTTCGCGCGCGTTCGCTGGACGAAGCGTTGCGAACGGCGGACTTTGTCACGCTGCACGTGCCGTTGGGGCCGGCCACGCGACAGCTGATTGACGCCGATCGGCTGAAGGCGATGAAACCCAGAAGCGCGGTGCTGAATTTTGCGCGCGAAGGGATTGTGGACGAGCCGGCCATGCTGGCCAGCCTCGACGCCGGGCACACGCTCGCGTACATCAGCGATTTCCCCACAGCGCTGACCGTGAAACACCCGAAGTGTGTGACCACGCCTCACCTGGGCGCGTCCACGGCCGAGGCCGAAGACAACTGCGCCATCATGGTGGCCGATCAGGTACGTGACTTCCTGGAACACGGCCACGTGCGCAACGCCGTGAACTTCCCGGACCTGGTGGCGCCGCGACAGACCGCGCATCGTTGTGTGTGCGCATGTTCGGCGTCCGAGCAGGCGGCGGCCAACGTCACCAAGGCGTTCGCAGAAGCCGGCGTCACCGTGGTGGGTTGGGCCAGCGCCACCAGAGGCGTCACCTACGTGGTGGCCGACGTGACCGCACCCGTGCCCGCCGCTGCGCTCGAACGCCTCAAGGCCATCGACGGTCTATTGATGTTGCGGCAGATCTGATCGCGCGGCTTTTCGTTTGCGTGTATCCGGAATTTCGTAGCGCGCGCTGGGTCTCAAGCGCGCGGACGTCCGCGGCCTTGAGACCCAGGCCGCGCTACGAGATGCCAGCACAGTCTCTCAGGGACGACTTAGGGCGCCAGTCTTTAGCCAAAGATCTGACCCTCTGAGCCTCGGCGTCTCCTGTAATCCTGCGTGGACAATCGCTAGGCGCGCGGGCCGAGGGCGAACGTCATCGTGCCGTCAAGGACCACGCGCCCGTTGACTGTGGCGTTGCCCTGAAGCACACCCATCCGGCTCCGAAGGCGCTTGACCACAGCCTCAATCCTGACCACATCGCCCGGATGCACGGGACAGCGGTAGCGCACGCGCTCGATTCCCATGAAGAAGATCAGTTTGTTCTGGTTCTCGGCCTTCGAGAGGATCAGGATGGCGCCGACTTGTGCGACCGCCTCGGTTAAGAGGGTGGGGGGCAGCGCCGGCCGCTGGCCGGGTGACCGCGACAGCGACTTTTCGTTGTCTGAGATGTTCTTGATACCCACTATCCGGTGGTCGGGTTCGAACTCGATGATGCAGTCCACCAGAAGGAATGGATACCGGTGGGGCAGGATGCGTTCGATCGCCGAATAGTCGAGGGGAAGCTGCAGGTCGGTCATGGGGTCAGGGCGCCGGACGAACCAAGTATAATTGGAACCAGTTCCTCCCGCGTCGTTTGCCTGCCATGAACCCGCCTCCCGCCAACCGTCTGCCATCACACCTGTCTGCGGGCAGCCATGAGCGCGATGTCCTGCTGACCCTGTTTGATCTGGGCCGCCAGGTGGCGTCGGTGGTGGAACTGGACGAGCTCCTGCAGAAGATTCCCGAGCTGATTGGCCGCCTGATTCCATTTGACGCGTTTGCCGTCTACCTGCTGGACGATAGACACAGCGAGCTGCGGATCGCCTACGGCGTGGGATACCCGGATACCACGCACTATCGTCCCCGCATCACCGACGGCATCGTGGGGCACGTGGTCAGCACCCAGGAAACCATGGTGGTGGGCGACATTACGCTCGAGCCGGCCTACGTGGAAGTGGTGCCGGGCATGGCCTCGACGCTGGCCGTGCCGCTGGTGCACAAGAACAAGCCCATCGGCGCGCTCAACGTGTTGAGCCGATCGCGCGACATGTATTCGGAGCGCGATGCGGCCATCCTGCGGCAGTTTGCCGCGCACGTGGCGCTGGCGCTGGTCAACGCGCGCTTGTTTGAACAGCAGCGGCTCGACGCCGAAGCGTTTGAAACGCTCGCCGAGATTGGCCGCGACGTGGCCGCGCTCATGGACCTGGACGAGCTGCTCTCGCGGATCGCGCAGTTGGCCAGGCGCGTGGTGGACTACCGCACGTTCGGCATCCTGCTGCTCCACGAGGCGACCAAGGAACTGGAAATGAAGGTCGCCGTGCAGTTTGGCGATCGCGTGGCGCTGCCCAAGGTGCCTCTGGGCGAGGGACTGGTCGGCTACTCGGCGTTGCATCGCGAGCCGGTGATGGTGCCCGACGTGTCGAAGGACCCGCGCTACATCAAGGTGGTTGACGATGTGCGGTCGGAGCTGGTGGTGCCGATGCTGCTCAAGGACCGTTGCATCGGCGTCTTCGACCTCGAGAGCCCTGAGCTCGACGCCTTCACCAAGCGTGACGTGGAGATCCTGACACTGCTGGCGAGCCAGGCGGCGGTCGCGATCGAAAACGCGCGTCTCTACGAAGAAGCGTCGCAGACCGAGGCGCGTCTCGAAAAGGAACTGCGGTTTGCCCGTCGCGTGCAGGCGGCTTTGCTGCCCACCAAGCTGCCCAAGAAGATGAAGGGCGTGGACGTGGACGCGTCATTCTCGGCTGCGCTGGAGTTGGGCGGCGACTTCTACGACTATCTGGTGCCCGAGTCGCAGACGCTCATCATGGCGTTGGGCGACGTGTCAGGCAAGGGCGTGCCGGCGGCGCTCTACAGCGTGTTTGCCGGAGAACTCGTGCGCGGCCGCACGTTCCGCCGGCGGTATGTGCCCGAGCGATCGTCGCCTGCGGCGGTGCTGATGTCGATCAACACCATCCTCCACGAGCGCCAGCTCGAGGAGTACTACTGCACCCTGTGTTACGCGATCTTCGATCTCAAGCGGAGGAGCGTGACGCTGGCCAACTCCGGCGTGCCGTATCCGGTGCGGGCGTCGGGCGACACCTGCGGCCTGATTGAAGCGCCGGGCGTGCCGCTTGGTTCATTCCCCGGGATGACGTACGACGAAGTGACGCTGCCGCTCACCTCGGGTGATGTGTTTGTGTTCTGCTCGGACGGCGTGTCAGAGGCGATGAATCGGAAGAGCGAGGAGTTCGGAAGCGGACGCCTTATCGACGTGGTCTCGAAGACCAAACACCTCACCGCCAAGGAAATCGTCTACTCCATCGTCGAAGCCGTCGAAGCGCACCGCGCCGGGTTCCCCCCCAACGACGACACCACAGTGGTGGCGCTGAAGATCACGTTGTAATTAGGAACTGGCGGAAGTGGCGGAACTGAGGAACTGCGAGCTCCCCAGTCTCCGTCAGTTCGGGCAGTTCCGTCAGTTCCGCCAGTTTAATGAAGCCGCCCGAGCGTCAGACAACGTGCCGCGGAATGCTGCGATGCCAGCGCCTGCCTGTCGTGAGAAAGACACATCCCGCGTGACGTCGAGCGGCTTCAATACGCTTCGATAATCAAGACGTGTGCCGTACGGAAACCCTCGGAAAACCGCGAGAGTCCGCGCATTTCACTGTACGCAACCGATGACGGTTGAGGGTGCGCGTGTGACCCGAGGGGGACGGGTGTCGATCTGTGGAAATCTCCACGAGGGAAAAGACGTCGGGTGTCTTTTTCAGCGCCAATGATCTAGAAAAAGACACCCGACGTCTTTTCCCTGGGCAGGAGATTTCCACAGATCGACACCCGTCCCCCTATGTGGAGACCCTTAGTGCGCGGCAGCGGCTGAAGATGCGGTGTCGGGGCGAATGACGGCGGAGAGTTGCGCCGCGATGAGTCGGGCGACCGGCAGCTGATGACCCTCGGACATCGTGTCTGAGACTTCGGCCGACAGCACCCCCACGCAGCCGGTGGAACTGATGAGCGGCACCGCGAGGGCGCCCGGGACGCCGGCCGACGTGCTGGGCACCACCTGCGGCTGAAGGGTGCGGCAGGCGAGTGATGTTACGTTGTCGGCTGAGACGGGCAGGTGGCCAAGCCGTTTCAGCATGCGGTCCGAGTAGCCGTGGCCGAGCGAGGCCCGCAGCGTCTGGCCGGACTCGTCGAGGACCCAGAGCACCAGGCCGTCGGCGCCAATGGCGGCCGACGCGCGGCTCAGCAGGGCGGGGAGGTCGCGGCCATCGAGCAACCGCGCCAGGTCCACGCAGACATCGGCCGCATCGGCCATATACGGAGCGTGGAACACCTGGGCTGCGGGCTTCACCACTGGCTGGGGTTCGGGCAGCGGTGCAATAGCTACCGGAGCCTCAGCCTGGGCAATCTCCACCGGCGCCACTTTGCCGATTCGACCGTAAGCGATCAGGCCGACGAGCAGGGTGAAGAGCAGGCTCCCCCCCAGAAGGCCCTGGCGATATTGCGTGGTGGTGGCCAGCGCCTGACGGGCTGAGTAGATCTCGGTGTCGCGTGCGGCCGACACATTGGCAGAGATGCGGCCAATGATCTCGAGGCTCTCCACAAAAATGACGTCCGAGGCCAGGATGAACTGCTGGCCGTCCACGTAGTTCCTGGCGCGCGCGTTCGAGGTGCGCAACGTGCCGAGTTGTTCGATCGCCGCGTCGTAGTGCGCGAGCGCCCCGGCGGACCGCGTGGTCTGCTGACGATCGCGCAATGTGTCTTCCACCCGCGCCGCCACGCTGTCGAACTGGTCCATCCAGAACTTTGACCCCTGGCCGGCCGCGACGTAGGCGGACTGGGCATGTCGTAACTCGCCCAGTGCGAGGTCCGTGGCGTTCAGTTGTTGAGTGATGGAGTCTTCCAGAATGCGACCGGCGGCGGCTTGCTGGTCGAATCGAAAGGTTTGGATGCCGGCGCCGACCGCGACCACCAGAGCGAGTACCAGCAGCACAAGGATACGGCCTTTGTTGGGCACTCCGTTTGACATTGAGCGCTACTATAGCACCGCCCCCATGCGTGTTGGCATCGTGATCAATCCGATTTCCGGCCGCCTCGGAAGCCGGCCAGGTGAACCCGCGCGTCGCCGCGCATTCACGGAAACCCGCGCTGCAGCAGCGGGCATCAACGCCACCGTCGTCATGACTGAAGGGCCGGGCCACGCTCGCATTCTGTCGCAGACGTTTGTGGACCAGGGCTATGACACCGTCATTGCCATGGGCGGCGACGGCACCGTCAATGAAGTAGCGCAGGCGCTGGTGGGAACGCCGACGACGCTGGGGATCGTGCCGAGTGGGTCGGGGGATGGGCTTGCACGCGGCCTGCGGCTGCCCTCGAGTCCGGAACGCGCAATGGAGATCGCCCTATCGTCGTCGTTCACGGCCATCGATGTTGGAACGGCCGGCGACCGGATCTTTCTCAACATCGCCGGCATCGGATTCGACGCGGCCGTGGCGCGGGTGTTTGCCGGCCGATCGACACGCGGCGCCGTGGGATACGTGAAGAGCGGCGTGTCCCTTGCGTGGACGTACGCGGCGGCCGACTACGCAGTGACGTGGCACACCGACGATGGGGAAGAGGCGCGTCAGGGCCGCAAGTTTCTGGTGGCGTTCGCCAATGCGTCAACCTACGGGAATGGCGCGGTGCTGGCGCCCGCTGCCAGCCTCCAGGATGGCGTGCTCGATGTGGTGCTGGTGGAGGCGGGCACACCGCTGCAGCAATTCTGGCGGGGCCGGCGGCTTTTCTGGAGGAGTGGCAGCCCTGCCCGGGGTCTCGAGCGCTCACGTGCCACCCGGGCCACTGTGCACGGCACCGCACTCGTGTGCCACGTGGACGGCGAGGTATTCGAAGCGTCTGGTTCGCTGGAGATTGGCGTGCGCCCCGGCGCGCTTCGCGTGCGGACTACTCGACGAGGCGCAGCGGAATAACGTCGGCGCGCGGGAGCGGACCGAAGTCTTCGCCAAACTTCACGGGGGGCAGGTCCTGGAACATCGAGTCCCACTTGCCGCGCTCCGACGGGTTTGACGCCTGCAGGTATTGCCGCGCCGAGACGGGCCGCGCGAACGCGACCTCCGCGAGTTTCGCGTAGCCCGGCACTGCGGACAGCGCCGAGGCGATGGCCTGACGCACGGCGCCTGCCGAGGCTTCCGCCATATCGGCGCCGAACGCCGCCGCCACCTTCGACAGAATCTGCCAGTCTTCCGCGGCGTCTCCCGGCGGCGTAATCACGCGCGACGCTGTCTGCACGTGCCCGGTCATGTTCGTGAACGTGGCGTCCTTCTCCACGAACGCGCAGCCCGGCAACACGATGTCGGCGCTTTCCGACAGGGCCGTCTTCAGCACGCCATGCACGATCAGGGTGGAAATTTTGCCTGCCGCGCGGGCGGCCACGATCCAGTCAGCGTCGCCGAGCGAGCCTTCGGGGCCGGTGTCCATGACATACAGCACCTTCACGCGGCCTGCATCCACCGCCGCGCGCAACTCGCTGACGTCTGCCGGGCCGTCAACGGCGGCCATCTTGAAACCCAGATCCTGGGCTCCCCGCAGGTTGGGCGCATCCACCGCAGGAATCCGGAACTTCGTGTTGGCCGGCTGCGGCTTCTCGCGATAGCGCCAGCCGAACGTCACGCCTCCAGTGAGCGACTCGAACTGCTTGAGCGCGTAGAGTTCTTCAAGCGAGGCGTGACCCGATACCAGCACGCGCGCCTGAGCGCCGCCGCCGGCGTCGTCCACAGCAGCTTTGACCGCAATCAGCGCGTCGGCCCACGGCGTGGCATCAGAGCCGCGACTGGTGCGCACGTGCGGCTGCAACAGTCGCCGATCGCTTTCCACCCAGTGGTAGTCGAAGCGGCCGATGTCACACATCCAGTAGCTGTTGATCTCGGCGTTGTCCCGCGGCGTCATGCGCACCAGCTGCGCGCCTTTCGCCCACTCGGGTTTCGCCTTGATCCACGCAGTGGTGTTGCATCCCTTTGCGCAACCCGTGCAGATGGTGTCGACTGCAGACGGGTTGTCCCACGGTCGCGATTTGAAACGGTAGTCGCGTGTGGTGATGGCGCCCACCGGGCACACATCCATGAGGTTGCCCGAGAGCAGCGACACCACGCCTTGTTCTTCGAACGTCGCAATCTCGCTGTGCACGCCGCGCTGGAACACGCCGATCTGCGCATCGCCGTCAACCTCGGCCATGAAGCGCTGACACCGCGTGCACATGATGCACCGGTTGCGGTTCAGCATGAGCGTGGGACCGAAGTCCACGTCGGCCTTCACACCTTCGCCGTCAAACACGCGGCGCGGAAAGTCCATGCGGCTCCGCTCGGGGCCGTACGAATAGGAATAGTCCTGCAGCGGGCATTCGCCGCCCTTGTCACAGACCGGGCAGTCGAGCGGATGATTGACCAGCAGGAACTCAAACACGCTGGCGCGCGCGGCTTCCACATCTGGCGCATTCGTGCTCACGACCATGCCGTCCGTGCACACCATCGAGCATGAGGTCTGCAGCTTCGGCATCTTCTCGATCTTGACGATACAGACGCGGCAGGAGCCGTCAACGCCAAGCCCGGGGTGGTAGCAGTAGTACGGCACGTGACCGCCGCTCTGCATCACGGCCTGCAGCACCGTCTTGCCCTTTTCCACCGTAACCGGAGACCCGTCAATCGTCAGCGTGACCGTTTCCATAACCCATAAATTCTACTTCACCACCACCAGGCTCGTGTCGTTGCGGGTGTCCACCCGGCGGACGGGGGCGGGGACGGGCACCACGACCTCCACAACCGGCTCGGTCACCGCCATCGGGACCAGTTCGATGCGCCCGTCCGCATGCTGAATGGTCAGGGTCAACGGGAAGTCGAACGTCTCGCCCAACTGCTCCACCTTGACGGCCAGATGGGTGCTGTCGGCCATCCGCCAGGTGAGTCGCACCTCGGGAAGCAGGAACCCGTGGATCCACTGGTCAAAAAAACGGCCGAGGGGACGGCTCGTTTCCGCCTCAAACGCATTCCGCACATCGTCGGTCCCGGCCTTCTGAAACCGATGGGTGCGGTAGAAGCGTTGAATGCCGCGGTTGAAGGCCTCCGGGCCAACGAGACCCCGGAGCATGAGCATCACGACGGCCGACTTGTTGTAGACCAATCCGCGAAAGATGCGGCTGTCGCCCTGGACGTGCCCGAGCCGGTAGCCCATGTGCACGGGGCCGTGGCGCGACAGGTTCATCGCCGACTCGCGCATCTGCATGAACAGCGCCCGCTCGGTGTCGGGGCCGCGGTCGTGGCCCGCATAGACGGCGGCGAAGTACTGCGCCAGTCCCTCGCTCAGCCACTGCTCGTGATAGTTGTTCCAGCCGATGGCCTGCCCCCACCATTGGTGGGCCACCTCGTGCGCGAGGAAGAACAGGGGGTAGCCGTTGAGTGAGACCGGGTCCCCGCGCCACGACAGGGTGGTGGGGATGGTCGGCTGGTTCCACACGGCAAAATACGCCGGGCTGTGACCGCTGGGCAGTTCGGCGTCGAGCGCCGCCAGCGAGAAGTCAGGGTATGGCGCCTCGCCAATGACCGAGCCAAAAAACTGCACCATCTGCGCGGTTCGCTCCGGCAGAGCGCGATTGGCTCTGAGCAGGCGCGGCGTGGCCACCACGTCCACGTTGACGCTCGTCGTAGACGACGGCGGGGCCCCGGGTGTGGCGGCGACCATCGAGGGCGCCAGTGCCGGCACGGGCGCCTGGGTGCGCCCGACCGATACAAATCGCGAGATGAGGCATGAGAGGTACCGCACGGGGCGGTCGGCCATGAAACGAACCGTGCGTTCCGAGCGCTCGTCGCCGCTTCGCCCGGTGGGGTCGGCCATCGGGGCCACAGTCGAACTGACGAGGCTGCCCGACGCCACCGCCTGGAATTGCGCGGGCATCGTGAGTCGCAATGAGGCGGTGGCAAAGTCGGTGACCGAGGCCTGCGGATACCAGTAGACGCGATTGCTGTAGAGATACCGGGCTTCCGGCAGGATGGGACGATCTTGTGACAGCGAGCCCAGCGGGTCCGTGGCCTGTTGTGGATCGGCCGTTACTTCCAGCGCTTCCCGGTCGATGGACTGCGCGGGAAGTTTGCCGCTGTAGGTAATCTCAAGGACCACTTCGGTGTCTCTTGGTAAGGCCTGCGGGAGGCTGATGAGCACGTTGCTCTGGCCCGAGACGCGCAAACCAAGCACTCGTCCAAACACCGGGGACGAGATCGATGAGATCGCCAGTGGCTCGGCCAGCTTGAGTGAGATTGTCGCGAGGCCATCTCTCCGGGTTTTAAGACGCACCGAGCCTTTGCCGCTGATCCACTCGCGTTCGGGATCAAAACGCACGTCCACGTCGTAGTGCTGCACGTCGTAGGCGGCGGTCTCGTCTTCGCTGTAATACCTCCCGCGCGATGCGAGCCGATCGGGCGATGCGTACACGGAAATATTGCGGCCCCGCGCTCGGTCGAAGAGCGAGACATCTTCGGCATCGCCGCGAGCCAGGACGTACGTGAGTGTGCCGAATCGTTTGGTGCGCAGTTCGGCCAGCACGTCACCCTGCGGCGGCAGCAGCGACCACCGTTCGGTGGTCAGGTCACCCAGGCTGAGCGTGTAACTTTTCGTGCTGAGCTCGTCGAAGAGCGATCGCGCGCGCGCCACGTCGCCAGGATTCACGACGACCGGCACCAGCTTTGCGGCACTGAAGTGATTGTCGAAGTCCAGTGGGCTGATTCGGATCAGCAACGACTCGACAGGCGTTTCAAGCGCCGGCCGGCCGCTGAACGCGCGCACCTGCACCTGCTCGGCCGGATCTTCGGGGGCGAATCGCATAGTGCCTCGTCCCCGGAAGAGCAACGCGGTGCTTCCGCCTTCCACCTGCGCCAGGAACACCGCGCCCGACGACAGGTGCAGGGTCAGTCCCTGCGACGAAAACACCAGATCGCGCGCGGCGTACTGGCGCGTGGTGTCGAGCTCGAGTTTCACCAGGCCGTCCACCGAGGCCACCGGCGTGGCGCCCGCCACCTCGAAACGATCCGGGTCGTCGGCCTTGGGCCTGACGAGTAGCTGCCACGTGGCGATGCGGCCCGCGCCGCCTCGGCCAAGGAGCATCTCCACCAACACCTTGAATCCGGGTCCTTCGGGTCGCCGGTCCCGTTCGCGCACTGCGGCGAACCCCTGCCCCTCGCGAAACGCCGAACTGACAAACGCGGACGCTTCTGCCGCAGGCAACGTGCTCGCGGCCAGACGCGCGAACTCATCAACGCTGTTACTGCCGAGCGCACTTTCCAGATCGGTCAGCAACCGCACGACCCCATCCGCCTGCATCGGCCGGACCTGTCCGGACATCGAAGTCACTGCGAGGATCCAGAAGATAAGGGGACGGGTGTGTTTTCCACAGAAATGGGCAAAACGGGGACAGGTCTTGTCACGACGACCTCTGAGGTCAGACCTCAGAGGTCTTTGGAGACCTGTCCCCGTTTTGCCCATTTCTGTGGAAAACACACCCGTCCCCCTACCTTCCGAGAATTGCGACTGTCAGATCATCAGCGAGGCGCACGTCGCCGGCGTGGGCTTCGACGGCGGCGATGATCGCGCCGGCCAGGGCTTCCGGGTCGTTCTGCACAGTGCTGCGCGCAAGCACAGCCTCGAGGCCCGAGTCCTCAAAGGCCTGCCCAGACCGGTCTTCGGCCTCGGTAATGCCGTCCGTGTACAGCACCAGCATTTCTCCCGGGCCGATAGTGACATGTCCCGCGTCGTACGTCGCGTGTTCAAACATGCCCAGCGCCATGCCACCGCGCTCAAGCCGCTCGATGGTGCCCGACGCGCGTTTCACCATGGGCGGCAGATGCCCGGCATTCACGTACTCAAGCGAGCCGTCGGCCGGGTTGTAAACCCCAAAGAAGAACGTGATGAACCGCGACCCCGGGCTGTGCCGGCAGATCTGGACATTAAGCCGCGAGATAAGCCGCACCGATTCCAGCCCCTCGTCCACAAGCGTACGCAGCATCGCCAGCAACAGCGCCATCAACAACGCTGCGGGACTACCTTTGCCGGCCACATCACCCACCGCCACCATCAGGCGTCCGTCCGCCAGTGGCAGGATGTCGTAAAAATCTCCGCCTACCGTGTTTGCCGGCCGCGTGAAACCGAACACGCGCGCATCGCCCGCTTCTTTTGATCCTCGCGGCAACATCGCAATCTGGATGTCGCGCGCAATCTCCAGGTCGCTCTTGAGCGACAGCCGGTCGGCCACCTCCATCAACACCAGCAACTGAATCGCCAGGAAGGCCAGCACCATCCACGACGTGCCTTCCACCCACTGCGGCAGGTAGAGATCCAGGCTGATCGGGAACAGGAACACGGTGACCGTGCCGAACCCATCGAAGAGATCAAGCAGGCCGAACACCGCCGCCACTACCGCAAAGGCGTACAACACGCGGCGCCCTGGCGACAGCCGCATGGCGAAGGCCACAAAAAACAGCCGAATATGTGTGGGCCAGCGCTTGTACCACGGGGCTTGTGCCAGCGCCCGCAGGTCCAACCCGCGGGAAAAATAGTGATACGCGTCGGCGGTGTCGCGCGTGAACAGCCGCTGAAACTCCGTCCGGTCGAATCCTCGGGTGTATTCGTCGAAAAAGTTCCGAGAGGGCTCCCGCGGCGCAGTCATGACACCCCTTACATACGCGGGATCAGGCCCGAAGGGTTCAGATCAGGCCCAGTTCCGTGCCCACCCGCTTGAAGGCGTCCAGCGCAAACTGCAACTCGTCCTTGGTGTGCGTGGCGGTCACAATGGTGCGCACCCGCGCCTTGTCTCGCGCCACAGTCGGGAACGCGATGCCTTGCGCAAACACGCCTTCCTGGAACAACCGATCCGACAGCTTCATGGCTCGAGCCCCGTCACCGGCGATGACCGGCGTGATGGGGCTCTCACTGAGGCCCGTATCAAAGCCCATGGAGACCAGACCCGCCTTGAAGAAGCGCGTGTTGTCCCACAGCCGTTCGATAATCTCCGGCTCCTGTTCCAGCACATCAAGCGCAGCCAGACATGACGCGGCTACTGATGGCGGGTGCGACGTAGAGAACAGGAACGGACGCGCGCGGTGATACAGGAAGTCGATGAAGTCTTTCGACCCGGCCACGTATCCGCCCAAAGCACCGATGGCCTTTGAGAGCGTGCCTACCTGGATGTCCACTCGCCCGTGCATGTTGAAGTGATCGATCGTCCCTCTACCGTTCCGACCAAACACCCCACTCGCATGCGCATCATCCACCATCATGATGCAGCCGAATTCTTCGGCGAGGTCGCAGAGCTCCGGCAGGGGACCGAGGTCACCTTCCATGCTGAACACACCATCGGTGATCAGGAGCTTGCGCTGCGACGCCGGCAGTTCCTGCAGAATCGTGCGCGCGGCTGCCACGTCCTTGTGCGGAAACACTTTGATCCCGGCGCGGCTCAGCCGGCAGCCGTCAATGATGCTCGCGTGATTGAGCGAGTCAGAGATAACGACATCTTCCTTGGTGAGAATCGCAGAGACGGTGCCTGCATTCGCTGCGAACCCGGACTGGAAGACCACCACGGCTTCGGTGTTCTTGAATGCGGCCAGGCGTCGCTCCAGCTCCATGTGGATTTCCATGGTGCCGGCGATCGTGCGGACGGATCCGGAGCCGACGCCGAAATCGCGAATGGCCTGAATCGCGGCTTCAATCAACCTTGGGTGTGTGGTGAGACCAAGATAGTTGTTCGACGACAGGTTGACGACCGTTCGTCCGTCAAATCGCGAGGACGCCTGCTGGCGCCCTTCAAGAATTCGCAACGAGCGGTGCAGGCCTTGTTCGCGGAGGGTATCGAGCTCGGTGGTGAGAAACGCCAGAGGGTCTACGCGCATGGGCCCAGTATAGAACTCATTCCTCGTCCATCAGCGGACGATGAACAGATGGTCGGTTCCGTCGGCAAAAATTTCGCGGGCGCCCGATGCCTTGAGCCAGTCGGAGAGTTCCTGCCTTTCGCTTTCAGGAAACGCCGCCTCATGAAGCAGCACGTGCGTCGCTCTGGTCGCAAGAAGTGCGCGCCAGGTGGCATCTGGAGCGTCCCGTCGCGCGTTGAACATGCGCACGAGGAACAGCTGACTTTCCGGGAAAAATCCCGAGTACCCATTCACCAACCGCTGCCGGTGATACCCCGCGTAATACACCGCGTGGAGATCCCACGCCGCAGTGCCAAAAGGAAACTCGAGCAGGACGATCGGCAACGCCGAATCGCGAATGGCTCGGTACACAGGTGGAATGTCCTGGCCCACGCCCAGGTGTCGCGGCGTGATGTCGAGGCGCCCGGCCGCGAGCCTGACATTAGTGGGAAACTCCGCGGGCCACGCTTCGGCCAGCATCATCACGCTGGCGGCCAGCAGTAAGGCCGAGCCGAACCGCCGTGAGCGGCCGATGATGGCAGAAGCGCCGAGCCCCACAAGCACAGACAGGAACAACGCCATCAACATGAGGTAGCGTGCAGGCACGCGCAGTCCGTCGAACCCCGGCACGTACTGCATGAGCCACGCGTACGGTCCGGGGCTGATCACCAGTCCTTTCACGGCAATCTCCGGACCCAGCGCGAACGCCGCCGCGGCCAGAGCCGACACCGCATAAAACACCCACGGCGATCTGGCTTCATCAGCCGACTGACCCCGCTGCCTGCGAACCAGGATCCACGCCACCACAAGAACCGCCGTTCCCAGCAGCAGGCCACCGGCGTTGTGCGACTCCACCCATGCACCGTCGATCGGGATCAGGAAACTCCCCGTGACGAGCACCCGCGCCGTCGCGATCAGGTGCACTGCCAGGAGGATGAACAATGCGCCGGTCAGCATCTGCCGCCGTGGCGAGAGACGCTGTCCAGTTGATGCGTCATCGCGCTTCCGTCGGCGTGCCACGCCGGCGGCGATGCCCACGATTGCCAGCGTCAGAATGGCGATGCCGGGAAACCCCTGGCCTTCGGGTTTGGGAAACGCGACAAGACGAGTGCCCCACAACTTCAGCCGCTCTGAAGCGGTGGCAAACCCATGCACGTCAGCCGAAAAAGACGTCATCTCTTCGATGGAGCGGACGCCCACTCCGCTGTTTCGTACTTCAAGGTAGGGCGTCAGGAACGGCAGCGTGACGAGCGCCACCACAATGCCTGCGATACCAAACGCGCGCCAGGCCGCCCAGTCCCCCAGGCGTCGGCGAGTCGCCATTTCATACAACACGTATGCGGCGACAAACGGCGAGAAGAACATCACGTAGTAGCCGCACGACAGGTTCTGCGCGATCAGCGCCGCCGAGCCGCCCACCAGCGCCCGCCGGCGGCCGGTTTCGAAATATCGGCGGAACGCGTACAGCACGAACGGCATCCACTGCGACGAGAGCACCTGCAGGTGTGACCACTGATCGATGCGGTATGGTGCGAACGCAAACGCGAGGCCTGCGACGAATGCCGCAATCGGCCGGCCTGTGATGTCTCGCACCAGCAGGAACATGCCAAGTCCCGACAGCACAAACGTCGAGAGAAAGAGGAGGTTATACGACAGCACGACGTTGTCGGTGGCGGCGAGCACCGGCAAGGCCTGCAGCATTTGTGCGGTGAAGTGCTCGGAGTACGCCAGCGTGAGCGGCTCCGGATAAAAAATATTGCCGTGCCAGTATCGGCCCAACGCGCTGAAGTCGCCCGAGAGGAACGCGAGCACCTGCCCACCGGTCCAGAGCAGGACCCACGACACAAACACCGGGTCCCCCATGTCGGCGGCAATTTCTTTATGCATGACCGTGGCCAGCGGCCAGGTCAGGGCGCACGTGATGACGAGGTAGAGGAGGGCGGCCCGTTTCACTTTCGTCGGGCAAGCGCCAGCAGCGACATGCCGAAACTGGGTGACCGGCGATTCTCAGCGCGCAGCCACGGCATGATCCACTTGACCGCGCCCGCCTGCCCGCGGGGAATGACTCGCCGCTTCAACACACGAGAGTTCAGCCACCAGCCAAAGACACCGGGCTGGTTCAGATAGCGAAGAGTTTCCACCTCGAAGCCGGTCTCGGTCAGCAGCGCGCGCAGAGGCTCGCGGTCGTATCGGCGGAAGTGATTCAGGTGTTTGTCGAGCGTTCCGTAAATCGACGGCATGGCCGGCACAAGCAACACCAGATGCCCGCCGACGGGCAGCACCTTGGCGAAGTCGAGCAAGGTGTCGCGATCACGCTCGATGTGCTCCAGCACGTTCATGCACACGATGGAGTCGATGCGTTCGCCGGCCAGGTCTTCGCGCGCGGCCTGCGTGAGCGGGAATTCGAACGACGCAACACGAACGTTGGATCGCTGCCCGACCGTGGACCGCAGTTCCTTGACGTAGTGCGGTTCAATATCCGACGCAATCACACGTTCGCGCTCGACGAAGTACCGCGTCTGGTTACCGACGCCAGACCCGACTTCGAGCACGCGGCGACCGAGAAACGAGTCGAACTGATCGTGCAGCCACCTGTTGTAGACGCCCAGTCGCGACATGCGCCGCAGCGTCATGGCGCCGACGTCGCTTTCGGGGGCTTCCCACCGCGAGAACCGCAGGATGGTCCACGCGGCCTGGATGGCGTCCTTGAACCCGATCTTCTTGCCTTCCGCATACGTGCGGCCGTTGTAGGAGATCGGCACTTCGTACACACGCGCACGCAACCGCGCAACCTTGCACGTAATTTCCGGTTCCACCCCAAAACGCTTGGAGCGCAGATCAAGCCGGTCGGCGACGTCGCGCGTCAACGCCTTGTAACACGTCTCCATGTCGGTCAGGTTCAGGCCGCTAACCGCGTTCGACAGCAGCGTGAGCATCTTGTTGCCCACCGAGTGCCAGAAATACAACACGCGATGACCGTTGGGCGATCCCAGGAAGCGCGATCCATACACGACGTCGGCGTCGCCACGCAGGATCGGCCGGAGCAGCATGGGATATTCGTCGGGGTTGTACTCAAGGTCGGCGTCCTGCACGAGCAGGATGTCGCCCGTGGATTCGCGCATCCCGCGCGCCACCGCAGCGCCCTTGCCCTGGTTGGACGTCTGGTAAAACACGCGAATGCCATTGTTGCCGTCGAGCTCGGCCAGGATGTCTCTCGTCCCATCGCTCGACCCATCGTCCACAATGACGAGTTCTTTTTCGATGTCCGGAAGGTCCACGGCGAGGACGCGGGCAACGATTTCGCGGATGGTCCGCTTTTCGTTGAACGCGGGCATGATGATCGAGAGTTTCACGAGCGCGTCCACTCTGCGGAAAATGTTGCGATGTCGTCGTAGATTGCGCTGAGCAGATCCGGTGGCGCGAGAAACACCACGCGGAAGAATCCGTCGGCCGCCGGAAGACCGAAGCCCGACCCGTAGACGCAGAGAATTCCCGTCTGGCGGAGCAGTGCGAGCACGAAGTCCTCGTCGGTCTTGCCGGGGGGCAACGCCACTTTCGGCATGGCGTAAAACGCTGCACGCGGGGCGACGCAGGTGATGCCGGGGATCGCATTCAGCCGCGCCACCGTGAGGTCGGCGCGGATGGTGAGCTGGCGCACGAACTCGCGTTGATGGCTGCGGTCGCCGTTGAGCGCCGCTTCAATGGCGTATTGCATCGGCCCGGTGCTGCACAGGCGGCCATCGGCCAGTTTCTTGATCGCGGCCAGGACGTCGTTCAGGCGCGGCGAACGCCCCACCGAGAGCCACCCCGCGCGCCAACCCGGCGCCACGTAGGCCTTGGACAGTGACGAGAACGACAGAATTGGGGCGTCAGGGTCGAGGCTGCCGAGCAGGGGTGACGGACCGTCAAATCCGAGGTCGCCATACACCTCGTCGGCCAGGATCGGCACACCCGACGAGTGGGCCAGGGCGATAAGGGCCCGGCGAGTGGCCTCGGGATAGACCGCTCCGGTCGGGTTGTTCGGATCGATCACCACGATCGCTCGTGTGGCCGGCGTGATCTTGCCCGCGATATCGGCCACATCCGGCAGCCAGTGATTCTCGGGGTCGGTGCGATAAAACACCGCCTTCGCGCCCAGTTTGGCGAGCACGGCTGTGTAGAGCGGATACGTCGGCGTGGGCACCAGCACTTCGTCGCCCGCGTCGGCCATGGCGCCCAGCGCGAGTTCGATGCCCTCGGAGGTGCCGGCCGTCAGGATGACCCGGTCAACACCCACCGGCATGCCGCGCGATTCGTACTCCCGGGCAACCGCTTCTCGCGCCGAGGCAATACCGACGGATGCCGTGTAGCCGTTGTGGCCGTCACGCATCGCGCGCTCGACGGCTTCAATGAGATGAGGCGGCGTGTGGAACCCGAACGGAATCGGATCCCCGATGTTCAGATACCGGACGGTGCGGCCCGCGGCCTCCACTTTCCGGGCTTCGGCCACGACGTTGCGGATGGCATACGTGAAGCCCGAGATACGAGTGGCGACGTGCACCGGCGCCTGCGTAGGCATGCGAACGATCCTACCCCGAAGTACGACGGATCACACGGAGACACAGAGGCACAGAGGTTTTAGGCAATAGACAGTCAAGAAAGTTCGGTGCAGATCGACAGAAAGCTCTTTGAAGCCCTACTCCGTGTCTCGGCGCCTCCTGTGATCCTGCGTGATCAGCTTTTTGCCAGCTTGGTCATCGCCTCGATGAACACATCCACCTCGTCCACCGTGGTGTAGACGTTGGGCGTGACGCGGATGCCTTGGTATTCCAGGGCCTGGGGTTCACCCACTGCGATGCCCGTCACGAGGATCTTCTGGTTGTCCCACAGCTTCGCGGCGATGTCGTTTGGCGGGATTCCCTTGATGCCGACCGTGCCGATGGCGCATGAGTGGGCCGGATCCATTCCCGTGTGCAACTCGATGCGGTCAAGCTTGGTGAGTTCATTGGCCCATCGGGCCTTGAGGTAACGCAGGCGCGCGGCTTTCCGTTCGCCCCCGATGCCTCGGTGGAACATGAGCGCTTCGGCGATCGCGTTGTGATTGGCCGCGGGGTGCGTTCCGATCTCTTCGAACTTGCGGATGTTCTTTGACTGAGCGGCCGCCGCGGGCTGCAGAGCCCAGGTCTTCTCGATGCGATCCGGCCGAACGTAGAGCAACCCCGTGCCGACCGGAGCCAGCAGCCATTTGTGGAGGCTTGAGCCGTAGTAGTCGCAGTCAAAGTCCGTGATCTTGAACGGGAAGTGCCCGTACGCGTGGGCGCCGTCAACAATGGTGATGATGCCGCGCTTTCTGGCGAGGTCACAGATCTCCTTCGCGGGGAAGATGTGTCCTGACAGATTCGAAATGTGCATGAAGTGGATCACCTTCGTGGCGGGCGTGATCGCGGCCTCGAAGCGTTGCACCAGGTCGGACTGCACGGGCGGCACCGGAAACCGGATCTTCGTCAGCTTGACCTCGTCCCTGAGCACACGCTGCTCCCACGTGTTCATCATTCGGCCATAGTCCTGGTTGGTGGTCAGGATCTCGTCTCCGGGTTTCAAGTTGATGCCGAGCTGCGCGATCTGGAGAGACTCACTGGCGTTACGCGTAATGGCGATCGTCTCGGGGTCGGCGCCAATGTCATGAGCGAGGTCGCGCCGCACGCTCTCGATGTTGGGCTCAAGAATCCGCCACATGTGATACGCGGGCAACTGGTTCGAAATATCGAGGTAACGCTTGAGCGCCTCGTGCACCACACGCGGGCTGGGGCAGACACCGCCGTTGTTCAGGTTGACGATGGTGCGGTCGAGTGTGAAGCCTTCCTGGACCACACGCCAGAAGTCTTCGTCGCGGGCCACGTCAGCCAGGCTTCGCCCGCTCTGGGCTTCTCCAGCTTCAAGCAGGCGGTTGAGCGCTTCGGGGTTGTAGGTGGCGAAGGCGGCGCCAGCAGCGGCACTGGTGCGGTTCAGGAATTGCCGTCGGGTCCACATCGCTGATCCTCCTCCGTTGTTACATCGGATTTCCTGCGAATCATAGCGCGGATGGTGGCACAATAACCGCGGACAGCAGGGGGGCAAGGCGTGAACGGACTTGGTCTGGTGGTGCTGCGGCTCGCACTGGCCGTCGTATTCGTCGCACACGGCGCACATAAGCTGTTTGGCTTGTGGGCCGGCCCGGCCATCGGTGTCGGCGGTCTCGACATGACGGCCCAGCTGTTCGCGGGTCTCGGCCTGAACCCCTCGTTTCCCCTCGCAGTGCTGGTTGGTGTCGTTGAAACCCTGGGCGGAGTCCTGCTGGTGATCGGGTGGTTTACCCGGGTTGCCGCGCCGGCGATGGCCGTCGTGACCGCCGTGGCCATGTGGAAGGGCCAGTGGGTCAACGGGTTTTTCCTCAACTGGACGGGCGTGCCCGACCGCGGCCAGGGATTTGAGTTCAGCCTCATCCTGCTTGGCGCCTTGCTTTGTTTGACCTTTACCGGCGGCGGCGAGTGGTCCCTGGACGGTCAGCGCGAAGCCTCGCGCGCCTCGCGACAGGCGGGACGGGCGAGACTCCGGGGAAAGCTGTAGGAGCCGTGCTTGGTGCTGACGTGCTCTTGTGCTGACGTGCTACTCAGCGCCGCACAGCACCCAGCACCCCAGCACCCCAGCACCGAGCACTGAGCACCCAGCACTAACCGTCGCACCATGAACCTTACTGACAAGGTCTGCTTGATCGTTGGCGCCCGCCGAATGGGTTTGGCGCTCGCCACCGCCCTCGCGTCGCGCGGGGCCGATGTCGCCCTCACGTATCGCACATCCCCTGACGCCGCCGAAGAGGCCGCCGCCGCAGTCCGCGCGCTTGGGCGCAAGGCCATGGTGGTGCGGTGTGACGTGACCGACGAAACGCCGGTCGTTGAATCCACATTCCAGCAGGTGGCGGATGAACTGGGCCGCCTCGATGTGCTGGTGATGATGGCGTCGCGGTATGTGGCGGCGCCGTTCGACGAACTGGATACCTGGGAAGTTGAGCGCACGCTCGGCGTCGATATGCGCGGGACCTTCGTCTGTATGCGCGCAGCCATTCCGCACATGCGACGCGCCGGCGGCGGCCGCATCATCAACTTCAGCGACTGGACCGCGGCCAGCGGACGCCCCCGTTACATGGGGTACACGGGTTATTACGTGGCCAAAGCCGGCGTAAAAGCGCTGACAGAAGCCTTCGCGCTGGAGCTGGCGAAGGACCAGATCCTGGTCAATGCCATCGCGCCAGGGCCCGTGCTGCCGCCAGAAGATTTTTCCGCAGACCAACGCGCCGGCGTTGAGGCAGCCACGCCGCTGGGCCGGTGGGGAGGGGCCGAAGAAATTGCGAAGACCGTCCTGGCCCTGGTCGACTCAGACTTCATCACCGGCGAGACGATTCGCGTGGATGGCGGCCGGCACTTACAATAAAATCTGGCCAATCGCCGAGACAGGAGTTCCCACCCATGCCAACCACACCTCGCTTCGCTGTGTCCGCCCTGATCTGTTTTGCCGCACTGACCATGGCTGTCCCTGTGTCCGCTCAGGACGACAAGGACAAGAACAAGATCGAAAAGTGCCCCACGCCGTACGGCACGCTCGCGGTCAATGAGCCCACCGATGAAGTGCTCGGATGGCTGCGCCGCTATTCGCTCGAGTCGCCCTCGGCACTCATCCGAATCTACGCCCAGGAATCCAACTGCTTTGTGGTGGTTGAGCGGGGCAGGGGCATGCAGAACCTCCAGCAGGAGCGCGCGCTGGGTGCGTCTGGCGAACTGCAGTCGGGCTCAAACATGGGCAAGGGTCAGATGGTGGCGGCCGACTTTGTGTTGACGCCCTACGTCCAGTTCGCAGACAACAACGCCGGTGGTGTCGGCGGCGCGGTCGGTGGCGCCCTCGGCCGCCGGGTTGGCATCGGGGTTGGCGGCAGCCTGAAGTTCAAGGAAGCCGAGTCGAGCATCACATTGTCGTCCACGCGCACGGGTGTGCAGGTGGCGTCGGCTCAAGGCAAAGCGCGGCAGCGTGATTTCAGCCTGGGCGGTTTGGGAATCGCGGGCGGACTCCTTGGCGGCGCCGGTGCGTACTCAAGCACGGCCGAGGGCAAGGTGATTGCCGCGAGTCTGCTCGACAACTTCAACGCCGTTGTCGCCAAGGTCCAGGCGTCTTCGCTCAAGCCGATGGCGGCCGACCGGGTGGCCGCGCTCGGTGGCGGTGAATCACCCGCGGCCGGTTCGGGCTTCAACGAAGGCGACGTCGTTCACGCGAAGATCGACGGCGTGAAACTCATGGCCACGGCGAGCGACACCTCCAAGGTGATCGCTGCGCTGAAGAAGTCTGACGAACTTGTCGTGATGGGTTCCGCAGCCGGCGGTTACATCAAGGTCCTGGGTTCGATGGGCGAAGGCTTCGTCAAAGCGGTGCTCGTCGCGAAGTGAGGATGTAGCCGGACCTGAAGGTCCGGCCTCCATTCGGAAGGAGGCCGGGTCTTCAGACCCGGCTGCGTACACGCTGAAACCGTTCTACAGGTGCGCTTCCATCGACTCGAGCGCGCCGTCCAGTTCCTTGCGGTCGCGCGCGAAGCACAGCCGGATGTGGCCTTCGCCGCGTGAGCCGAAGTCCACGCCGGGCACACACCCGATCCGCGCCTTCTTGATCAGGAACTCGGTCATCGCCCACGACAAGGACTCCGGCGCATTCGGCAGCGGCGACTTCCAGGCAGGGTCGATCTTCACGAAGGCGTAGAACGCGCCCACAGGTGGAGCGCCGCTGAGGATACCTTTGGACGCCTTGGGCAACTTCTCGTAGAACAGGTCGCGCCGCGCGCCCAGTTCGATGCGGAAATCGTCCACCACCTGCCGCGGCCCCTGCAACGCCCCCACCGCGCCGTACTGAATCAGCGATGACACATTCGACGTCGTCAACGACACGATCTTCCGCGCGCGTTCGTTGATCTTCTTGTCCTTGATGGCGAGATAACCGAGGCGAAGGCCGGTCATCGCGTACGTCTTGCTGAGCGTGTAGAGCGGGATCGTGCGCTCGTAGAGGCCCGGCCACGACGCGATGCTGAAATGTTCGTGTCCGTCGAACACAAAGTCCTCATACGCCTCGTCTGCGAACACCCAGAGGTTGCGCTCCATGACGAGCGCGGCGAGTTGGTCCACGTCTTCACGCGTCATCACGCCGCCGGTCGGGTTGCTCGGCGTGTTGATCAGGATGGCCTTGGTCTTGGGCGTGATGAGGCGCGCCAGTTCGTCCATGTCGGGACGCCAGCCGAGCGATTCATAGACAGGAAACGGCACCGGCACGGCCTGCGCGGCCAGGATGTTGCTCACGGTCGGCGGCCAGCAGGGATCGGGCACCAGTACCTCGTCACCCGGCTCAAGCAACGCCAGACACGCGATGTACTGGCCGTGGATGCCGCCGTTGGTGACCATGACCTCGTCCGCGCCGCCGATGGGAATGCCGTTTTGGGTGCGCATCTTTTCCACCAGCAGGTCCAGCAGCGGCGGAATGCCCGTGGTCTGCACGTAGTGCGTGCGATTCTCGGCGATGCCCTTGCGAAGCGCTTCTTTGACCGATTCAGGCGCGTCGAAACTGACGTCGCCCTGATCGAGGCGAAACGGCCGATCGACCGAATACATCATGTCGCGGATGCGGATAATTCCAGAGAAGGGCACGGAGTCGAGGAACTGAGCCATTCCTGAGATGATACTGAAAGCGCGCCCCCGAGCACATCAATGACACATCCCAAGCACGCCGACGCAGACCACAAAGTGCTCGACCTCATCCGCGAACGGTGGAGCCCGCGGGCGTTTGACGCCACTCGTGAGGTGACGATGGACGATCTGTGGCGCCTGTTCGAGGCAGCGCGCTGGGCGCCCTCCTCGCGCAACGAACAGCCCTGGCGTTTTGTCGTAGCGCACCGGCAGCAGTCGCCGGAGACGTACCAGGCGCTCTTCGCCGCATTGGGCGCCAGCAATCAAGCGTGGGCCGGCACGGCACCCGTGCTGATTCTCGCCGCGGTCCAGCTCACCGTGGAGCTCACCGGCGAAGCCAACCGCCACGCGTACTACGACACCGGCCAGGCCGTCGCCTTCCTGACGCTGCAGGCCCAGTCACAGGGGCTGGCCATCCGGCAGATGGAAGGCTTCAGCCACGCCATCGCGCGCGAAGTGTGTCAGGTGCCCGACGCCTTCGAACCCGCGGTGGTGATGGCCGTCGGCTACCCCGGGCTACCAGAGGCTCTGGCGAGTGAAAAGCACCGCGCGGCCGAGGTCACGCCACGCCGTCGCCGCCGCGCCGCCGACTTCGTCTTCGATGGCGCCTGGGGGAAGACCCTCTGATCACGCCGCCTTCGATCGCCCACGTCGGATCACAGGAGACCCTGAGACAGGGAGATCTTTCGGAAAGGGCCAATCGCCGCTGCCTTAACCAGAAGCCCACGCCGGATTTACAGGAGACGCAGAGTCACGGAGGTTCTTAGGGAAAGGCCTATAGCCAAAGGTCTTGTCCAAGAATCCTCAGCGTCTCTGAGCCTCCTGTGATCCGTCGTGATCTAATCCGTCGTGACGTCAGACCAGCGCCAGGATGCGCTCCAGCGTCTGCCGGGTGCCCTGCGTCGGCAGGTTCGACAGATACAAGTGGCGCACGCCGGCGCGCCTCAATTCTCGAATTGATCGGGCGCAAATGCTTTCCGGACTCTCGCCCGCGCCGAACTCGGCCGTCAGTGCCTCGGCCGGCACGGACAGGAATTGCTTGAGCGTCGCCAGCGTCTTCGGGTTCGCGCTGCGGTAATAGAACACCCCGAAGATTCCAGGCGTCGTGACGCCCGCCTTCTGCCGCGCGGTCAGGAAACTCTCCACCTTCGGCAGGTCGTGGTGCGAGACCACTTGCGTCAGGAAGAACTCCGCCGAGAAGCGGGCATCGCGGAGGTAGCCCACCTGCGACTCTGGGTTCTGATGCGGGTTGGCCCAGCCTCCCAGGCCCAGGTCGGGCACGTGCCGGCGAATGTCTTCGCGCAACTGCCACGCGTGCTCCACACATCTGGGCGGCCCGACCGACTTATCCCCACCCAGCACCACCATCGTCGAAAACCCTTGGTGCAGTGCGCTCTCGGCATACGAGATGCAATATTCGCGCGTGTGCTTGGTGGTCAGGAACGGAATGACGTGGCTGCGCGGCACGTCGGTGCCCAGATTGATGACCAGATGCCGAAGGTTGTTCTCTTCCTTCGCACCAACGGCGCTGTCGGTCAGGAAGACGAACATCCCGTCGCGCACAAGTCCGCGGACCGCGTGATAGGTATCGATCCACGCATCCATGCCGGCTGCTGAATCCAGTTCAGCCCGGGGCGGACGGAGTTCAACCGACAGCACATTCGGCGTCTTCTCCAGTGCTTCAACGAGCGGATTGGTCACGACCAGTAAGTATAGACTTGCAGTGGTGGCTACCGCACTCGCGTCACTGACGTCATTGCCCCGCGTCATCCTGGCGCCTCATCCCACGCCGATCGACTCGCTCACGAGACTGCGCGCGGCGCTCGGACCCGCGTGTCCATCGCTCTACATGAAGCGCGACGACCTGCTCTCGTTTGGAATGGGCGGCAACAAGGTTCGCAAGCTCCAGACTGTGCTCGCCGAAGCCGCATCCGCCGGCGCCGACACGCTCATCACCTGCGGGGGTCTTCAGTCCAATCACTGTCGCGCCACAGCGGCCGCCGGCGCGGCGTTGGGGATGCGCGTGATCCTGGTGGTCAACGGTGTTCAACAGGAACGGCCCACCGGCAACGCACTGCTCGATCAACTCTTCGGAGCCGACGTCCGCTACGCGTCGTCTCGGGACGAACGGGCCTCGATGATGGAAAGTGTTGCCGAAGAGGAGAAAGCAGCGGGTCGGCGACCCTGCGTCATTCCGCTGGGCGCGTCCACGCCGATCGGCGCGGCGGGCTTCGCCCTCGGGATTCAGGAAGTGCTCGTCGCCGGCCTTCGACCCGACGTCATCATCCATTCCACGTCGTCAGGCGGGACGCAGGCGGGACTCATTGCAGGATGCGCGTTGTTCGGCTTGAAGGCGCGCATCATCGGCATCAGCGCCGATGAGTCGTCTACGGCTCTGGTAGCTGTAGTTCGCAGCCTCGTCGAAGGTATGGCCGCCCGCCTTGGCGGATCACATGCGGCGCTTGGTGCGGATCGTGACGTGGTGGTGGACGATCGTTTTGTGGGCGACGGGTACGGCATTCCAACGGAAGGCTCTCGCGAAGCGCTGACGCTGGTGGCGAGGCACGAAGGGATCGTCCTCGATCCCGTGTACACCGCAAAAGCAATGGCCGGGCTGATCGAACGTATCCGACGAGACAGCTTCTCGGCCGGCGAAACCATATTGTTCTGGCACACCGGCGGCCAGGTGGGGTTATTTGCATGACACTGACATTTCTCGGCGCAGCTCGAACGGTCACAGGCTCCAAGCACCTGTTGGAGGTGGGCGGCACGCGAGTCCTGGTGGACTGCGGGATGTTTCAGGGCCTCAAGGTCCTGCGCGAGCGCAATTGGGAGCCGTTTCCCGTGCCCCCATCGTCAATCCACGTGGTGGTGTTGACCCACGCACATCTCGACCACTGCGGACTTCTGCCACGACTGGTGGCGCAGGGGTTTACCGGACGGGTGTTCTGCACTGGTGGTACCGCCGAGCTCGCGAAGATCGTGATGTCGGACGCCGCCCATCTGCAGGAAGAAGACGCGGAACGGGCCAACCGCAAGGGCTACACCAAACACAAGCCGGCGCTGGCGCTGTTCACGGAAAACGATGCTGCGCGAGCGGTGCTGCAATTGCAGCCTGTCGGTTACGACAGGCCCGTGCCCATCGCTCCGGGGATCGAGTTGGAGTTCATGAACGCCGGACACCTGCTCGGCTCGGCGTACGCCCGCATCACGGTTGCCTCTGAAGGCAAGACCATTCTCTTTGGCGGCGACCTTGGCCGCTACGGTCGACCGGTGTTGCCGGACCCCGCTGCGCCGCCAGATGCCGATGTCGTCCTTGTTGAGTCCACCTACGGCAACAAGGTGCACGAAGCGGATGACGATGGGGCGCATTTGGCGAGGATTGTGAATGAGACCGTGAAGCGCCGAGGGAAGATCGTGATTCCGGCGTTTGCACTCGGACGGGTCGAGGAATTGCTGTACTGGGTGCGGCACCTCGAAGAGCGCAAGGCCATTCCCGAGCTGCCGGTGTACGTGGACAGCCCAATGGCCGTCGAGGTGCTGGCGGAGTACCGCGATCGCATGCACGAACTCGATGAGGGACTCCGCAACTTCCTGACCGCACGACTGCATGTGATTGCGTCGATCCCGGAGTCGCGAAAAGTCCAGGACGACGATCACCCGAGTATCGTCATCTCGTCGAGCGGTATGGCCACGGGCGGCAGGGTCCTGCACCACCTGAAGCGCGTGCTGCCAGATGCGCGCAACACCGTGTTGTTTGCCGGATATCAGGCCGAGGGCACGCGCGGCCGGCAACTCAAGGACGGCGCCCAGACGACGCGCATCCATGGTGAGGAGATTGCCGTGCAGGCGCAGATCGAATCGCTCGACTCCGTGTCTGCGCATGCCGACAGCAACGAAGTGATGCGCTGGCTCAGGAGCTTCAAACGCCCACCGTCCACGCTGTGCCTGGTGCATGGCGAACCCGGGCCGATGGACACGCTGAAGGCGCGCGTGGAACGCGAGCTGAAGTGGAACGTCAGGACGCCAGCACACCGAGAGAAGATCGACATCTGATGGACCGAATTTACCTGCTTGAACAAATCGACGAAGCCGCCGTTGTGCAGTTGTATGCCGATGGCTTTGAGGCACTGCCGACCGACCAGAAGATCCTGATCTGGCACCTGTCGCAGGCGGCGCTGGCCGGCCGAGACATCTATTACGACCAGCGGTATCGCCACAACCTGGAGATGCGCGCCATTCTCGAGGGCATTGTGCGGGCCGCCAACAGAGAGGCGCTGGCGAAGGCTCCGCGCGATGTCATTGACGAGATCCGTCGCTACACCAAGCTCTTCTGGATCAACAGCGGTCCTTACAACAACCTGACGGCGCGCAAGTTCGTGCTGAAGTGCTCGTTTGATGACCTGTTGGCCGTAGCGGCCGAGGCGAAGAAAGCGGGCACGATCGCGCTCGACGATCAAGCTCTGGTCGACACGCTCGAACGACTCCGTTCAGCATTTTTCGACGCCACGCACGAGCCACTGGTGACGAACAAGACGCCTGGCGAGAGCCGCGACATTCTGGAAGACAGTGCGAACAATTTGTACCGCGGCGTCACCATGGCCGACCTGACGGGGCTGGACGAACGGTATGGTTTGAACTCGCGGCTGGTGAAGACCGGAGACGGGCGCCTTGCAGAGGAGATCTATCGCGTCGGCGGTAAATATGGGCCGCAAATCGAAGCCATCTGCCGGCATCTGACGGCCGCGCTGCCTTACGCGACCCCTGCCATGCGCAGGGCCCTGGAAGCGCTGATCAAGTTCTATGACTCGGGTGAAGACTCGGACCGCGTGGCCTACGACATCGCGTGGGTGGAAGACAAAGACTCGCCCGTCGACACCATCAACGGCTTCATCGAGAACTACATGGATGCGCGCGGCGTGAAGGGCGCGTGGGAAGCCCTGGTGTTCTACGTCAATCCCGGGAAGACCGCCGGCATCCAGCGGTTGGCCGAATCAGCGCAGTGGTTTGAGGACCGGATGCCGTGGGACGCGAAGTGGCGGCGCACCAGTGTGAAGGGTGTGACAGCGCGCGCGATTGACGTGGTGATGGAAACCGGCGACTCAGGCCCGGTGACGCCCATCGGGATTAACCTGCCGAACGACCAGTTGATCCGCGAGCAGCACGGCAGCAAGTCCGTCACGATCGCCAACGTGTCTGAGGCCTACGACAAGTCACAGCCCAGGGCCTATCGCGAAGAGTTCTGCTGGTCGCCGGAGGAAGTGGCGAGGGCGGAACGCTGGGGCTCGCTGGCCAGCGAAGTCACGACGGGCATTCATGAAGTGTTGGGGCATGGAAGCGGCGTGGTCGAGGCGCATCTTGAGGGACGGCCGGAACTGGCGATCAAGGAGCAGTACGCGGCGCTCGAGGAGACACGCGCCGATCTGGTGGGCCTGTATTTCGTGAGCGAGCCAAAAATTGCGGAACTCGGAATGTTGCCCGGTGAGCACCAGGCCGAGATTGTGCTGGCCGAGTACGAAGCGTATGCGCGCAATGCCCTGGTCCAGTTGCGACGCATCCGTGAGGGCTCGCAGATCGAGGAAGACCACATGCGCAACCGCCAGGCAATTGTGCACTGGTTGATGGCGCACACTTCGTCCATCGAGGTGCGCAAGCGCGACGGTAAAACCTACTACGTGATGGTGGACGGCAAAGCGTTCCACGACGGCGTTGGCCGGTTGCTGGCCGAAGTGCAACGTATCAAGTCCACCGGAGACTACGCGGCCGCGAAAGCGCTGTTTGAAACACACGGCATTCACTTCGATCCGAACCTGCGCGATGAAGTGGTGGCGCGGGTGGATCGCCTGAAGCTGCCGTCGTATACCGGCTTCGTGCAGCCCGACCTGACGCCGGTGCGGAATGCTGCAGGCGAGATTGCTGATGTGGCGATCTCGTATCCCCTGAGCCTGGAAACACAGATGTTGGGATGGAGTGAACGATGAAGAAGCTGCTCGTATTCGCGTTCGCGTTGCTCGTCGTGGGCGAGCAGGATCCTGAACCCCGTGTGCGCGCCGAACTGGCGGCGGCGCGGCAGATGCCTGCGGCGATGGCCGCGCGCGTCCAACCCGTGATCGATCAGGCGTGGGCCGGGTTTGATCCGGCGGCGGCGATGGCGCAGGTGGAGTTCGCGTCGCGGTACTGGCGCCTCGCGGGGAACGAAGGGTACGACGCGACCCTCGATCGCGTGCGCGATCGCTTGCAGGCCGCGGGCCTGAAGAACATCGAGGTCGAAACGGCAGCGACACCCAGCCCCGGGTGGGACTACACCGTTGGCACGCTGGCCCTCATCCGGCCCAACCAGCCAGACCTGGTGGTGCTGTCGAAAGAGCGCGAACGCGTCGCGCTGGCCATCAACTCGATCTCCACTGACGGCAAGATTGATGCGCCGCTGGTCGACGTCGGGCGCGGGCAGGCCGGGGATTTTGAAGGCAAGGATCTGAAAGGCGCCGTGGTGATTGGTGACGCTGATCTGGGCACCCTCTTCCGGCAGGCGGTGACCCAGCGCGGCGCGCTCGGCGCCATTTCCACATCCATCGCCAAGTACATCGCCGACGACCCGGACGTGTTGCAGTGGGGCAGCATCCCGCTTGACGCCACACGGAAGGCCTTCGGCTTCAAGGCGTCGCGGCGCGCGGCAACCACACTGCGAGAAGCGCTCAAAGCCGGCCCCCAACGGGTGCGTGTGGAAGTGGCCAGCACGTTCGCCAACAAACCCGAGCGAACGCTCGTGTATGAAATTCCAGGCCGCACGTTGCCCAACGAACGCGTCGTGCTCGCGGCACACATTCAGGAACCCGGCGCCAATGACAATGCGAGTGGCGTGGCGACGCTCATGGAACTGGCGCGGTCACTCGGCGTGGGCGTGGCGTCGGGTCGCATTCCCCCTCCAGCCCGCACCATCACGTTCCTGTGGCTCAACGAAATCAGCGGCAGCCGTGCCTGGATCGCCAGACACCCCGATCTGATGGCGGGCGTGCGCTACATGTTCTCCATGGACATGACTGGTGAGGACGTGGCCAAAACCGGCGGCAGTTTCCTCGTGGAGCGGTGGCCCGACCCAGGCGCCGTGTGGGCCCGGCCGTGGGACCCGCACTCTGAGTGGGGCGCCGGCAACGTCAGGGCCAACACGCTGAAGGGTGACCTGATCAACGACCTGCACCTCGCCGTGTGCGAGCTGGTGGCGAAGAAAACGACCTGGGTGGTGAAGACGAATCCGTACGAAGGTGGAAGCGACCACACGGTGTTTGGCTCCGCCGGGGTGCCGTCACTCTTGAACTGGCACTTCACCGACCGGTATTACCACTCGAGCCTGGATACACCGGACAAAACCAGCCCCGAAGAAATGCGGAATGTCGGTGTCGCGATGGCCTCGTCGGCCTGGGTACTTGCGTCCGCTGATGAGGCCATGTCACTGCAGGTGGCCGAGCTTGTGGCGTCGGCTGGCCGCGCGCGTCTGGCGGTTGAGCTTCGGGACGGATCACGGTTGACGGATCACGCCGCCGCCCTTGCCGCATGGCGCAAGTGGTCGGCTGAGGCTGTTCGAAGTGTCACGCGTCTGGTGACCGTGCCGGTGTCGCCGGCCCTGACGGCACGTATCGAAGCCCTCGTTGCGCCTTACTTGTAAGCCTGACCCGGGCCCTGACCCTGGCTCTGGCCCGTAGGCATCGACATCGTCTCGACCATCGATTCGCCCGAGGACTTCACGTGCTCAGCCCCTGAGGCCAGCACGACCTCCTTGGCGCGCAGGACCTCGCCCGGCGTGTCGCAGTGCACTGACAGGAGAATGGCGCCATCCTGCACGTGTTCCGCGTAGCGCTTGGCTTCGTATTCAGGCAGGCCCATGCCGATGAGTGCGCCGGCGATGCCGCCAACCGCACTGCCCACGCCGAGACCAGCCAACCCCGCAACGAGTGGGCCGGCCGCGAGCAACGGCCCCACGCCGGGAATCATGATCAAACCCAGTCCGGCGAGCACTCCGACAGCGCTGCCGATGGCCCCACCCGCTGCGAAGCCGCCCACGGTGCCTTCAGGCGCCTTGGTGTTGGCTTCAATGCCCATGTCGACCGCGCCGTTGAGGCTGCTTGGCATCAGCACCGAGATGTCGGCTGCCGGAAAGCCAGCGGTGTTGAGTGCGTCCGAAGCGCGTTCCACATCGATGCGCGTCGAGTAGATGCCGAATACGGCGATGTTTTTGTCTGACATGGTTCGACTGTACGCACCACTGCCTCCTGGCGCCTGTACCCGTTTGCACAGCGGGTCTCCAGGGGACCTACTCAGTGGCTTTTTCGGCCATCAATTGCGACACGGCTTTCAGCAGGTCTTCCTGGCGGAGGCCCGCGAATCGAATCACGCCCTCCTTATCCAGCAGATACATCGTCGGCCACCCGGTCACACCCCACGCTGTCGCGATCGGACCCTCGGTGTTCTTGGCGGCATAGCCGTCCCACCATGACCTGTAAGGAAGGCGGCTATCGATCTTTCCCTTCCGCGCGACGTCGAGTTTTGCGTCGCTGTTGATGCCGACGATCGCGAACGGCTTGTCTTTGTACAGTTCAAGCATCAGCCGCTGATAGGGGTACTCGCTCCGGCACGGTCCGCACCATTCGCCGGTAAACACTACAAGGGTCACCTTGCCGCGTGTCTCGCTGAGTGTGAACTCGGCATCGTCGAAGTCCTTGCCCACGATCTCAGGCGCGGCTTTGCCCACAGCGAGATGCTGCACCATCCATTTTCGGTGGTCGAGGTAGGCCTTGGCGTCCGGATGCGCCGCGGCCATCTGGTCAATGGCGGCGACGACCCGCGCTTCCTGGTCTGCGGAAAGCCGGCCACGTTCGAGTCGATTCTGCAGGCGCCAGAAGTGAATCCCAGCGTCCTTCTGCCACTTGGATGCATCGGTCTGTTTTGAGACGAGCGTCTTCAAGGTGGCGATGAGGCCGTCCACATGCGCGTCGGTGTGCTTCACCTCATCGATACGGATCGGCAAGACGGGCGCGAAGCCGATGTCGTCTGGTGTGCCGGCGCCCGAGGCGGGTGGTGCCGCCTCAGGCGCAGGATCGGGCTTCGGTGAACCGGAACAGGCCGCCAGCGTGAGACATAACGCGAACAGGGTCAGCCGCATCGGCACACGATACCCGGTTTCTACTTGCGAACCACCGGATTCGCTGAGCCCCCTTGAGGGCCTGCCGGAGCCGTTGTTGGGAACGTGCCCGTGATGGGCACGCCCATCGGGCCCACGGGTATGTACACCACCGTGTGGTTCGGGGAGCCCACCATCAGCTTCTGCGCTTCGATCGCCTCGTGTTGGATGTACATCGAGCTGAGCTGGCCGCGGATGATCTGCATCGCATTCGCGATACCTTGCGCCTGCACTTCGCGCTTGGTGCGCTCCTTGCGTTCGATTTCGATCTCCGTGTCCTTGCGCTGCAGCTCCTGCGTGGCCGCCAACTTCAGCGACACCGCGTCGGACACTGCGGCAGGATACTGGACGTTGCCCACGACGACGCTTGTCAGGACGAAGGGGGACTCCGTTGCATACTGCCGGATGCGAGAGAGCACGGCGTCGCCGATAGGTATCAATGCCTCTTTGACGTCCAGTCCATTTCGGCGCTGCACTTCATCCCGCGCGAACGTGCGAAGGGGCTCGCGAATGAAATTCGCATAGGCCACTTTGACGATGGCGTCCGGGTCACGTTCGACTGAGTCATCGGTCACCGTGGTGCTGAAGCGATCCATGAACAAGGGCACGCGATGTTCGTCGATGCGCCACACCGTGTGCACGCGAAACGCGATCTTCAGGTTGTCGCGGCTGAGCACCGCGTCGTCGCCTGAAAAGTCTTCGCTGTAGGTGTAGGGAGTGACGCTGATGTTTGTGGCGTGCAGCATCCAGGTGCGACCAGCAGACACCGGTCCGCGCTGAACGCCGATGAAGCGGGTCTTGCCGAAGACCGCACCTTTGGTGAGGTACCCGACGTAGCCGGCGGGCGTGGACGGATTGGACGCGCCCATCAACCAGATGAGCGAGCCAAGAACAACACAGGCAGCAGCGAAGGCGAACGCCAGTACGGCGTTCCTCGTGAGGAAGGACACAACAGACTCCAACTGGCCGACGGGGTTAGCTGACGGGCTCGAGGATTGGAGTCCTCTATCGCGCGATGCGAATACGCCCCGTGGTGCGCCAATCGCACCGGTGGGTCCCCCGCGACACTTCACAGTGTCTTAGGCGTCTAACCCGCCACGCTAGACCCTTCCACGGGTGTTGTCAAATCAGCGGTAGAAAAGACGTCGGGTGTCTTTTTTTGCCTGCCGCCACCAAAAAGACACCCGACGTCTTTTCTTTGCCACCAGTTCCCCATTTCCCCATTTCCTAAGTTCCCCAGCTCCCCATTTCCCAACCTCCCCAGTTCCCCAGTCGTCCAATAGCCATGCGTCGAGACCTGATCAATGCGTTGCGCGCCTTGCGTGCCGCGCCTGCCTTCACCGCAGTTGCGTTGACCGTTCTCACACTCGGCATCGGGGCCACCACCGCGATCTTCTCGGTAGTGGATGCCACGGTGCTCAGGAACGTCCCGTTTGCCGAACCCAATCGGCTGATGTCAGTGGCCGATATCGACACGCGACCAGACGGGTTCCAGGGCGGTTACACCACCGCGCAGGATTATCTGGACTGGCTTGGTGCAACGGGCGCGCAAGGTGCGTTCGAAGGACTCGCCGCAGTCACTGGCGGCGGGGGGTTCACACTTCGCGAGGGCGGCCACCCGGAAGTGCTCCGTGTGTCGCGCACCACGGCAAACCTGTTCGGCCTCTTGCGGGTCTCTCCTCGAATCGGCCGCGCTTACACAGCCGACCAGGAAATCGATGGCAACCACAAGGTTGCTGTCATCAGCCACGCGTTGTGGAAGCGCCGCTTCGGCGGCACGCCAGACGTGCTGGGCAAAACCATGACGTTTGACAGCGGCGTGTGGGAAGTCATCGGCGTGATGCCTGAAGGCTTTGAGTATCCGGTGGGTGCTGCCAAGCCCAGCGAGATGTGGGTGCCCTACGTCATTCCCGAAAGCCAGAAGCAGCGCGGTAACAGTCGGAATTACGGGTTGCAGGTCGTGGGCAGGCTCAAGGAAGACGCGTCGATAGCGCAGGCCCAGCAGCGAATGGACGCGATCAGCGCCGGCATCAAGGCTGCGCATCCCAAGTGGGCTCCCGCACGTGAGGTGCACGTCCGCACCCTGCACGAATCTCTCGTGGGCAAGGTGCGGCCATGGATGCTCATGCTGCTGGCGTCGGTCGCGTTTGTGATGCTGATCGCCTGCGTCAACGTGGCCAACCTGATGTTGGCTCGTGCCACCACCCGGAGCCGCGAGGTTGGCATCCGCGCGGCACTCGGCGCATCGCGCTGGCAACTGATTCGGGGTGTGCTTGTCGAGAGCCTGGTCTTGTCTGTGGCCGGAACGGCGCTCGGCGTACTGGTCGCGTTCTGGGGCGTTGAGATCCTCAAGGCCGCGCTGCCCGCGTCGCTGCCCAGGGCCACCGATATCGGGATCGACCTGCGCGTGTTGGCCGCAGCCGCCACTGCCGCATGCGCCACTGGAATCGCGTTTGGCCTGGCGCCGGCCATTCAGCTATCGCGCCCCGACCTCAATGGGGTGCTCCGCGACAACGGCCGCGCGAACACGGCGGGTGTCGTCCGTCAACGCGTGCGAAGCGCGCTGGTCGTGGCCGAAGTGGCGCTGGCCGTGGTGTTGCTCGTCGGCTCGGGTCTCTTCCTCTCGAGCTTTGTCCGCTTGACCAGCGTCGACATCGGTCTCGACCACCACAATGTGCTCACGGTGCCGGTGTATCCGCCGTTCGTCTTCAGCGATAGCGCGCAGCGCGAAGCCGGCATGGCGCGTGCGTCGGTGTTGGTGCCGCAGACGATCGAACGTGTCAGGCAATTGCCGGGTGTGCTCAAGGTGGGCGGGATTGCCAACGGCTTGCCGCTGTCGGGCAACTGGAGCCGTACCAGCGTGAAGGTCGCCGGTCGCGTGGCCGAGTACGACGATGAGGATTCGGCGGATATACGGAATGTGACTGGCGACTATTTCGACGTAGTTGGGATCCGCGTGTTGCGCGGGCGCGCGCTGAGTGATGCCGATGTGACCGGGGCTCCCGTGGTAGTGCTCAGCGAAGAGGCTGTCCGCCGCTATCTGCCCGACCGTGATCCGATTGGCGCGACGATCGGAATTAATGGCGATCGCACCGTCGTTGGCGTCGTCAACAGCGTGCGCCTGGGAGGGCCGGAGTCAGAGCTTCGGCCCGAGGCGTACATGCCGATCACGCCCAAGTCGGCGTTCGGCGCGGATCTGGTGATCAAGACTGGAGGTCCCGCAGAGGCGATTGCGCCCGCGGTGCGAACGGCGATCTGGGGCATCGCGCCGGATCTGACACTTGGAGACGTGCAGACGTTCGAGTTGCTGTTCGAACGCCTGATCGCGCAGCGGAAGTTCAACATGCTGTTGCTGTCCATCTTCGGCGCGCTCGCCATTGTGATCACCGGCGTCGGGATCTTCGGCGTGATGGCCTATGTGGTGGACCAGCGCACGCAGGAAATCGGCGTGCGCATGGCCTTGGGCGCTCAGCCCGGGCGCGTGCAGGCGATGGTGCTGGGGCGCGCGATGGTGTTTGTGGCCACCGGCCTCGTGATCGGCATGGCCGGCGCGTACGCGCTGTCAGGTGCCGTCCGCTCGTTTCTGTTCAGTGTGGAGCCGGCCGACCCGGTTGTGTACGGATCGACGGCCGCTCTGCTCGTCGCGATCGGCCTCCTCGCGGCCTGGATCCCTTCGCGCCGCGCGGCACGCGTGGATCCGATGGTGGCATTGAAGTAGCGGGGCCAATAGGGGGACGGGTGTGTTTTCCACAGAAACGCGCGAAATGGGGACAGGTCTCGTCGTAATTCACCACGAGACCTGTCCCCATTTCGCACGTTTCTGTGGAAAACACACCCGTCCCCCTATGTGACCCCGCTCTCCGTCATTGCCACCGTCCCAAGACTCGCATCGATGGTGACCATCGCGCCGACGGGCAGGGTCCACTGAGGTTGTGCGTGGCCGATCATCGCACCGTGCCAGGCCGGCACACCGAGCGGCGCCAGGTGGTCGGCGAAGATCTCTTCGGGCGTAAACGACGCGAAGCCTTCGCCCGGGCCGCACTCGCTGCAGGTGCCGAAAATGACGCCGCGCACCTTGCTCAGGATGCCGGCGAGTTTGAGTGACGTCATCATCCGGTCCACGCGATACCAGTCTTCGCCCACATCCTCGAGGAACAGAATCGCCTGATCAAAGTTCGGCACGTAGGGCGACCCAAGAATTGCCGTCAGCACAGTCAGATTCCCGCCGAGCAGCCGACCGGTGGCTCGGCCAGGCGTGATGGTGCGAATGCGATTCTCTGTCTGGGTGAGCACGTTGCGGTCGCTTGTTTCCTTCGGGTTATCAAACGTCACCGCCTCGCCGTCGAAGAGCACGCGCTTGACCAACCCCACCGAGTATTCGTCCCACCGCCCGCCCGCATTCGGACCGTGAAAGGTCACAAGGCCGGTGCGCGCGTGGATGCCGTTGAGCAGCGCCGTGATGTCACTGAAACCCATCAACACCTTCGGATTGCGCCGGATGGTGTCGTAGTCAAGTAGCGGCAGCAGCCGCGACGTGCCCCAGCCGCCTCGCGTGGGAAGCACGGCCTTCACGCTTGAGTCGTCAAAAAACCGATTGATGTCAGCCGCGCGGTCCTTGTCCTGGCCTCCGAGCGACCCGTGCCGGTCCATGATGTGCCGGCCCACTTTGACCTTGAGACCCAGCGCCTCAAGCGACTCACGCGCGATGTCGAGTTCCACCTGCTGAAATGTGGCCGAGGCAGGCGCCACCAGCCCAACAGTGTCACCCGGTCGCAATCGGACCGGCCTGATCGTGCCAGTCGGCTGCGGGGTGCGCCTGAACGAGCCAGCCGCAAGCAATGGAGCCGCGGAACCGAGGAGAAATGTGCGCCGGTTCATGACGCGTGAAAGAATAGCCCATGACACGTCGAGCTTCGATGTTGTTCGCGCTGTTGACGCTGGCCTGCGGCGCGGCTCAGGGCCCCCAGGCCCCCGGCGCCTGGCTCAGCGCACCCGATCAGGTGGCCCGCGGCGTGGAGTTCTTCACATCCACCGATTCAACGCTGGTTGACCCCGCAGGGCCGATTTCTGTGTCGCTCCTGCGGCTCGATCCCGCCCACGCGCGGCTCAGCAGCCTGCTGTCGAACGATCAGGTCATGTACGCCGAGCCCGTGCTGGAAATGGCCACCCGCGCCAAGTCACTGGCCGCAGTTAACGCCGGGTTCTTCAACATCAACAACGGTGAACCCATCGGTCTGCTGAAGGTGGCCGGCGAACTCGTCAGCGATACACCAATCCCCAAAGGCGCCATCGCGATCTGGTCGCCAGCCGACGGGCGCACCTCGCTTGCCTTCGATCAGGTGAGCGCTCGAGTGGAACTCCACGCCCTCAGCGCCGGCCGCTCCGTTGTCGTACCGATCGACGGCGTTGATACCACGCGTGCGCGCGGCAAGCTGATGCTCTATTCGCCGAAGTATCACGAACACACCGACACCGCGGGCAACGGCGTGGAGTGGGTGCTCAGCGGAAAGCCACTCACAGTCACGGCCGTGAGGCGCGACGCGGGGAGTACGCCGATTCCGGCTGATGGTCTTGTGTTGTCGTACGGCGGACTCGAACTTCCCGACCAACTGCGCGTGCTTGAGCCTGGTGTGACAGTCGAGATGCGCCGAACGTGGACGTCTGTCCACGGCCTCGAAAGCGACCGTCTCGAATCCGCCGATCACGTCGTCAATGGCGCGGGACTCCTCCGCCGGAGCGGTGTCTCGCTGACAAGTTGGGACGTGGAGAAATTCAGCGGCGCGGCCTTCATCCAGTCGCGTCACCCGAGGACGATGGTGGGGGTGGATCGGATGGGGTTCATCTGGCTGGCGGTGGTGGACGGAAGGCAGCAGGTGAGTGTGGGGATGTCGTTCGCCGAGCTGCAGCGCCTGGCGGATCGGCTGGAGCTCACAGATGCGTTGAACCTCGATGGTGGCGGGTCCAGCACGATGGTGGTGCGCGGCAAGATCGTCAATCGACCGTCGGATGCCGCAGGCGCCAGAGCCGTCAGCGACGCGATCGGCGTTACGGTGAGGTGAAATGGGCTTGAGCCCGCGCCGCACGTTACCTAGCGAGCCGCCCGGAGCCGGTAGGCCGCGTCCGGAACGCTCGCCCCTGTGCTCGTTATGGGAATGGTCTCGATAAACGTGACATTTCGATCGACCATCGGCAGACGCACCTGGGTGGGCTGGCCCCTTGTGGCGTGAACGGTCCTGACCGGAACTCCCTCTTGTTTCACGGTCAGATAGATCTCGGCAGCTCCGGCAACCGGCTCGACATCGAAGACAAAGGCGCCGCCGATTGAGGGGAGATAAAACCCCGCGTTGCCCTGCGCTCGCGCCTTGAAGCGATCATCGTTGAGTCTGATCCACTCGTCGAACCCGTACGGCACGCGGGCGTCCCAGGACTTGATGTATGGCGATCCCAGCAGCAGGACAAAGCCGAGGGCTGAACCGACGCCGAGAAGTCCAATCCAACGCCCGGGGATTCTCCAACGACCGCCAAGCAGAACTGATGCGCCACAGACCAGCGCCACCTCGAGTGGGGCACGATACCTGGGGCCAGAAAAACCAGCCGCCACGGACGCTGCCACGACGAATGCGGACCAGCTGATCAAGACGAATCCGACCTGCCTTTGTCTGGCCACGGCGAAACCGATTGGCGCCAGCACACAAACGAAGACGAAGAGCGTGTCGAGAACGACGTGCACCATCACGCCGGTCATGGCTCTTTCGAAAGCCGTGCTGGCGGCCCCATGGTGGTACAGCCAGCTTGGACCGTAGACATTAAACATCCCGCGTGCCATGTCGAGTTTTTCGCCGGGCTGCGCAATGATTTCTCGCGCGAATGCGGTGGCGGTTGTCCAGAGGCCAGTGGGATTGGTGCCGCCCGGTTTCGCATGCAGGATCGACATGTGGTTGTCGATCAAGACAAGCTCCCCATGCGTGAGGCTGACCCAGGATATGTAGGGCGCGACGAGCAAGAGGAATCCCGCCAACAACGCCAACGATCGATGAAGACCTGCCTTCCGAGTCGGCCCGAACAGCCAGACAAGGGGCACGAGCCCAACCATAAAAAACAGGGGCATGGCTCGAGTCAGCGATGCCAGGCCCAGACAGACGCCCGCCAAGACGAATTGACCCAGTCCGCCTTGTCTCCGCAGACAGACCGCCAGTACGGCCAGGGCCAATACCAACAGCGGAATGTACAGCTGCTCCTGGACGAACAGGTTGACGCCGGACATACCCGAAAACCAGATCGCCCAGATGAAGGCAGCCACCAAACCTGCACGAACGTTGTGCAGGGCCCGAGCAAGAAAGAACATTGGAATCGTGGTGGCTCCACCAACCAAGCACTGAGCGATTGCGGCAGCAAATGGACTCGCAGAGTCGGCTCGATAGAAAAGCGACAGGAAGACCGGGTAGCCTGGCGGAAGCAACCACGTCACGCCGCCCCAGTTGTACTGGATGGCGCTCACGGTCCATACCCAGGAGCCGGACTGAGTCAGGCTTGCTGCGTCCGAGAGGTATTGGTCCGGGTTACTCCAGCCGAACGTCGGCAGACTCATCTGCCAATAAAGTGCCGCGAGGCGGAGGCTGATGCCGCACGCCACAATTGCAGTCAGCCATCCAAGTTGCCTGCGCGTCGGAGCGAGGTCCTCGGAATTGGGAATCGTGCCACGCACACCAGAAAATCCGCCGAGAAGGCTCACGAGGTAAATCCTAACCCTCCCGGCGTAGGGAGCGGGGAATCCTGCACGGTTTGGCGGATTATATGCCTGTAATGTCCTGCGCTCCCCGGAGACTCATCGATCAGACCGATGAGTGACCACGACGCCACGCTCACCCGCTGGCTTACAGAGCATCGCGGCATCCTGGTTCGCATCAGCCGCGCCTATGCCGTCGATGCTGCCGACGAAGAAGACCTGCAACAGGACATCCTGCTCGCGTTGTGGCGGTCGCTGCCCTCGTTTCGCGCAGATGCCAAGCCGTCCACCTGGATCTTCCAGGTGGCGCTCAACGTGGCCTTGACGCGCCGCCGTGCCGCCGGTCGCCGCCCCGCGCACGACCCGCTCGACGAGAGCCATGAACCGGCGGCCGATGGTGAGGGCGCCGCGATGCAACGGATGGAGTGGACCGCGGTTCTGCGCGCTCTGCGTCACATGGCCCCCATCGATCGCGCCATCCTGATTCTTGCGCTCGAAGGCGCGTCGCAGCAGGACACCGCAGAGATCCTTGGGATTACGACCGGTAACGCCGGCGTCAAGCTCCATCGGGCTCGTCGCCGCCTTATGGAACTCCTGGAGGCTTGAGATGGACTTCGCACACATCCAGCAGAGTTGGGCACAACAGCCGGCACCAGCGCCCGGCGGAGATCAGGCCCGGATTCAACAGGCGCTGAAGCAGGCGCGAGTGCTGAACCGTCGGGTCGCCACGCGCGACTATGTCGAACTTGGGACCACCGTTGGGATGAGCGGCGCGTTTGTCTGGATTGCCACGCTCGCACCCGTGGTGTGGCCGTGGGTGATGGCGGCGCTGGTGACTCTGGGCGTTGGCGCCGCGTTTGTGCGCGAACGCCTGCGCAAGCCGTCTGCGCCCCCGGTCGGCTCCACTGTGCGCCAGGGGTTGCAGCAGGCGCTTGAGGAGATCGACCATCAGGTACGGATGCTGGGGTCGGTCGGCTGGTGGTACCTCGCGCCGCTGTTTGTCGTGGCGCTCCTGATTTGCGCCGGCGCACTCCTTGGGATGAAAGCCGACATCGGCCCCGAGGTCTGGGCGCGCACGTGGGTTGGATTCGTCGGAGTCTTTGCATTGGTGATCCCCGTTGTGGGAGCCGCATTCTGGTTTGTGTGGCGACTCAACGACCGGGCGGTCAAAAACACCCTGTTGCCGCATCGAGCGCAGTTGGTGGCGTTGATGAAGAACCTCGAAGAGGAGATGTAATGCGCGTAAGAGCTGTCGTTGTTGTGGCGTGTGTCGGTCTGGTGTGTGGCCTTCGGCCTCTCGCGTCGCAGGAGCCGACATTTGCGGCGCGCCTGGAAACCCTGCGCACACAGTCCAATCTGCCCGCCGTGGCGGGCGCGACGTTTTCGTCCGCGGAGGTGTCGGCGGTCAGCGCCATCGGCGTGCGGAAGATGGGCGACACGACACCGGTGACTCCGGACGACCTCTGGCACATCGGGTCGATCACCAAGTCGTTCACGTCACTGCTGACGGCCAAGTTCGTGGAACGCGGTGAGATGTCGTGGACATCCACGCTGGGCGACCTGCTCGGCCCGCGCGCCGGCAAGTTCGCGCCGGTGACGCTGGCGCAGTTGCTGAGTCATCGCGCCGGTCTGCCCGCGAACGTGTTGCCTGGCATGATGGCGTCGGTCGCACAAGGTGCGCCAACGGTGGATGTGCAGCGGCAACGCGTGATCGACGCCGCGCTCGCGACAGATCCGACCGCCGCGCCCGGCGCCGCGTACCTTTACTCGAATCTCGGCTACATCATTGCGGGCGCGATCCTGGAAGCGAAGTCGAAGAGGGCTTGGGAGGACCTTGTGCGCGACGAAGTGCTGTCACCCCTCGGTCTCGCCAGTGCAGGCCATGGCCCTCCCGGCGTGCCCAATCTGCTCACCCAGCCCCGAGGCCATCGTCGTGCCACGAGCGGCACACTGACGCCGGTCGAGCCCGGCGTCGGTGCTGACAACCCGCCCTACCTCGGTCCTGCGGGCAGGTTGCACATGACGGTGGGCGATCTTGCGCGATGGGGACAGGCGCATCTTCGCGGTGAGCGGGGTCAGGACGGCATCGTCAAGGTGGACACGTTCAAGCGGCTGCATCAGCCCGACGCCGGTGCCACCTACGCGATGGGCTGGGTCTCGCAGGCGACGCCCGACCGGCGCGTCATCTGGCACAACGGCTCCAATACCTTCTGGTACGCCATCGTCGCCTTCGATGCCGCGGCCGATCGCGGCGTGGTGATCATGACCAACGGCAGCATCGGCGCCGCGCAGGCGGTGGACGCGGCCGCGATGGCGGCGATCAGAGGTCCGCGGCCTTGAAGTTCAGGCCGCGCTACGAAATGCGTGTCCTCGTAGGGCGCCCTGGTTCTCAAGGGCGCCGAAGCCCGCGCCGCTACTCCGCGCGCAATGTAATCGCCGGATCGACGCGCGCGGCTTGTCGCGCCGGCCACCACGTCGCAAGCGCGGCGGTGGTGATGACAAGCGCGGCGACTCCGGCGTAGGTCAATGGGTCGGTGGGCGTGACGCCAAACAGTTGCGTCGAGATGTACTGGCTGGCGATAGCTGCGGCCGTCAAGCCCAGGGCCGTGCCAATCACAACAAACCGGAGCGACGACCCGAAGACCATCCGCAACACGTTGCCGCGATCCGCGCCAAGCGCCATCCGGATGCCGATCTCGCGCGTGCGACCCGAGACGAGGAACGCCATGACGGCAAAGATACCCGCCGTTGCCACGATCCACGCGACGGCACCAAACGCGCCGGTGATGGCTGCGGCCAGGCGGGTGTTGCCTTCAAGCCTGCGATAGCGCGCCTCGATGGTGTCTGTGCGCACCACAAGTCGCGGCGCCACCGAACTCGCAGCCTCTCCGATCATAGGCAGCCGGCGCTCATCGTCGAGCTTCGCGACAAAAGTCAGTGGCGCGGAATCCTTAGACAGCCGAATGTACGACACAAAGACGTTCCCGCCTTCCGGAGTCTCGAGCCGGTCCGCGCGCATTTGCCGGCTGACGCCAATGACTTCATATTCACTGACACCGGCAATACCCGTCGAACCGATGCGAAACCTGGAGCCGAGCGGAGAACTGTTGGGCCAGAACGTGCGCGCAAACCGCTCGTCGATCACGACGTGTTCAGGCCGCGAGGTCGCATCAAAGAACTGTCCGGATAGCAGCGTGATCGACATCACCCGAAAGTAATCAGGGTCCACGCTGTAGTGCGACACCATCGTCCACTTGTTACCTGTGTCGACCACGTCGCCGTTGATGCGGATCGGACCGCTTGCGCCAGACTGTGTTGACGGCGGCAGGTTCCAGGTGCGCGCCACGGCCAGCACTCCGGGCAGGCCACGGAGCCGGGCCAGCAACTCCGCTTCCAGTTCGGCGGGCTCGCGTTTGCCGTCCGGCGCCTGGTACACCTGAAGCGTCGCCACCGCGCTGGCATCCAGGCCCTTGTCGAGCCCCACGCGGGCTTCGTACGTGCGGATGTACAGGAGCGCGCCGACCAGGAGCAGCACCGTGAGGGCCACCTGCGACGTCATGAGCCACTGGCGCGTTCGCGCCCCCGCGCGTGAGACAGGCATGGTTCTGGGATCGTGGCGCAGGCCCGAGACGACCGAGAGACTGGACACGCGCACGAGGGTCGGCGTGACGGTCATCACCCACGCCATTGCTGCAAGACCCACCATGAGCGCCAGTGCACGCAGGTCCACATCCACAGGGTTCGCCAGCGCCTCACGCATGCTGACGGTGAGTTGATCAGAGAGCACACCGGTGCCCCACAGTGCGATGCCGGTCGCGGTCGCCGCGCTCAACACCATGAGCAGTCCGCCTTCGAGCAGACATACGCGGACCAGCGACGCCCGCGTGGCGCCCAGAGCCGATTGCACCGATAGCGTGCGAAGCCTCGAAGACGCCGACGCGAGCTCCAGGCTGACGACATTTGCGCACGCAATGAGCAGCAGGCTGACCGCCGCGCCAACAAGCACAGAAAAAATCAGGGATACATCTGCCTGCCGCCGGAAGCCGGCGAGTGAATTCAGGGAGAGCTCCTTATCCCGGATCGCGCGGTTCAGGAGCCGTCGCGAATCTTCAGGCACAACTGCGGCGACAGCGGGCAGGCGATTCGTCACGGCCGCCGCAGCCTCGTCCAACGTCACGCCCGGTGCGAGACGCGCGATATGGGCGACACCCGAATTGTAGGGCTGCGTTTCCAGATCGAGTGGCCGCCAGATCTGCTCGGCCGCGGTAGGGAACCGGAACGCCGGCGCCATGACGCCAATCACTTCGGGCGTGTCGGTGCCGGTGAAGAAGGTCTGGCCGACTGCCAGATCGGCCCCCCCGAATAACCGGCGCGCAAGTGCGTCGCTGATCACAACGACCGGAGGGGCGCCTTTCACAGCGTCCGCCGGCAAAAACGGTCTGCCGATCGCGGGCAACACTCCGAGCAGCTCAAACATCCCCGGCGTGACACGCTGCGCGCGAACCACCTCGGTAGAACCATCCGCGGTCAGGTACGCAGACGCGCCTCGATCGTGCGCGTGGACACCCGCAAACAGGTCGGTGTGCTTGCGCCACTCAAAGATCGCGTCGCGATACGTGTAGTCGCTGACACCAAGAAGCCCCCGGGAGGACCGTTGCATCACCACGAGTCCATCCGGGCGATCGTAGGGCAGCGTGCGGAATACAAATGCATCGGCTGCGGCAAAGACGACGGCGTTCGCACCCAATGCGAGGCCGAAGAGCAGCACCACAAACACGGTGCGCCATCCTCGCGCGCGGACGCCGCGCCACGCCCAGCGCCACTCGTCGTGGTTGAAAGGCCTGGGCCCGCGCGTTTCGTGGAGGCGCACATCAGGGCTGCCGCCGCCGCGTTCGCGCCACGCAAACTTCGTCATGCCCAGCGCCTCCTTCATCCAGGTGGCGATGACGCCGACCCATCCGCGCTCTTGTCGAGCGTGCGCACACAGCGTTACGAACACGTCGTTCATCTCCGCGCCGTACATCGCGCGGCGTTGGGGGGGCAGGAGGAGAAGCAACAGGCGATACATGCGCGATTCCTATGAGCGCGTTACGCGAGGAACCGTTTCTCTCTTGCCATTTGAAGAAGCCGGGCCAGACGCGCAGACTCCTGCTCGGCCGCCGTGCGGCCGGCTGCCGTGAGCTGGTAGTAGCGGCGTCGCGCGTCTCCGGGCGCCGCGTCCGGAACGGCCGGTGCTTGCTCGATCAGTTTCTGGTCCACCAGCCGGGCTAGGGCGTCATACAAGGTGCTCGCGGTGAGCCGCATCTCACCGCCGGTGCGCTCTCGAATCTCGGCGATGACGGCGTAGCCATGCAGAGGGCCGTCGGCGAGGGATAGCAAAATCTGGAAGACCTGGGGTGTCACGTTGCCTCCGGCCAACGTTATACCGTCGGACGGAGTAAAGTGCAAGTTCCGCGGCCTTGAGGTCCAGGCCGCGCTACGAAATGCGTGTCCTCGTAGGGCGCGCTGGGTCTCAAGCGCGCCGACCTCCGCGGCCTTGAGACCCAGGCCGCGCTACGAAATTCCGGACGAGGCCGCGCCTCGAAATCCGTGTCTTCGTAGGGCGCGCTGAACTTCAAGCGCGCCGGACCCTGGCAAACCTTTCGCCCCATTCAATCGTCCAATGCACAGAAAGAAAGTAGATTGATTATCTACTTATCCATATGAGAAGCTAGTTAATATGCCCGTCGACAACAAGAACCACCTTTCTTTTCTACCACTTACACCGTTCGCCTTCCAGGTATTGCTCGCTTTGGCAGATGGCGCCAGGCACGGCTACGCCATCATCAAAGAGGTCGAAGAGCGGTCAGGGGGAGCGGTCAGGCTCCGGACGGGAACGCTGTACACACTTTTGCAACGGCTGATGGAGCAGGAACTCATCGCCGAACCGGGCCAGGCCAGGGGGCAGGTATCGACCCCAGGACCCCAGGACCCTGGGACTCCGATCAGCGACCTCCGGACCCCGATCAGCGGCACCGCCGGCGGCGCCGACGGCCCCGCCGCCCGCGCCGACTCCCGCCGCCGTTACTACCAGCTGACCACCCTGGGCGACGCGGTGCTCCGCGCCGAGGCCCAACGGCTGGAAGGGCTCATCGGCGACGCTCGGCGCAAACACGTTCTCAGCGACGCGGGCGGAGTGTAACGGTGACCCGCCCGGCTCACGTTCCGCGTGCCGTCGCCGGCGCCGCCCGATGGGTGATGCGCCTTGCGCCTGCGGCGCAACAACGCATGTGGAGCGCCGATGCCGAAGAGACGCTGATGGAGGTGTGTCGTGATGCCCGCGCCACCCGCGGCTGGTGGGGTTTCGCACACACCGTCTGCGCCGAAATCACCGACCTCGCACGCGCATCGGTCAAAGCTCGCGCCGGCATCCCCACGCCAATTACCGGCGGCCACACACCGAACGTTCCTCATCACAAAGGCCGGCCCTTCATGCAGACCCTGTCGCACGACATCCGCCTCGCTGTTCGCAGCCTGCTCGCCAGCCGCGTGCAGTCGGGAATCGCCGTCCTGACGCTCGCCCTTGGCATCGGCGCCAACACCGCCATCTTCAGCGTGATCGACTCGTTGCTGATTCGTCCGATGCCCTTCGCGCAGGCCGATCGGCTTGTCGAGCTCCACAACTTCGCAGAGAAGTCCAAAGTCTCGTTTCCAGGTTTCACACGCGAACTCTTCCGCGAGTGGCAAGGCCAGCGCGACCTGTTCGATCGCTTCGAGGCGTACGACACCGACTCGGTGATTCATCAGGCCTCCGAAGGGGCGCGCTCTGTGAATGCCGCTCTCGTATCGCCCGGACTCCTTGCGATGTTGGGTGTGGCGCCCGCACAAGGCCGGTTGTTCAGCGCAGGCGACGGTCGCCAGGGCACGGACGGGCAGGTGGTGATCAGTGAACGCTTCTGGCGCGAATCCCTTGGCTCGATGAGCGGCGTGATCAACTCCACCCTGGTTCTCAACGCGCGCCCCCACATCGTGATCGGCGTGCTTCCCTCAACGTTCCACTTTCCAAACAAGGCGCAGGACTTGTGGCTCCCGCTCGATATGCAGGAGCCGCCGGCGTGGCGCAGCGCCGGCGCCGAGGTCGTGCCGTTCGCGCGCCTCCAGCCGGGCGTGGCGTTTGAACAAGCCGACGCACGCGTCAAGGAGCGCGGCGGTCGTCTGGTCAAAGCGTCGGGCGGAGATGACGGGATGACCGCCACGTTGCGCTCGCGGCAGAAGATCGGCGACGCACGCACCCGCCAATCACTCGTCGTCCTTGGCGGCGCTGTGGGATTCCTGCTGCTCATTGTTTGCGCCAACATCGCGAACCTCTCGCTCGCACGGACGCTCGCCCGCAGCCGCGACTTCGCCATGCGGTCGGCCCTCGGCGCCAGCCGCCGCGATCTCATCCGAGAGACGGTCGTCGAAAACCTCCTCATTGGCGTGGTGGGATCGGCAGCAGGCCTGGCCGTGGCGTGGGGTGCCCTCGCGCTTTCGGGCGCGCTCATCCCCGAAGAGATGGTGTTTCAGAGCATGAACACGATCGACCTCGACGGGCGCGTGTTGTCATTTGCCGTCATCGCCGGGCTCTTCACCTCGCTGCTCTTTGGTCTGCCGCCGGCCATCATCGGATCCCGCGCCAACGTGCTGGGCGTCCTCCGCCAGGAGTCTCGTTCTTCGGCTGGCTCGGTGGCCTCTCGACGCATTCGTTCCTCTCTGGTGGTGGCTGAGGTGACGATCGCCATCGTGCTGCTTGTTGGCGCGGCGCTGATGGCCAGAAGTTTCCAGAAGCTTCATTCGACCGACCGCGGCTTTGATTCGGATGGCCTGGTCGTGATGAGAGTTGGCTTCCCGTCGGGACCCTACGCAGACGCGGCCGTCCGGGATCGGCTCGTTGATGCCGTACTCACGGAGCTTCGCCGCCTGCCTGATGTGGCGGCCGCCAGCGCCGGCTCCGTCCCACCCGACACGGACGGAATCGCGTTCGCCCAGCTCGAATTTCTGGATCGACCCGGGCAGTTGAGCGATGAGGTGGTGGTGCCCGTCTACAAAGTCTGGCCCGACTACTTCTCCACGATCGGGTTGAGGATTATCGAAGGCCGCACCTTTACCGAAAACGAACCGGCAGCCTCGACCATTGTTTCCCAGAGCTTTGCGAAGAAGTTCTGGCCCGGCCAATCGCCCATCGGCAAAACGTTCCGGTATGCGGAAAGCGCTCGGTCGTTCACCGTCGTCGGCGTCTCGAACGAAGTCCGCCAGTTGAATTTGGACGATGCGGAGGGGGCGTTTGAGTGGTTTCAACCGATGCGGTTGCCCCCGGGCGCGACGGCGCGGCCGCGACCGAATCCGCCGTCGATCATCGAGTACCGCACGTTTGTGGTCAGGGCGGAAAACGTGGCGACGGTGATTCCAACGCTCAGTCAGGCGGCGCATCGGATTGACGGTCGTCTGGTCATCTGGAAAACCAACGTCGTCAACGACCTGTTCGATGAAGCCATTGCGCGGCCTCGGCTCGTGTTGGTTCTGCTGTTGACGTTTGCCGCGATGGGGTTAGGCCTGGCCGTGGCGGGCATTTATGGAGTGTTGTCGTACCTCGTGACGCAGAGGATGCGCGAGATTGGCATTCGGCTCGCACTGGGCGCCAGTCCCGAAGGTGTGTTCAGGCTCATCCTTCGCAACGGCCTCACGCTGACGGTCACAGGGTTGGCGATTGGACTGGTCGCCTCCTATTTCCTTGTGCGGGTGATGCGGACGATTCTCTATGAAGTGGAGCCGTCTGACCCGATCGCAGTGATCGCGGTGTCTGTACTGCTGCTGGTCGCCGCGTCCGTGGCGTGCTGGCGGCCGGCGCGTCGCGCGATGAAAGTGGATCCGGTTAATTTGCTGCGCGAGCAATAACGCGGCTGATGTCGGCCATCAGTTTCGCGCTGACCGCGCGATCAGCAATGCCGCGCGTGAGAATCACCAGCACATAGGGGCGCGCGGCATACACGATGCCCGCGTCGTGATGGATGCGCGTGATCCATCCGGTCTTGTGCGCCACGGGCGTGTCGGCCGGCAGGCCCGCAGGGATGCCGTCATTGAACTTCTGACGCTTCAGGATTTCGATCATCGCCGCGCTGGCCTTCGGGTTCACGGCAGTGCCGCGCCCGATCGCCTCAAAGAGCACCAACAGGCCGCGCGCATCCGTGGTGTTGTTCTTGCCGGCGTCAAAGGCCTTCTGATCTTCGACGCCGCGCATGACCTGCATGCCAACGGCACCCATCGTGTCCACCGTGGCCTGCACGTTTGTCGCCCGCAGGTGTTCGATGAGGATGTTGGTGGCCAGATTGCTGCTGACGGTAATCGACGCATCCACAAGCGCGCGAAGACTCAGCGGCTTACCCATGGCCTTGTACGTTTCGCCGTCGGAGTCCTCCGTGGCTGAGAGGATGTACGGGCTCCCGTCAAAGATGCTCGTGAACTGGTTGGTGACCAGCACTTTGTCGTCGAGTTTGCGCAACCCGTTTTCCACCTGCCGGAATAGCTCGATCATCACCGGCACTTTCATGGTGGAGGCGGCGTGGAACCTCAGGTCGGGGCGAATGAGGATCTCTTCACCCTTCGTGCCGCTTAATGGGCGCCAGGCCACAGCCACTTCGGCGCCGCTTGCCGCGATGAGGGCATCCACCTCGGCCCGAATTTTCGCGAGGTCGATCGCGGCTTGCGCTGCAGCTTCGGGCGGTCTGGGAGTGGGGACCATCTGGCCCACCATGACCCACAACGCGAACGCGACGAGGGTGGCTCGGATCAACACGAGAGGATTCTACTTGCCGCCTCGAAGCGCTGCCAGTTCCCGATCGATCTGATCGCGGATGGACTTGATTCGGCGTTCATCGGTGGCTTCGCTCAGTTCCTTGTAGAGCTTGCGAATGGCCCACCAGCCTGCTGTTTCGCCAAGGCCCCACGCCAGCGCCTTCAGGCCCTCTCCAACATCTGAGTAGTACCGGAGCTTGGGTGTGACGATCCCCAGGAACTCCTGGTGCGTCATGCCCGCGCCTGGCACGGGCCCGAAGCGCAGGTTGAAGTTCTTCGAGAACTCCTTGAACGACGGGCCCCCTGGCGCCACGGTCTCCGTGTAAAAACGCACGCGCCCGTCGTCGATCTTTACGCGGATCGGCCGTTCGAGTGCGGTTTTGATGCGCCCGAGGTCCACGGGCAGATCGGGAGGCGCTTCCTGGATGACGGCTGGGGGAGGGGTGGTGGGAGGGACGGTTTGCGCCGACGCCTGTGACAGCCAGCCCCCGTCTCCAATCAGGAGGAGGAGGAGGATTGGACACAAGAGGGATCGTGCTGCCACGTCATTAGGACGCACACCGCCCTCCCACAGCCTGATCGAAGCAAGTCGAGTGCCACTGAGAAGTGGCCACAAATACTAGGCAGCCGGGTTGATGAGCCCGTCAAGGTTGGCCCATGTGTCCCCATCGAGCAACACCAATGTGTGCAAATACAACTGCACCGCGTCGGCCGGGAATGTGGTCTTGAGCGTTCGCACGGCCTCGGTGAGCCTGGCCTTGTCGGGAGCGGCCACGTCTTCGGCGGTGATCAAACCGTTGTCGTGGGTGATCCCCAGCGCATCAAGGAAGGCGCCCATCATCGGCCGTTCGGCCTCCAGATGGTAGGCAATCAGCGCCCGGGAGGCGACCACGTCCGAGACGTCGTCCATGCCCGCCAGGAGCTTCGCGCGGCGCTCGATCGGCAGCGACGGCACGCTTTTCGGCCTGAAGTTAAGTTTGCGGGCGATGGTCACGATGACCTCCACCTGCTGCTCAACGCCGTGTTCATCGTTCCAGAAGGCGGTGGCGGCAATCAGCCGCTTCTCCGCAGGCAAGTTCTTCCAAAGGGCACTGGGGCGCATGGAGCGATTGTACTTGTTGTCCGGGGTCCAGGGTCCAGGGTCCAGGGTCCATATAAACTTGTCGCTTGTCCGATCGCCTCTTCACCCCACGGTTTTTCGTGATGTGCGCGTACACGTTCACCGTGTTCGTGTCGCTGTTCCAGTTGCTGCCGGCGGCGCCGTATCACGTGCTGGCGCTTGGGGGCACCACGTTTGCGGCGGGGCTGTTTCTTGGATTCCTGACGTACGCGTCTGCGCTCTCGGCGCCGATTACCGGGCAGATCGCGGATCGCCTCGGACATCGCCGCGTCCTGATCGTCGTCAGCCTTGTGCTCGCGGTGTTTTCGATGAGCTACGCGTTCATCACGAATTACCGTGTGTTGCTCGGCTTTGTGTTTGTGCACGGGTTGTTCTGGTCGGGGCTGCTGGCGGCTTCGGGCGCGTATATGACCGCCACGTTGCCTGAAACCCGGCGCGCTGAGGGGCTGGGATATTGGGGATTGTCGTCGGTCACGGCGCTTGCGATCGCGCCGCCATTCGGGTTCTGGGTCTTCAGCTTCGGCTGGGCCACGATGTGTTTTGAGGTGGCCGCGCTGAATCTGATCATGGCGGCCATCGCCTGGCATCTGCCCGATGATCGCGACGAAGCGGCGACGCTCCCTCCCCGGCCCCGCACACTTCAGGATCTCGTGGAGTGGCGCGTGCTCGCGCTGTCCGTGTCCATGGCGCTCATCGCATTCGGATACGGTAGCCTGACCAGCTTTTCAGCCATGTTCGCTGATGAGCTGGGTGTCTCGCCCCGCAGTCTCTTTCTCACGGTGATGGCCTCGGCCATTCTGGTCGGTCGCATCTCGGTGGGTCGTTTCCTCGACAAGATCGGCCACCGGCGCGCGCTGTTGCCGTGCCTGGCCGCCACCGCGCTGGGCATGACGATGCTGGCTTTGGCGAACGGGATCGTGATGTTCTTGCTGGCCGCGCTGGTGTTCGGCGCAGGGTTCGGCCTTGTGTATCCGGCCTACACCGCGTACATCATGAAGCGCATTCCGCAGTGGCGGCGCGGGGCGGCGTTTGGCGCCATGCTCGCGGCCTTTGATACGGGTGTCGGCAGCGGGTCCACGGTGATGGGCGGTCTGATTCACCAACTTGGGTTCCGCCCCGCGTTTGGCATCGCTGCGGCCCTCGCCGTCCTGTCGCTGCCGTATTTCGTGTTTGCGGAAAAACGGATCGGATTCAAGTGATCCAGTTATTCTGTCGGGGTCATCGGAGCGCGTCTTTTTGAAGGTGTCCATTGTCATGAATCTGAAACCACGTTTTCTCGCGCCAGTCCTCGGAATCCTGTTGGTGAGCACGTCATCTGCCCAGCAACAAGTGGCGCCCGCCACCCTTGTGCTCAACAACGGGCGGGTCGTCACGGCTGATGACGCGCGGCCGGTGGCTGAGGCCATCGCGGTGAACGGCGACACGATTGTGGCGCTGGGCACCAACGCCGAGATTGGCCGCTACATCGGGCCGGCAACGCAGGTCATCAATCTGGCGGGACAGACGGCGATTCCCGGATTCATCGAAGGGCACGGCCACTTCACCGGCATTGGCCAGGCGAAGCTGGGCCTGGAACTGATGAACGTCAAGAGCTGGGATGAGATCGTCAAGATGGTGGGCGATGCGGCCGCCAAGGCTCGGCCCGGACAATGGATCATCGGGCGCGGCTGGCATCAGGAGAAGTGGTCGTCAGTACCGCAGCCAAGCGTGGAAGGGTTTCCCACGCATGAGTCGCTCGACAAGGTCTCGCCAAACAATCCCGTGTACCTGACCCATGCCAGCGGTCACGCGTCGTTTGCGAATGCCAAGGCCATGGAGCTGTCGAACCTGACGGCGAAGACCCCGAATCCGGCCGGCGGCGAAATTCTGAAAGACAAAGCGGGGAATCCGACGGGACTTCTTCGCGAAACCGCATCGGGCCTGATTCGACGCGGCGCCGGTCAGCCGGTGCCCACGGCCGAGGAGCGCGAAGCGGAAGGCGAACAGGTCATCGAACTCGCGAACCGCGAGATTCTGTCGAAGGGCGTGACCAGTTTCCAGGATGCCGGCTCGAGCTTTACTGAGGTCGAGCGCTTCAAGCGGATGATTGATGCCGGACGGCTGCAGGCGCGGCTGTGGGTGATGATTCGCGGCGGTGGCAGTCCCGAGCAGTTATCGCGGGGACGTGTGATCGACTACGGCAACAAACACCTGACGGTGCGCGCCATCAAGATCTCGGTGGACGGCGCGCTGGGGTCGCGCGGTGCCTGGCTGCTCGCGCCGTATTCGGATTCAGTCACCAGTTCCGGCCTCGGCCGCGACCTCGAGAATGTGCGGACCACGGCGCAACTCGCGATCGACCACGGCTATCAGTTGTGCCTGCATGCGATCGGCGACCGCGCCAATCGCGAAGTGCTCAACATCTATGAAGAGGCGTTCCGCAAGAACAACCGCAATGGCAAAGACCTGCGCTGGCGCGTGGAGCATGCGCAGCACATCCATCGCAATGACATTCCGCGGTTCGGCCAACTCGGCGTTATCGCCGCGATGCAGGGCATTCACGCCACGTCCGACGCGCCATACGTGACGGCGCGCCTGGGCGCCGAGCGCGCGGAAGAAGGCGCCTACGTGTGGCAGAAGCTGATGAAGTCAGGCGGCATGGTGATCAACGGCACCGACGCGCCGGTGGAGGACGTGGATCCGATCGCGAGTTATTACGCCACGGTCACCCGCAAGGTGGCGGATGGTTCGGTGTTCTTCCCCGATCAGCGGATGTCGCGTATTGAAGGACTCAAGTCCTACACACTCTGGGCCGCCTACGGCGCGTTCGAAGAAAACACCAAGGGGTCACTGACGCCAGGCAAACTCGCGGACATCGTGGTGCTCTCGAAAGACATCACTACTGTTCCAGACGACGAAATCCGCCAAGCGAAAGTCGTGTATACGATCGTGGGAGGCAGAGTCGTATACAGATAGTTAGGAACTGGCGGAACTGGCGGAACTGGCGGAACTGGCGGAACTGGCGGAACTGGCGGAAGTGACGGAACTGCGGAGTCAGTTCCGCCATTTCCTCAGTTCCGCCAGTTCAGTCAGTCTCTTCAGGCTCCGACGGGTTGCGCGTCGTTCTTCCGGGCGTTCGGGCCGGACCCGCGCCTGGACCCCTGGACCCCGACCGCCATCACGACCCCGGGACCCCCTGGACCCTGGACCCTGGACGCCTGAAGAACCGGGCCGGCCTCCGGGGCGGCCTCCTCCGAAACCGCCGCCGGGGCCACCCACAGGCGCGCTGACGTGCAGCTTCACCTGTTCCATGACGCGCTTGCAGGCTGCCTTGAACCTGGCTTCGAGCGCGTGTGTGTCTTCGCTTGGCACCGGAGCAATCCGCTGCCACGCATCCTGAGCTTCCTCAACCGTTTCGCCCGCGGCGCGCCACTTCGAATCGTCGGCGCGGTGGCCCATGGCGTTACTGGCCAGCGCTGAGCGCAACCGCTCGGCCAGCAGTTCCGTGGCCGACTTGTTGGATGCCACGGCCGGCTTCTCTTCCTTGATGAGCGCCTCAACCTTGGCGATGAGTTTCTCCATGCGTTCATGGATGGCCGCCGGGTCAAGATCGGTGCCCGCAAACGCGGCCGGCCACTTGGCGACGAGTGTGGCCAGTGCTGCCTTCCAGCGTCCGTGCAGATCCTTCATCTCGGGGCTGACCACAACTGGCGCCTTCGAAATGGTGGTGCGCAGTGTCTGCACCTGGGCTGCCAGGTCTTCAGGCGCCTCTTCGACGGCCGCCAACGTCTCGAGCGCCACGACGAGCGCCACGTGTTCGGCGATCTTCTCCGCCGCGGCGATCTGGTGCCGGTTGTGGTACCGCTCAAAGAACTTGTCGGCCGCAGACCGGAAACGGGTCCAGATCACTTCGCTCTTGTTGTGGCGCACGGGGCCGATGGTCTTCCAGTCGGCCTGCAGCTTCTTCATCTCGGAAGACGCGGCATCCCACTCGGTGGACTCAGCCAATTCCTCTGCGCGTACGCACAGCGCCTCTTTGCGCGCGAGGTTTTCGGCCCACTCCTTCTTCTTGGACATCAGGTCGTCGCGCCGTTGCGTGAAGAACGTGTTGCACGCGGCACGGAATCGCTGCGCCAGATCGCGGGCGGCATCGCGCGGAACGGGGCCCGTATCCTGCCACGCCTTCTGAAGTTCCTGGAACTTCGCGGCGGTCTTGGCCCAGTCGGTTGATGTGGCGAGTGCCTCGGCCTGCTCCACAAGCGCGGCCTTGGCCGCCACATTGGCCCCGCGTTCCTCGCGCAACTTGGCGAAGTAGATTTCGCACCGGCTGCGAATGAAGTCGGTGGCGGTCTTGAAGCGATCCCACAGCCGCTGCGCCGAGTGGCGCGGCGCGTCGGCCACTTCCTGCCAGCGCAGGTGGAACTCGCGCAGTGCTTTCGCCGTGGCGGCCAGCTCCGCAGTTTTGCCGGCCTCTTCTTCGGCCTTGAGCGACGCCACGATGGCTTCGGCCATCGCGATGAGCTGCTCCTGCTGCTGCGCGTTGGCGAAGCGGCGCCAGTCGTCCATGTCGCGCAGATGCTTCACGCGCGGCGCAACCGTTTCCTGTTGCACGCGCAGCGCGGCAATGGCCTCGGTCACTTCCTTCGTGTGATCGCCCGAACCCGCTTCTTCAAGCGCGGTCATCACATCGCGCAATACGCGTTCACCCTCGCGCAACGTGATCGTTTCGGATTCGGCTGTGCGCTTCGCGCGTTCGGCCAGGCGCTGGAGCTTCACGGCCAGATCGAGCTTCGACTTCTCCGCCGCTTCGCGTACCGCCGCCTCACGCGCTTCGAACGCGCGTGAGACGACGGCCAGGCGATCCGCCAGGTCAGTGGCAGGGCGCGACGCGTCGGCAAGTGTGGCCACCATCGCGCGAGCGTCGCGCGACAGGGCCTGCCAACGGCCGTCAGCTGCCTCATCTCCCTGTGCGGGCAGGGCTTCAGCCTCAACTACGAGCGTCTCGAGCGAGGCACGGGTCTCTTGCAGGGCGGCGCCGAGGGCGTGCCGCTTGCGGCAGGCGCCGACGGCCTGCGCAAATCGTGAGGCCAGCTGATCCGCCTCGCGGCCATTCCCCACCAGCGGCGTGAGCTGCGCCCACTCTTCTTCGATCGGGACGAGCTGTTCGATGATGTCGTCGCCTTCGATCGTTTCCACACGCTGGCAGAGCGCTTCGCGGCTGGCGAGCGCCTCACCGCGCCGGCGGGCCTTCTCTTCCGCGGCTTCAATTTCATTGCGGCGCTGCGTGATGCGCGCGCGTGCGGCTTCTTCGCCGGCCGTGAATCGCCGCGCTGCGGCCGCATCGGGCCCCGACAGGGCCTGCCACGCTGCGCTGATACGCGTCAGGTCGGCGTCCGCGCGGTCGGGATCTGAAATGTCTGTCAGGCTTTCGACGGTGTCGCAGAGCAGCGCCTCCTGGCGCCGCAGCTCTTCTTCGGCCGCCCGGCGTGCGTTTTCTGCCTCTTCAATCGCCTGCAGCATCGTCTTTGCGCGACGCGCCACGGCTTTCTGCTGCGACCGGGATTCAATCGTCTTGAGCAGGGCCGCGTCTTCGGCCAGTGGTGTGGAGGCCGTGGCGGCCAGGCGATCAAATGCCGCCAGCGCCACATCCTTGTGGGCACTGTTGAGCGTGGTGTCGAGCAATTCGTCGGTCGAGGTCAGCCGCGCGCAGGCCGCAAGGGCCGTGCTTTCAACCTTGGCCTGGCGGGCCACGCCGCCGAGCGATCGTTCGTCGGACAGCCGGCTCAGGGCCACTTCGCGAACGGCGTCGGCCGCCGCGCTCTTGGCCAACGTTGACAGGCGCCTGTTGTCGGTCAGCAGACGGGCTGCTGCCGTCGAAATGGTGGGATCAGCAGGGTCGGTAGCAATTCCCAGCAGGCGATCCGCTGCGGCATCCTTGATGGCCTGGTCTGCATCAGTTGTGGTCACACGCCCAAGAACAGCCGGGTCGGTCACGAGGTCAATGGCCGCGCGCCGGACTTTGGCGTCCGGGTCGCCTTCCGCGATGGCCGCCAACTCAACGGCGTCGGTCAGTTCGCGAAGCGCCTCGAGCCTGATGGCGGGGTCAGCGTGTTTCCAACGGGGTTGCGGCTTGAGTTTATCGAGGATGCCCACGCCTTCCCTATAAGGAAAGGCCGTGCCGTACTGGGGCCGCTCACTCGGTCGATCCCGTACAGGCGCCGTGTCCGTTTCGATTCAACCAGTTACGGCAGGTACTCGGGGGGACATCGCAAACGGCCTACGACCCGTTAATCCGGGTGCCTGAATCCGGCGATCCAACAGAGTGGACCTCCGACAGGCTCAGGGCAGCTGGCTTGGATCAGATGCCCTCGAGTTGGGTCACCAATCGGTCGAGTTGCTCAACAACGGCGGCCACGGTGTCCGGTTCCGACAGGTCGATTCCGGCCTTGGCGAGCTGCTTCATCGGATGGTCATTACCCCCAGAAGAGAGCAATTCGATGTATCTCGTCCGCGCCGCCTCCCGGTCACCAGGGGCGCCGGCCATCAGCGTTTTGGACAACTTCGCCGCCGAGGCGAAACACGTGGCGTATTGGTAGACGTAAAAGGGCGAGTTGTAAAAGTGCGGAATCCGGGCCCAGGTGATCGGGGTCAGTTCCTCAAGGCTCACGGCATCGCCGTAGTAGGCCTCGCACAATTCCTTGTACACGGCGTTGAGCACGTCAGCCGTCACGGGCTCGTCGCGTTCCACCCGTCGATGGACCTGCAATTCGAAGTCCGCGAACATGACCTGGGTGTAAAAAGTGCTCGTGATGTTGTCGATGGCGTGCTGGAGCAGCACCGACCGCTCGGCGTCACTTCCGGTCCGCTCCAGCATGTGATCGAGGAGCAAGGCTTCGTTCAGTGTGGACGCCACTTCGGCCACGAAGATGGTGTAGTCGGCATACACAAACGGCTGGGTTTCGTGCGAAAGCATCGTGTGCATCGAATGGCCCATCTCATGCGCCATCGTGAACACGTCGTCCAGCGTTTCGTTCCAGTTCATCAGCATGTACGGGTGTTTGCCGTAGACGCTCGCGGAGTAGGCGCCGCTGCGTTTGCCGTCGTTTTCGAAGACGTCGATCCAGCGTTCTGAGAATCCGCGGCGCATGCGCGCCTGGTAGTCGGCGCCAAGCGGCGCCACCGCCTCCACGATAGGAGAGGCCACGGTGGAGTAGTCGTAGCGCTGATCCCACTCCACGACCGGGATCGAGAAGTCGTAAGGGTAATAACGTTCGAGCTTCAGGCGTTCGCGCCGCAGCCGGTGATACCGGCGCATCGGCTCCACACCCGCGCGTGCGGCCGCGATGAGGTTCTCCACCACGGCGGCGGGAATGGCATTGCCGTGCAGTGCGGCGTCCAGGCTGCTGGCGTAGCCCCGGGCGCGCGCCTGGAACCAGTTGCGCTGGCAGACGCTGTGATACAGCGAGGCGTATGTGTTGATGTTGGCCGCGTAGGTGCCGTAGTGCGCGAGAAACGCCAGGCGCCGGTCGGCCTGATTGCGGTTGCCCGCCAGCACCGCACGGTATTGGCCGTACGACATCTTGACCGTCTCGCCCGTGCTCAGGGTCACGTCCGGGAACTTCGCGTCCGCTGTGGACAACGCGCTGTATGCCTCATTCGGCGCGGCGTTCACCCGAGTGGCCAGTGACAACAGGCGTTCGCCGGCCTCGTCCAGTACATGCTCCTGCTGCCGGTACACCTCTTCTATCGCGAAGCGGTACAGGGCCAGATCCGGATTCGCTTCCATCCAGCCGCGAACGGTGGCGAGGGGGATGGTGAGCAGTTCGGGGCTGAACCACGACGTGACCTGCTGCCACCGGGCAAACAGCGCCTCGATAGTCTGGCGCCTGGCGTTGATGTCGTTGTCGCGCTGGTCCTCGTCGTACTTGAGCGATGGAAAGTAATACACCGTGTGCGCCAGCTTGCCCAGCGCGTCACTTTGCCTGAAGGCCGTCAACAGTTGCTCAGGCCCCTGCCCAAGCGTGCCCTTGAGCGCCGCATATTCATCGATCTTGAGCTCAAGTTGGCCACGGTCGGCTTCCCAAGCCTGCCAATCGGGGTAAATGTCGGCCAGGTTCCAGGTGTATTCCACTGGGATGTCGGCCCGATTGCGGCTCTTCACGGCGGCGGTGGTCATGGTCCCCCGATCATACCTGCCGGGCTATAATCCTGACTCTTTCGTGCTCCCGGTTCTGGAGGTTGAATGTTGAGGCATCTTCGATTCGTTGGGTTGTCCGCGCTGGTTCTCGGCGTGGCGTTTTCGGGTTCCATTGGTGGGCAGTTGACGGCGCAGTCCGCCCCGGCTGACCCGCTCGACAGCCTGCACTTCAGGTCGATTGGACCGGCCACCATGTCGGGCCGCATTTCGGATCTGGCGGTGTACGAAAAGAATCCGGCGATCTACTACGTCGCCACGGCCCATGGCGGCGTGTGGAAAACCACCAGCAATGGTGCCACCTACGAAGCCCAGTTCCAGGATCAGGGCCTGATGTCCATCGGAGACGTCGCGGTTTCGCAGTCGAATCCGGATCTGGTCTGGATTGGCACCGGCGAGTCGAACAACCGCCAGAGCACGTCGTGGGGCAACGGCGTCTACAAGTCCATCGACGGTGGCCAGACCTGGAAGCACATGGGCCTGCCCACCTCGTACCACATCAACCGCATCGTGATGCACCCCACCAACGACAACGTCGTGTTCGTGGCGGCCACGGGCTCGCTCTGGGGCCCCGGCGGTGACCGCGGCGTCTACAAGACCACCGATGGTGGCGCCACGTGGAAGCTCGTGCTCAAAGGTGATGCCGACACCGGCGCCAACGACCTGGTCATCGCCGATGCCAATCCCAATATCATGTTCGCCACCATGTATCAGCGGCGCCGTTCGCAGTGCTGCATGAACGGCGGCGGTCCCGGCAGCGGCGTGTTCAAGTCCACCGACGGCGGCGAGACCTGGGCTCGCGTTGAAGGCGGACTGCCGACGGGCCCGATGGGCCGTATCGCCGTGGACGCGTATCGCGCGTCAGCCAACATCGTGTACGCGCTCGTTGAGGGCCAGGGCCCGGCCGGTGCCGGTGATGGCGGCCGCGGCGGTGGCCGTGGCGCGGGTGCAGGCGCAGGCGGCGCGGCTGGTGCGGCGGGCGCTCCGGCGCCGGCGGCCAGTTCGAATCCGACAGGTCTCTATCGGTCCGACGACGGCGGTGCGTCGTGGAAGCAGGTGAGCAACGTCAATCCGCGGCCGATGTATTTCAGCCAGCTGCGGATCGATCCCAGCAACCCCGACCGCATCTACATGGGCGGCGTCGGGATGCAGATGAGCATCGACGGCGGCCGCACATTCCAGACCGACGCGGCGCAGGCCATCCACGACGACATCCATGCAATCTGGATCAATCCGGCGAACCCCAACCACATCCTGATCGGTGGCGACGGTGGCGTCGCGATTTCCTACGACATGAGCAAGACGTGGTTCCAGCACAACAACCTGCCGCTGGCGCTCTACTACCACGTGAGTGTGGACATGGCCACGCCTTACAACGTGTGCGGCGGCCTGCAGGACAACTACAACTGGTGCGGACCAAGTGCCACGCGCTTTACGCGCGGCATCCTCAACAGCGACTTCTATCAGGTGCAGGGCGGCGACGGCTTCGTGGTGCTCGTTGATCCCCTCAACCCCAACATCGTCTACAGCGAATCGCAGGACGGCAACATCCAGCGCAAGAACGCAGAGACGGGTGAATCCCGCAACATCCGCCCGACGTTTGCGAACACCGATCCGCCGGCGGCTGACGGCGCGCTGCCGTTCCGGTTCAACTGGGACACCGCGCTCATCCTCTCGCCCAACGAGAACGGGACGATCCTTGCGGCGGCCAACAAGGTCTTCAAGTCCAGTGACCGTGGCGACTCATGGTCGGTCATCAGTCCTGACCTGACGATGAATGCCGACAGGAACGAGATTGCCATCATGGGCCTGCGCGGCAACGAAATCCGCATCGCGCGCAACGACGGCATCGTGTCGTGGGGCACGATTGTGTCGCTCGCCGAATCACCGAAGCAGGCCGGCGTCTATTACACCGGCACAGACGACGGTGTGGTGAGTGTGTCGAAGGATGCGGGCAAGACGTGGACGCGCGTCACGGCGAACATTCCCGGCTTCCCGGCGGGTGCGTGGGTGTCGGAAGTGGTGCCGTCGCGGTTTGATGCCGGCACGGTCTACGTCACCGTGGACGCGCATCGGCTGAACGACTTCAAGACCTACATGTGGGTGAGCAACGACTTTGGCGCCACGTTCCGATCCGTGAACGCCAACCTCAGCACCGAAGTGGTGAAGACGCTGACCGAAGACACGAAGAACGCCGATGTGCTGTACATCGGCACCGAGACGGGTCTGTTCGCTTCGCTGGATCGCGGCAAGAGCTGGCGCCGGATCAAGGGCAACCTTCCGACGGTGCGCATCGACGAGATCACGATTCACCCGCGCGACAACGCGATGATTCTGGCCACGCACGGCCGGTCGATCTGGATTCTCGATCACCTCGAACCCATCCAGGAATTCGCGGCAACGCAGGCTTCCGCGTCTGATGCCACGTTGTTCTCCATCGGCCCGGCGCTGCAGTGGCGTTCGAAGGACCATCAGAACGACGAGTTCTGGGGTCATCACTTCTTCGCCGGTGAGAATCCGCCGACCGACGCGGTGATTCAGTTCCACCTGAAGAAGCCCGTGGGCGCGTTGTCATTGAAGATCACTGACGCGCTTGGCAAAGACGTTCGCACCATTGCGATTCCAGCCGCGCGCAACGTGGCGGGCATCCAGAGCGTGTGCTGGGACATGCGGGTGGACCCGGCGCCGACGGTGGTGACGGCTCCGGGTGGCGCGCCTGGCGGCGGTCGTCAGGGCGGCGGACCGGGTGGACGTGCGGGCGGCGGTGGCGCAGTGCCCGGAGTGCCGGCGCCCCAGCCACCCTCAGGCGTTGATCCCACCAACCCCTGCGGCGGTGGTGGTGGCGGCTTCGGTGGCGGTGGCGCGAACCAGGGGCCCCTGGTGTTGCCAGGCACGTTCAACGTGTCGCTCCTCGTTGACGGCAAGTCGGTGGGCACCAAACCCATGCGCGTGGTGCTTGACCCGGCCAACCAGCTCAGCGACACCCAGCGCAAGCGTTACTACGACATCGTGATGGATCTGCATCAGATGCAGACGCGCGGTGTGGAAGCGGCGCGCGCCGTCATGCCGCTGCATACGCAGATGACCGACCTGGCCGGCAAGATCTCCGGCATGGCCAATGTGCCTGACGCGGTCAAGACGCAGTTTGCGGCGGTGCAGAAGGAATGGGACACCGTGCGCGTCAAGTTCGGTGTGCCTCCGGCAATTGGCGCGCCCGGCGGTGGCCGCGGTGGTGGCGGCGGCGCCCCCGCCAACTCGCCCGACATCGTCGGCAAGGCGGGCAACGTGAAGGGCCAGATCATGTCGTTTTACGACATGCCCAGCACCTCGCTGATGAATCAGTACGCGGACGTTCGCCTGACGCTGCCGAAGGCGATTGTTGAACTCAATGCGTTCCTGGCCAGGGCGACGTCGCTCAGCCAGGCGCTGGCGAAGAACGGCGTGACACTGACGGTTCCTCCGGCCGTGAAGTGATCACGGAGCTCGTTCCTGCAACAGTCCACGGCCGCGTCCTCATCGACAACGATGAGGGCGCGGCCGTTTCTTCGCGTGTGCTTGTGGCTTTCCACGGCTACGGCCAGTCGGCCGAGGACATGCTCGAGGAGTTGCGCCGCATTCCAGGCGCGGACCAGTGGACGCGCGTGTCGATTCAGGCGCTCAATCGGTTCTACACACGCGGCGACGCGAAGGTGGTGGCGAACTGGATGACGCGCGAGGACCGCGAGCAGGCCATCGCCGACAACATCGCGTACGTGAATTCAGCCATTCAGCACATCAGCACGGCAGCACCCAGCACCCGAGCACTTGTTTTCGTGGGTTTTTCGCAAGGCGTCGCCATGGCGTATCGCGCGGCGCTGCTGGGCGCGCGGCCCGTGGCTGGCATCATCGCGCTCGCGGGCGACATCCCGCCCGAACTGAGAACCGACGTCGCCCATCGCCACCCCTGGCCGAAGGTCCTGATTGGCGTGGGGCACCTGGAGCAGTGGTACTCGAGCGACAAGGTGGAGCAGGACGAGGCGTTCCTGGCCGCCCGCGGTGTAGAGCATTCCGTGGTGCGGTTCAAGGGCGGGCATGAGTGGACTGAGGAGTTTCGGACCGCCGCTGGTTCATTTCTCGGCGCTGTCACTTAGGAACTGGGGAAGTTAGGAACTGGGGAACTTAGGAAATTAGGAAGTTGGGAACTTGGGAAGTGTGGAATTGACTCGGCGCCGACTCGGGCGCACTGACATGACGCTGGCGCCGATTGGGTTCGGCGCGTGGGCGATCGGGGGATCGTGGGGGGCCGTCGATGATGAAGAGTCGATGCGGACTCTGCACGCCGCCGTGGATGCTGGCGTCAACTTCATCGATACCGCGGACGTCTATGGTGATGGCCGCAGTGAGCGACTGGTGGCGCGATTGCGGCGCGAGCGGCCGGGCGAACGGCTCTGGGTGGCGACCAAGGCCGGCCGTAAGTTGCCCACGCAGACGCCGGAGGGTTACTCACGCGCCAACCTGACCGCGTGGGTAGACCAGAGTCTGCGAAACCTCGAGGTGGACGCGATCGATCTGCTCCAGCTGCATTGTCCGCATCCGGCCGTGTACGACAGCGTTGAAGTGTTCGGTGTCCTCGACAACCTGGTGGCTGCAGGGAAGATCCGGTACTACGGCGTGAGTGTGGAAACCGTAGACGACGCGCAACGGGCTCTGGCGCATCCGAACGTGCAGTCCATCCAGATCATCTTCAACCTGTTCCGGATGAAGCCGGCAGAGGCGCTGTTCCAGGAAGCCGTGACGCGCAAGGTGGGGATCATTGCTCGCGTGCCGCTGGCGAGCGGGTTACTGACCGGAAAACTGTCAGCGGCCTCGACGTTCGCTGCCGATGACCATCGCCAGTTCAACAGGAACGGCGAGCAGTTCGATAAGGGCGAGACATTTTCCGGCGTGCCGTACGACGTCGGCCTGGCTGCCGTCGAAGCCCTGCGACCGCTCGTGCCCGGTGGCGCCACGCTCGCCCAGTTCGCTCTCCGCTGGATTCTGATGTGGGACGCAGTGACCGTCGTCATCCCCGGCGCCCGCACGCCCGACCAGGCGCGCCACAATTGCGCCGCGGCGGATGTACTGCCACTCGACGCCGCCACCATGACCGCCGCCCGCGCGGTGTACGATGAACACATTCGCCCGCACATCCATGCGGGCTGGTAAAAGGACCAGAGATGACTCGTTTCACCAATGACCAGATCGCGTTTGCCCTTGCCCAGTCCGGCCCGCTCGACCGTGCGCGCTCCCTTGAGTTCCTGAAGGCGATGGACATTCGCCACAGCGTCGGTCACTGGTCAGCCGGTGACTTCTGCGATCGGTTTGCCCCGCCCGGGTACAACTCTGACAACGCAGACTTTGGCAACACTTTCGAGGGCCAGTGCCGCCGTACCAAGGCCGCGGGCATCGACGCCATCGAGATCCACCAGAGCGTGTTCGAAAAGACGCTCAACGGCGACATCGACTGGCAAGCCATCGAACGCGCCCAAAACGGATTCCTCGCTGACCTGGGCATGACCGTCCCCGCGTGCAACATCAACACGTGGACCAACCCGATCTTCCGCCTCGGCGGGCCGTGCAACCCGGATCCCACACTGCGGCGCGCGGCGCTCGACGAGATCCTCAAGGCCGTGGAAATCGCCAAGGCCATGAAGATTCCGGTGGTGAGCGTGTGGCCGGGCTCTGATGGCGCCGACTATCACTTCCAGGTGGACTACCTGCAATCGCTTGAGTGGTTCACCGAGGCACTCGTCACCGTCAATCACGCCTGCCTCGCCGCTGGCATCAAACTCGCCATCGAACCGAAGCCTTACGAGCCGCGCGAACTGTTCATGATTGTGCCCACGGCGGCTTCGGCCGTGCTCGTCGCGCAACGCGTCAACGCGACGTGCGGCGGCAACAACTGCGGACTGACGATCGACTACGGCCACCAGAAGATGGAAGGCACCACCGCGTCCACAGCCTGCGACATCGCCGCGTACGCGGGCGTCGAGATTCACAAGTTCGATATCAACGATGCGCGTCAGGGCCGCAACGACCAGGACCTGATCTTCGGCACAATTTCGATTCCCGAATCGGTGGACTACCTCTTCACCACCTTTGTGCGCGGCTACCGCGGCTTCTACAGCCAGGACCAGTTCACGTACCGAGACGACCCGACGCGTGCCATGGAGCGCAGCATGGTCAACTTCGCGAATCTCGCGCTCAAAGCCGTGCGCATCTACGCCCGCAAGGACGAACTCGACAGCGCACGCGCCCTCGGCACCGGTCCCGACATCCTCGACATCGTCAGCCCGATTCTCGTCGGCTAAACGGCGTATGGCGGAGCGGTCTTTTACCATCGGCCTCGACTTCGGCACGGGATCGGTCCGTGCTGTGGTTGTGGACTGCGCGAACGGCCGCGTGCTTGGCACAAGCGTGTTCGACTTTCCGACCGGTGTCGGCGGCGTGATCGTGGACGCACATGACCCGCATCTGGCACGGCAGAACCCTGCCGACTACCTCGCGGGGATGACGGCGACCGTGCCGAAGGCTCTGGCCGCCGCTGCCGCGCTCGACCAAGGGTTCATGAACAGCCGAGTCATCGGCATTGGCACCGATACCACCGGGTCAACACCCATTCCGGTGGACGCCCGCATGCAGGCGCTTGCGCTTGACCCGAAGTGGACGCCGAATCCGGCGGCCCACGCGTGGCTGTGGAAGGACCACACAGGCGCGGACGAAGCGGCCGCGATCACCGCGATCGCGGGTGAGTTCGCGCCCGAGTACCTGGCCGTGATCGGCGGAACCTACTCCTCGGAGTGGTTCTGGTCGAAGATCTGGCGCTGTCTGAAAGTGGCGCCCGACGTGTTTGCCGCCGCCGACAGCTGGGTGGAACTCGCCGACTACATCCCTGGAGTCCTGGCCGGAGTGCAATCACCTGCGGAGATTCGGCGCGGCGTCTGCGCCGCAGGTCACAAGGCGATGTACTCGCCCGACTGGGGCGGCCTGCCTTCGGAAGAGTTTCTGACGCGTCTCGATCCCAAACTGGCCGCCCTGCGCTCGCGGCTCTACGACCAGGCCTGGTCCTCTGACCGGCCGGCCGGGACGTTGAGTGCCGAATGGGCCGCCGCGTTCGGTTTGCCCGAGGGCATTCCCATCGCGATGGGCGCGTTCGACGCCCACTACGGCGCCGTCGGCGCGGGCGTCACCACAGGCACGCTGGTCAAAATCATCGGCACGTCCACGTGTGACATCGCGATCGCGCCGGCAACGGTCGCCGCGCCGAACGTTCCCGGCATCTGCGGCACCGTCAACGGATCTGTCATGCCCGGCTACTACGGCGTTGAGGCCGGTCAGTCTGCCGTCGGCGATCTCCTGCGCTGGTGGGTGGAGGTGGTCTGCGCCGGTGACGAAGCCATGCACGCGGCACTCTCGGCCGACGCAACCAGGCTGGCGCCGGGTCAGTCGGGCCTTGTCGCGCTCGACTGGAACAACGGCAACCGCACGATCCTGGTGGACCCGCGCCTGACAGGCCTCATCATTGGCCAGACCCTTCACACCACGCGGGCGGAAATTTATCGCGCGCTCATCGAGGCCACGGCGTTTGGGGCGCGCGCGATCATCGAGCGGCTCAACGCGAATGGCGTGCGCGTGGAACGTGTGGTGTCGTGTGGCGGCATCGCAGAGAAGAACCCGCTCTTCATGCAGATCTACGCCGACGTGCTCGGGTACCCCATGCTGCTGGCCGGATCCTCGCAAACGCCGGCGCTTGGCGCGTCAATTGCCGCGGCTGTCGCGGCTGGCTCAAAGGCCGGCGGGTATGACGACTTTGAATCCGCGCAGGGCCAGATGACAAGGCTTGCGGACACCCGCTACCTCCCCAACCCCGATGCGCGCGCAGTCTACGACGAACTGTACGGCCTGTATCGCGAACTTCACGACACGTTCGGCGGCATGGCCGGCGCGCACGCCGACCTGCCGACCCTGATGAAGCGGCTGCTGACCATTCGCGAGCGTGTCACAGGTCGCGAGCGCGCCACTGGAGACCACTCCTCATGAGCCTGATGGCAGAAGCCCTGCGCGAACAGGTGTGTCGCGCGAATCTGGATCTGGTCGCGCGCGGCCTCGTGATGGGCACGTTCGGCAACGTCTCGGGCGTGGACCGCGACGCCGGACTTTGTCATCAAGGCGAGCGGCGTCCCCTACGCCGAACTCACCGCCGAACACATGGTCCCGATCTCGCTCGAGACGGGCAAACCCCTCGAAACCCGATTCCGGCCCTCGTCTGACACGCCGACGCATCACGAACTGTACCTGGCGTTTCCCTGTGGCGGCGTGGCGCACACCCATTCCGAGTTCGCCACCGCCTTCGCGCAGGCCAGTACGCCCGTGAAGTGCATGGGCACCACACACGCCGACTACTTCCGCGGCGACATTCCAGTCACACGTCCCATGACACTAGAGGAAGTGGAGACTGAGTACGAGCGCAATACCGGTCTCGTCATTGTCGAGACCTTCGACACACTTGGCCTGTCCGACGAGGAAGTGCCGGCCGCACTCGTCGCCAACCATGGCCCATTCACATGGGGCCGCGACGCGTTTGAAGCCGTGGAAAGGGCAGATGTGCTCGAGTTCCTCGCTCGTATGGAATTCCGGCGGCGCGGTATCGCCCCAGATGCACCCGAGCCTGCCGAGTTCCTCATCCACAAGCACTTCAGCCGTAAGCACGGACGTGGCGCCTACTACGGGCAAAAATGACTGATCCCCGCGCTGTCCTCTGGGACCTGGACGGCACCCTTGCAGATTCCCGTGAGTTTCACTGGCGGTCCTGGCGCGACACCATGGAGGCCGCCGGCTTCGGCGTGACCGAAGCCCAGTTTGCTGCGAGCTTCGGTCAGCGAAACGACGCGATCATTCCCGCGTGGATCGGCGACCGCGCGACGCCGGATGTGGTCCGCGAAATCGGTGACGCGAAAGAGGCGCTGTATCGCGAACTCATCACCGCCGAAGGCATTGTGCCGCTGCCCGGCGCCGCCGACTGGGTGCGACGCCTGCATGACGACGGCTGGCGCCAGGCGATCGCGTCGTCGGCGCCGAAACTCAATGTCGAGCTGATGGCGCGCGTGCTGGGTTTCGGCGACCTCCTGGACGCGCTTATCGGCGCCGAGGATGTGCGAAACGGCAAGCCCGATCCTGAGGTGTTCCTCACAGCAGCAGCCGCGCTGGGTGTGCCGCCCGAGCGCTGCGTCGTGGTGGAGGACGCCGCAGCCGGCATCGAAGGCGCTCTCCGCGCCGGCATGCGCAGCATCGGCGTCGGCGGCGACGCTACCTCGGCCGCCACCGTCAGCGCGTTGTCACTCGACCGGTTGCCGGCCGATGCGTTTGATCGGCTGATGGAGAAACGACCTCTGGAAAACGACCTCTGAGGTAGTTTCCCCCCCCTTCGCCGGAAACTACCTCAGAGGTCGTTTTCAGCGCCCGTCCGGAATTTCGTAGCGCGGCCTGGGTCTCACCAGCCTCCGCCAAGGCTACGGCGGTCCGCCGAAGCTTCAGCGAAGGCGGAAGACCGAGGCGACCCTCGGGCTTGAGAACCAGCCCGGGTGAATTCAAGCGGTGATTGCAACGGTCCACGGAGGTGGAGCGTGCAAGCATTCGACATGAGCGAAGTCCTGAAAGCAGAGATCTGGGCGCGGCGACAACGGGGCGAAACGTACGCGGCGATGGGGGCGGCGGTCGGCGCGTCGGGCCAAACGATCCATAGCGTGATTCGCGAGTGGGGCGGCATCCCGCCGCGCCCCCGGCGTCGCGCCCCGCGGACGCTGACGGCGGCGGAGCGCGAGGAGATTTCGCGTGGGGTGGCGGCCCACGACAGTTTCGCGGCCATCGGCCGACGGCTGCACCGTCCGACGTCGACCATCAGCCGCGAAGTGCATCGGCATGGCGGACGCACGCGGTATCGCGCGGCCACCGCCGACCACGCGGCGTGGCGGCGGGCCCGGCGCCCGAAGCCCTGTCGGTTGGCCCAGCAGCCGCGCTTACGCGCGGTCGTCGCGGCCGCCTTGACGCAGGATTGGTCGCCGCAGCAGATTGCCGCGTGGTTGCGGCGACGCTACCGTGATAATCCCGAGATGCAAGTCTCACACGAGACGATTTATCGCAGTCTGTTTGTCCAGGCCCGCGGCGTCCTCAAGCGCGCCCTCGTGCAGCATTTACGACGCGCGGGGGCGTTACGACGCCCACGGCGCCGGCCCGCCCTGACGCACTCGCGCATTGCGGATCTGGTCTCGATTCGGGAGCGGCCGGCCGAGGCGACCGATCGCGCCGTCCCGGGTCACTGGGAAGGCGATCTGCTCCGCGGGGCGCACCACTCCCACATTGCCACGCTGGTCGAACGGCACTCGCGGTTCGTGATGCTGGTGCGCACGCCGCAGATCGATGCGCCCAGCGTCGCGCGCACCCTCGCGCGTCACATTCGGCAGCTACCGCCACAGCTGCGACGCTCGCTCACCTGGGATCGGGGATCGGAGATGGCGGCCCATCGGCAATTCACGATGGCCACCAACGTGCAAGTGTATTTCTGCGATCCGCAGAGCCCGTGGCAGCGCGGCACCAACGAAAACACCAATGGGCTGCTCCGGCAGTACTTTCCCGAGGGCACGGACCTGCGCACCTTCAGCCAGGCGAAACTCAACCGGATTGCGGATCGGCTCAATACGCGTCCGCGCAAAACGCTCGATTATGAAACGCCTGCGGATAGACTAGCGGCGGCCGTTGCATCGACCGCGTGAATCGAACCGAGCTACGTGCCGGCCCGAGATCTTCTCCGAAAGTAGCTCGGCCTGTTCCTCAAGGCCGAGGAGTTCAGCGCGCTTGGCCTCCGAACGATCGCGCAGTCCGGACAAACACCGCGACGGATCGGCTCGTCAGCACGTAGGTCGCGCCGGCAGCCCACCTCTGCCCCTGCCGGGACTGGTCAGCCGTGTCGAGGGCGCAAGTCCATTCACGCGTCGGGGTCCTGGGGTCCGGGAGTCCCGGGATCACGGAGGGCAGGAGGAACGTCACATCCTCCGTGCCGGCGTTCATCAGGTAGACCAGCGGCGGGTCGCCGCCGAACAGCGCCGCAATGCACTTTGCGTTCGGGTCTATCCAGTCGGCGGTGGTCATCTCACGGCCGTCACACGCGAGCCAGGTGATGTTCTTGTCGCCGGTGCCAGGCACCAGCTCCCCGTGCAGGAACCTCGGCTGCCGCAGCACCGGATGTTCCCTGCGGATACGGGCGGCGAGGCACACGAACTCGAACAGTGCGCGTTCGTCGGCGCCCATGTTCCAGTGATGCCAGCTCAGTTCATTGTCCTGGCAGTACGCGTTGTTGTTACCGAGTTGCGTGCGGCCGATCTCGTCGCCGCCGCTGAGCATCGGCACACCCTGCGACAGGAACAACGTGGCGATGAAGTTGCGCTTCTGCCGCTCGCGCAACGCCTCGATCGCGGGGTCGTCGGTTGGTCCCTCAACTCCACAGTTCCAGCTGTTGTTGTGGTTCTCACCGTCGAGGTTATGTTCGCCGTTCGCCTCGTTGTGTTTCTCGTTGTACGACACGAGGTCCGTGAGCGTGAACCCATCGTGAGCCGTCACGAAGTTGATGCTGGCCTGCGGCGGCCGCCCGCCATCGTCAAACAGGTCTGCGCTGCCTGCGAGTCGCGTGGCCATTTCGGCCACGGTTCCGACATCACCACGCCAGTAACGGCGCACCGTGTCCCGACAGCGCCCGTTCCATTCACTCCAGGGGGCGGGGAAGTTCCCTACCTGATAACCACCTGGCCCAAGGTCCCACGGCTCGGCGATTAGCTTCACTTGGGACATCACCGGATCCTCCCGGATGGCGTCGAAGAACCGCGCGCGCAGGTTCACGTCGCCGCCCTCGCGCGCCAACGCGGTCGCCAGGTCGAACCGGAATCCGTCCACGTGCATCTCGATCGCCCAGTACCGCAGGCTATCGATGATGAGCTGCAGCACACGCGGGTGCCCGGCATTGACGGTATTGCCGCACCCGGTGACGTCCACATAGCGGCTCGGGTCGTCGGCGGCAAGCCGGTAGTACACCTGATTGTCGATGCCGCGAAACGAGAGCGTCGGTCCTTCGCGGTCGCCCTCAGCCGTGTGGTTGTAGACCACGTCGAGAATGACCTCGATGCCCGCCGCATGCAGCGCGTGCACCATCGCCTTGAACTCGCGAACCGCGCTGCCTGTCGCGTGTGACGAGGCATACCGCACGTCAGGCGCGAAGTAGCCGAGCGTGCTGTAGCCCCAGTAGTTCGGCTGGCCTCGCGCGATCAGGTGCCGCTCGGGCCAATGCTGATGGATGGGCATCAACTCCACGGCAGTGACGCCAAGGCGCCGGAAGTGCTCGATGAGAGGCGGCATCGCGACCGCGCCATACGTGCCTCGCAGCTCTGGCGGAACCTCGGGATGCCGAGCCGTGAGCCCCTTGACGTGCGCTTCGTAGATGACCGTCTCGTGCCAGGGCGTACGGGGCAGGCGGTCGTCGCCCCAGTCGAACGACGGATCGATCACCACCGCGAGCGGCGAATCCGCATCGTCGCTCGTTCGGGTGATTTCCTTCGCGTACGGATCCACCAGGATCCGTGTCGCATCAAAGCGATGCCCTCGTTCGGGCTCGTTCGGTCCCTCAACGCGGTAGCCGTAGAGTTGCCCGGGCCGCACGTCTGGAACGTATGCCTGCCACACGCCATCCGTGCCCCTCGTCAGGCGCACGGGTCGCGAACCGACCAGATCATCGACCGAATCAAACAGACACAGTTCGACCGCGGTCGCGTGCTCAGAAGAAAGCGCGAAGTGTACGCCGCGGCCGTCCCATGTGGCCCCAAGCGTCGGCGGCGCACTCACTCCCACCGAAACACCCGGGAAGACAGAGCCGTGCAGATGACAAAGACGACCGCCAGGCCCGCCACGTCCCAGCCATGGGCCAGCCAGCCGTCACCCAGCCAGATGCCTCGCAACAACGAAACGGCATAAGTGAGCGGAAGGACGTGTGCCACCGACTGCATCGCCGGTGGCATGGAGTCGATCGACACGAACAAACCCGACAGGCCCAGCATCGGATACAAGATGAGTGTGCCGACGGGCTGCGCAAACCGCGCCGTCGGTACGAGGCTGGCCACGAGAAAGCCCAGCGACATGATGCTCACGCTGCTGACAATGAGCGCGACGGCGAAACTGAACCACGACACGTCCAGGGCAACAGGGTAGAACCGGCGGCCCGCCAGAGCCAGCAGCGCGAGCGTCACGGACGTGAAGATGAGCTTCACCAGCACGTGCGCCGTCAGGATCGTGTGCGGCCGAAGGGGCGTGGCGCGCAGGCGCTTGAGGATGCCGCTCTCGCGATAGATCGCGATGATCGTCACCAGCGACAACACGGCGTTCAGCGCGATCAGCATCACCGCAAACACCGGCAGGTCAGCGCTGACAAAAGTGCGCAGTCGTTCGCTGGGATCAGCCCGTCCACCAAGCGACCGACCCATCACCACAAACATGATCACGGGAATGATGATGGTGCCGATAAATCCCAGCGGCTCGCGCGCGAAGATCTTGATTTCCAGCCAGGTCAGATTCCACAGTCCGTTCATAAACAATTCCCGGGCTACTGCCGAATCGTGTGGCCGGTCAGCTTCAAGAACACGTCCTCAAGCGTCGGCACCACGGTCTGGAAATCCGTGACCCGGATGCGATGGTCGGCCAGGCACGCGATGACGCCGGTCATCAGGTCCGCCGCGTCGCCTCGCACGATGAGGGCGCCCTTGTCGTCGCGCGAGACCTCCACGCCAGGGAGCGCCCGCAGCTTTTCGTCGGCCGTCGTGTCCTCCGTCGTCAGGATCACCGTGCGCTGCGGACAGTGCCGGCGGATGAGGCCGGACGGCGAGTTGATATCCACGATGCGTCCGTGGTCGATGATGGCCACTCTGTCGCACAGCCGCTCAGCTTCTTCCATGAGGTGCGTGGTCAGGAAGATGGTCTTGCCGCGTGCGCGAATCCCCCTGATCAGATCCCAGATGGCGTGACGCGCCTGCGGATCAAGGCCGGTCGTGAGTTCGTCAAGGAACACCAGCTCCGGGTCGTTGATCAGCGCCAGCGCGATGAACAACCGCTGCTTCTGACCGCCCGACAGCGTCATGAACCACGCGTTGCGTTTGTCCTGCAGGCCCAGTTGGCCCAGCAGCTTCTCGGTATCGACCTTGGTCTTGTAGAGCGATGCCCACAGCGCCACTGCCTCGCGCACCTTGATGCGCTTCTGCAGGTGCGCTTCCTGAAGCTGCACACCCACGCGTTGCTGCAGCGCATACACATCGCGGAACGGATCCAGCCCCAGCACCGAAATCCTGCCGCCGTCCGGCTTCCGCACCCCCTCCACGCACTCCATCGTCGTCGTCTTACCCGCGCCGTTGGGTCCGATGAGGCCGAAGATTTCGCCGTCGTACACCTCAAACGACACGTCGTCCACAGCCAGCGTGGATCCGTAGCGCTTCCGGAGGCCGGCGACCTGAATGACGGGTGTTGAGCTCACCGGCCTGGTAACTTAGGGGTCTTCGGAGGCCGGGTCTTTAGACCCGGCGACAGCCGGCCTGGTGGTTCAAACAGGCCGTGTGGTGTGGCCGTCGATGAAAACGACCCGGCGGTCGGCGTAATGTCCAGCGCCGTGCGCACGGCCGCGTAGAACGTCTCGCCGATGACTCGCAGACCTTCTGCCGTTGGATGCAGGTCGTCGCCAACGTAATAACGTGCGATATCGGCGTTGAGTGCCGCGAACACGTCCACCACCGGCACGTTCTTGCGCGCGGCCATTCCGCGAATGTTGGCGTTGAACACCGGAACCAGCGGCACGGCATCGTCGTTTGGCCCACCTGCCGCAATAGGCGCAATGGTCGCGATGAACACCGCGACGCCCTGCCCCCTGGCGATGTCGATCATGTCCTCCAGCGATTCAAGAGCTTCAGCCTGGTTCGCAGGAACAGCCGTCAGGTCGTTGGTGCCCTCCATCAGGAGCAGCACCTCGGGCTTGTACGTGATGAGTTCCTCGAGCAGGCGATCTTCGCCTGTGGGCGTCTTCTCGCCCGAGATGCCTCGGTTCGTCACGACGAACGACTGAAGGGTGTAGCGCTCGCGCAACAGGTCTCCGAACCGCACGGTCCACGGCGGGCACGTGTTCGGCTTTGGCCCGCAGCGGCCTTCGGTGATGCTGTCGCCCAGGGCCAGGAACTTCGTTTTCGAAATGCGGGGGACCGCCGTCACCGTCACAGCAAAATTGCACGACGCCTGTCGCGCCAACGCGTCCACAGCCGTGCAGGTGACGATGGTGGAGCCGAGCGGGAAGGTGGAGCCTGACAGCTTTGAGCAGGTAACCGGGACTGGGAGCTGGCCGCCAACCGCAGTCGGCACGGTGAACGTCAGGGGCACGGCAGCGCCGTCGGGCGATACCAGGGATGACGACGCCGGACAGGAAAGCGTCGGGGCGTTGGGCGTTGGCGTCGGCGGAATTGGGGTTTCAGACCCGCACGCGGCCGCGCCCAGCAGGGCGCATAGAACGAGGGGGCGGCAGAGGGTACGCAAGGCCTACCGGGGAAATGCTACTTCATCCAGCGACGGACCCCGTCCAGCAGCTCGCCCGAGATCGGCTTGCCGCGCCCGGCCACGAGCGAGTGGTCGCCGCCTTCCACAAACGTGAGCGTGGAAGTGGGAAGTTCGTCGATCAGTTCGCGCATTTCCTCGCGCGATCCGAACGGGTCCTTGGTGCCGTGCAGGAACAGCATCGGAATCGAGATGTCGGGCAGGTGCCGGTCGCGCCGCATCTCCGGCTTGCCCGGCGGGTGCAGCGGATAGCCGAAAAAGACCAGCCCGGCCGGCACGGGCGAGAAGCCGCCCTTGGCTGCCACCTGCGACGCGATGCGGCCCCCCATCGACTTGCCGCCGGCGTAGATCGGACCGGTCGTGGTGGCCGCCACTTTGGCCCACTGTTCGGCAAACGCCGCTTCAAGGATGGGGCCGCGATCGGGCATCTTGCGGCCTTCGGCCATGTACGGGAAGTCGAACGTGACGACCCGAACGCCGCGGGCCTCGAGTTCCGAGGCCACATGGCGCATCCAGGGGTGCGACGACCCGGCACCCGCCCCATGGGCAAGCAGGAGTACCGGCGACTGATCAGCCACGCGCTACGACCTCGGCTTGGCGAAGAACTCCCGCTGCAACCTCAGCAACAACGGAATGGACATGAGCACGGCGAACAGGTTGGGAATCGCCATCAAGCCGTTGAGCGTGTCGGCCACGTCCCAGACCAGGTGGAGCGATCCCACGGCGCCGAGGTAGATGAAGACCAGCCACAGGATGCGATACGGCATCGCCGCTTTCGCGCCAAACATGTAGACCGCGCCGGTTTCGCCGTAGTAGCTCCAGCCCACCAGCGTGGAGAACGAAAACAGCATCACGCCGGAGGTCACGATGAGTGAGCCCCACGTGCCGGGCAGGCCGGTTTCGAATGCCTTTGCCGAAAGCGCGGCGCCGCTCAGTCCCTGATCCCACGTGCCGGTCAGCAGGATGACCAGGCCGGTGGTGGTGCAGATCAGGATCGTGTCTACGAACACCTCGAAGATGCCGTACATCGCCTGGCGAATCGGATGGTCCGTGACGGCCGCCGCATGCACCATGGGCGCGCTGCCCAGGCCGGCCTCATTCGAGAACAGGCCGCGCGCGATGCCGTAGCGCATCGCCATCATGATGGTGCTGCCCGCGAATCCGCCCGTGGCTGCCGTCCCAGAGAACGCGCCGTCGAAGATCTGGCCGAAGATGCGCGGGATGTCGGCCGCGTGCATGGCCACGATGGTCAGGCCGCCGGCCAGGTACAGGATGGCCATGAAAGGCACCAGGTACTCAGTGAACTGGCCGATGCGCTTGATGCCGCCAAGAATGACCGCCGCGGTGATGACCACCATGAAGATGCCCGTGTAGCTGGGCGCGATGCCGAATGACGCGTCGAGCGCCCCGGCCACCGAGTTGGCCTGCACCATGTTGCCGATGCCGAACGCGGCCACTGCCGTCAGCAGGGCGAATACCGTGCCGAGCCACGGCATGCCGAGGCCGTTTTTCAGGATGTACATCGCGCCGCCGCGCATGATGCCCGTCGAGTCTTTCTCGCGGTAGTGCATGGCGATGGCGATTTCGGCGTATTTCGTGCACATACCAAGCACGCCGGAGACCCAGAGCCAGAAGAGTGCGCCAGGTCCGCCGATGCCGATGGCCGTGGCCACGCCGGCGATGTTGCCCACGCCCACCGTAGAGGCCAGGGCGGTTGAGACGGCCTGGAAGGGGCTGACGCTGCCGTCACCCTTGCTCTTCTGCGTGATTTTGCCGAGCACCTCGGAAAGCGCCCGTCCAAGGAAGCGGACCTGCGCCACCCCCGTCAGCAGGGTCAGCAGGATGCCTGTGCCGATCAGGAGGATGATCATCGGCCATCCCCACACGTACCCGTTCAGCCAGCCGTTCCAGTCTGCTATCTGTTGCATTCGTATCCTCGGCCGCGGATTGTACCGGGGCTGGGTTGCTTTCTCTACATCTGTGCATATAGATTAGTAGATATGAAAACGGCCTCCGCCTTGATGCGACTGCTGGGCGACGAGGCCCGGCTGCGCCTGCTCAGGCTGCTGGCCCGGGAAGCCTTGAACGTCACAGAGCTGACCGCAGTCATGGGACTGGCCCAGTCAGGGGTGTCCCGGCATCTGGGGCTGCTCAAAGACGCCAAACTCGTGACCGAGGAGCGCACCGGCAATTTCACCTGGTACCGGCTCAACCCGGATGTGGCGGCGGCCGCAGGCCCCTACGCGTCCATCTGGCCCTGGCTCAGCGAGACCTTTGAAGCCACAAACGCCGCCACCCGGGCCGACGATGCGCGCTTGGAGGAGGTGCGGCGTGTACGGCGGGAGAACTTCGACCAGCATGGCGGGGGCGAGGAAAAGACCCAGCTGGTGCCTGGCCGGAGCTGGGCGGCATGGTCGCGCGCGCTCGGGCTGCTGTTGCCGGCCGTGGACGTGGCCGATCTGGGGTGCGGCGAGGGGTATCTGACCATTGAGGCCGCCCATTGGGCCAAGCGGGTCTACGCCATCGATCGGTCGGCCGAGGTGCTGGACCGCGCGAAGCAGATGGCGCTGCGCCGCAAGGTCAAGAACATCACGTGGAAGCGCGGCGAGCTCGAGAAGGTCCCCTTAGGCGACGCCTCGGTGGATGTCGCCATCGCCTCGCAGGCCCTGCATCACGCCAAGGACCCGGCGAAAGCGTTGGCCGAAGCGTTTCGCATCCTTCGGCCCGGCGGCCGGGTGGTGGTGCTGGACCTTCGGCAGCATGACGAGGCCTGGGTGCAGGACACGCTGGGCGACCAGTGGTTGGGGTTCAGCGCCGACCAGTTGGAGGCGCTCATCACCGGCGCCGGATTTGATCGCGTCACGGTGCGCACGGGTGCGCGCAAGAGTGGCGATCCTTTTGCGGTGCTCATCGCCGCCGGAACTCGAACGAAATGACGACAAAACTCGACAAGCTCCTGCGGGAACGCATCCTCGTGCTCGACGGCGCGATGGGGACGATGATTCAGCGGCACAAGTTGACGGAGGCCGATTTTCGCGGCGAACGATGGGCCTCGCACAACCGCGACCTGCGGGGGAACAACGACATTCTTTCGATCACGCGGCCGGCGGTGATCGCGGAGATTCATCGGCAGTATCTGGAAGCCGGCGCGGACATCATCGAGACCAATACGTTCAGTTCAAATGTGGTCTCGCAGCGCGACTACGGTCTGGAGTCGGCCGTGTACGACCTCAACTTCGAGGGGGCGCGTCTTGCCCGCGAGGCTGCCGACGAATACACCGCGAAGAATCCCGACAAGCCGCGGTTCGTGGCCGGGTCCATCGGGCCCACCAACTGCACGCTGTCGATTTCGCCCGACGTGAACAGCCCGTCGTTTCGCGCGCTGACGTTTGACCAGCTCAAGGACGGCTATCTCGATCAGATCCGCGGCCTTATCGACGGCGGCGTGGACATGCTGCTGGCCGAGACCATCATCGACACGTTGAGCGTGAAGGCCTGCATTGTGGCCATCGAGGAAGTGCAGGCCGAGAAGGGCGTGCGCCTGCCGCTGATGATTTCGGTGACGGTGACCGACCGCAGCGGCCGTACGCTGTCGGGTCAGACGATCGATGCGTTTTACGTGTCGGTGGAGCACGCGCGGCCGTGGTGCATCGGCATCAACTGCGCGCTCGGCGCCGCCGACATGCGCCCGTACCTCGAGGAGCTCTCGCGCCAGGCCGAATGCTGGGTGCACGCCTACCCCAACGCCGGCCTCCCCAACGCCTTCGGCGAATACGACGAGCAACCCGAAGAAACCGGGCGGCTCCTCAAGGACTTCGCGGCTTCTGGATTCGCCAACATTCTCGGGGGGTGCTGTGGCACAACCCCCGACCATATTGCGGCAATCGCGAAAGCGATTGCCGGAGTCCAGCCGAGGATCTGGGCCAATAGGGGGACGGGTGTCGATCTGTGGAAATCTCCAGGCGATCAATCGCTAGCTCCAGCCTTGGAGATTTCCACAGATCGACACCCGTCCCCTTTGATCCCCCACCCGCCGCCCCCCACCTGACCCGCCTCGCCGGCCTGGAACCCCTGACCATCCGGCCAGACTCCAACTTCCAGATGATCGGCGAGCGCACCAACGTCACCGGCTCGAAGAAGTTCATGCGCCTGGTGAAGGACGGCAACTGGACCGAAGCCGCCGCCGTGGCGATGGAACAGGTCCGCGGCGGCGCAAACATCATCGACGTGAACATGGACGAGGGCATGCTCGACTCGGAAGCTGCCATGACCACGTTCCTGAACTACATCGCGACTGAGCCGGAAATCGCGCGCGTGCCGATCATGGTGGACAGCTCGAAGTGGTCCGTCATCGAGGCCGGCCTCAAGTGTGTGCAGGGCAAGTCGGTGGTGAACTCCATTTCGCTCAAAGAAGGCGAGGCAGACTTCCTGCATAAGGCGATGCTCGTGCGCCGCTACGGCGCGGCCTGCGTAGTGATGGCCTTCGACGAAACCGGCCAGGCCGACACGGTGGAACGCAAAGTCGCGATCTGCCAGCGCGCCTACAAACTGCTGACCGAAACCGCCGGCTTCGACCCGTCGGACATCATCTTCGATCCCAACATCCTGGCCATTGCCACAGGCCTCGAAGAGCACAATCGCTACGCCATCAACTTTATCGAGGCGACAAAGGTCATCAAGGCCACCTGCCCCGGCGTCAAGATCAGCGGCGGCATCAGCAACCTCTCCTTCTCCTTCCGCGGCAACGACGTCGTCCGCGAAGCCATACACTCGGCGTTTCTTTTTCACGCCATCAAGGCCGGTCTCGACATGGGCATCGTCAATGCCGGTCAGTTGGTGGTGTATGAAGACATCCCGGCTGACCTGCTTGAGCACGTGGAAGACATCCTGTTCGATCGGCGGCCCGACGCAACCGAGCGGATGGTTACGTTCGCCGACAAGGTAAAAGGCTCGGGAAAGAAGCGCGAGCTGGATCTCACGTGGCGCGAGAAGCCGGTTGAGGCGCGCCTGGCCTTTGCGCTGGTGCACGGCGTGGTGGACTTCATCGAGGTGGACACCGAGGAAGCGCGCCTGAAGTTCGCGCGTCCGCTGGAAGTCATCGAAGGCCCGCTGATGGACGGCATGAAGACCGTCGGCGACCTCTTCGGCGCGGGCAAGATGTTCCTGCCGCAGGTGGTGAAGAGCGCGCGCGCGATGAAACGCGCCGTGGCGTACCTCGAGCCGTTCATGGAGGCCGAGAAGGCCGCGCAGATTGCCGCCGGCATCGACCAGAAACCGCAGGGCCGCGTGCTCATGGCCACGGTCAAGGGCGACGTCCACGACATCGGCAAGAACATTGTCGGCGTGGTGCTCGGGTGCAACAACTACGAGGTCGTGGACCTGGGCGTGATGGTGTCGCTCGACAAGATTCTCACGACTGCCGTCGAGCAGAACGTGGACATCGTCGGCCTGAGCGGCCTCATTACGCCGTCTCTGGACGAGATGGTGTTTGTGGCCAAGGAGATGGAGCATCGCGGTATGAAGTTGCCGCTGCTCATCGGCGGCGCCACCACCAGCAAGCAGCACACGGCGGTGAAGATTGCGCCGATGTATTCGGGCCCCACCGCGCACGTGCTGGATGCGTCGAGGGCCGTGGACGTGGTGTCGAGCCTGCTCAGTGACGAAAAGCGCGACGACTACATTGCCAGAACGCGCGTGGACCAGGCCGAGCTGCGCGAGAAGTACGCGAACCGATCCGAGCGGGCGTTGCTGACGTATGAGGCGGCGAAGGCCAACCACCTCGTGACGGATTGGGACACGCAGGAGATTGCGGTGCCCTGGTTTGTCGGCAAGAGGATTCTGGAAGACGAGCCGCTAGAGAAGATTGTGCCGTTCATCGACTGGACGTTTTTCTTCTCCGCGTGGGAGCTCAAGGGCCGCTTCCCGGCCATCTTCGAGCATCCCGAGTACGGCCCTGCCGCGCGCGAGCTCTATGACCACGCCCAGGCGCTCCTCAAGCGCATCGTCAAGGACAAGTTGTTCAAGGCGCGCGGCGTCTACGGCTTCTGGCCGGCCAATTCGGTGGGCGACGACATCGTCGTTTATAAGGACGATGCGCGAAATGTGGAGTTGGCGCGGTTCCACATGTTGCGGCAGCAGGAGCCCATTGCGGATAAGCGGCCTAACCGATCGCTCGCGGACTTCGTGGCGCCCAAGGACAGCATGGCGCCCGACTACATCGGCGCGTTTGCGGTGACGACCGGCATCGGTGTGGACGAACTCGTGAAGGAGTTCGAGGCCCAGCACGACGACTACAACGCGATCATCGCCAAGGCGCTGGCCGACCGGCTGGCGGAAGCATTTGCGGAGTACCTGCACTCCCGTGCGCGCCACGACTGGGGCTACGGCAAAAACGAGCAGTTCACCTCCGAGGAGCTTGCGGCAGAAAAGTACCGCGGCATCCGCCCCGCGTTCGGCTACCCCGCGTGTCCCGACCACACGGAGAAGGAAACGCTGTTCAAACTCCTCGACGCGCCGGCCCTGGGCATCACCTTGACCGAAACCTTCGCCATGTGGCCTGCCGCTTCAGTGAGCGGCTTGTACTTCAGCCACCCGCAAGCCAAGTACTTCACCGTCGGCCGCATCGGCCGCGACCAACTCGAGGACTACGCGAAGCGCAAAGCCATGCCCATCGCCGACGCCGAACGCTGGCTGGGGCCGAACTTGTAGCCGGACCTCCGAACGTAGCTCGGTTCCGCACGTAGCTCGGGCTGTTCCCCAAGCCCGAGGAGTCCTCGGCCTTTGAGGAATAGGCCGAGCTACGTACGGGCTCGATGACTCGACCGCTGCCAGGGTTGATTCCATCACTCGTGTCGCAACGCAGTAGTAACCGGCACGCGCGTCGCACGTCGTGCCGGAACGTAGCACGACCACAACGCGAGCGCAGCGAGCCCACCCGCCACCACCGCGAACGCGCCCCTGTCCGCGCCATTCACCAACGGGATACCGGCCGCCAGCATGCGACTGATCGCAATCGCGATGCCGAGGCCCAGCACGATCCCTGCGCCCACCAGTTGCAGGCCCTGGCCGAGGATGAGCTGCAGAACGTCCAGGGGTTGGGCGCCCAGCGCTACGCGGATGCCGATCTCGCGCGTCCGCAGGCTGGCGCCGAATGACACCACGCCGTAGACGCCGATGAGCGCCAGCACCAGGCCGAGAATGCCCATCCCGCCCGCCTGCACAGAACCAATCCTGAAGATCAGAAAGCCAAACAACCCCGCCAGCGACTGCTGCATCGTCTGCAACTCCGCCATGGGAAGACCGGGCGCGAGATTCTTGATCTCCTTCTCGATGAGCGGCGCGAGCGCGGCCGGGGGGCCGAAGGTGCGCACGTGGAGCGTGCGCAACGAGATGGCCCGCTCGAGCGGCAGGTAGAAATACGGCCGCGGCTGCTCGAAGATGAGCACGTACTTGGAGTCGCGCGCCACGCCCACCACCTCAAGGAATGGCCCCGCGGGATCAAACGCCCGGAATCGCTTGCCGATGGGGTCCTCGCCCGGCCAGTACTTCGCCGCCATCAACTCGTTGACGATGGCCACGCGGCGGGTGAGCGGGGTGTAGTGCTCGTCGGTTTCGACGAACCCGCGGCCGCGCACGATGGGAATGCCTACGGTAGGGAAGTAGTTGCGCCCCACGCGATTCATGAACAACGCCGGCGGCTGGCCACTCTCCGGCAACGACTGGCCCTCCACATAAACCTGACCGCCATTCACCAGATAACTCATCGGCGTGGTGAACGCGATCGCCGCCGACTCGACCCCGGGCAGAGCCGCCGCACGGCGCTGGAGTTCATCGTAGAAGGTGATTGTGCGCGCTTCGTCGTATCCAATCTGCTTCGGATCGAGCCGCACCGTGATCAGGCGATTGGCATCGAAGCCGAGATCGATCCGCTCGGCCGACCACAAACTCCTGACAAAGAGACTGGCCACCACAAGCAGCACCAGCGATCCGGCGATCTGGGCGACGACGAAGAGGCGGCGGAGGCGCTGACGATCACGGCTGTCCGAATGCGCGCGACCGCCATCATGCAGCGCCGCCCTCGCATCGGCGCGCGACGCGCGCCACGCCGGCCACACGCCAATGCCGATTCCCGTGGCCACGGCCACCACCAACGCGAACGTAAAGACGCGCGCGTCGAACTCCGCATCCAGTCGCAGCGGAATGCTCGATCCCAAATCAAGATTCGCCAGAAACGCGGTGGTCACCCACACACCCAGGCCCAGTCCCGCGATGCCGCCGAGGCCCGAGAGCACCAACCCTTCCGTGACCATCAGCCGCACCAGTCCCAGCCGGCTCGCGCCAAGCGCCGCACGCACGGCCATCTCGCGCTCGCGCGCGGTGGCGCGCACCAGCAGCAGGTTCGCCACATTCATACACGCCAGCAACAGCACCAGCCCCGCCAGCGTCATCCCGAAAAGCTGCACACGCGGAATGGCGTTGGTCACCGCGCGCATCGGCAGCGGCCGCGCCAGAGGCTCGGGAATGACACGCGCGCTGATGCCGCGGTCGGTCTCGGGATGCTCGGTCTCGATCGTGGACATCAACACGTCGAGCGATGCTTGTGCCTCGTCCACGGTCACGCCGGGCTTGAGTCGCCCGTAGAGCTGAACGGCCCGCGCCTTCCGGTTGTTGTAGAGCCAGGTCTTCGCGTCCGGGTCAAGCACGCCGAAGTCGTCGAGCGCCACATAGCCGTCCAGCTCGATGGCCATCTGCGTGCCGCGAAACGACGCCGGCACCACACCGATGATGACCGCGGGTTCGCCCTCCACGCGCACCTGCTTGCCGATCACGTTAGGGTCGCCGCCGAACATCTTCATCCAGAAGGAATGGCCGAGGACGATGCGCGCCGGGGAGCCGGCGGCGGTGGAGATGAGCGTGCCATGCGCGGGCGTTACACCGAGGCCGCTGAAGTAGTTGTCGCTGACTGCAGCGAACCAGAACTGCGACACGCGGCCTTCGCTCGACAGGCCGCCGACGCGAATGAGCAGGCCCATGACGTCGCTGAACGACTCGGCGCGCTGCCGCAGGTCCTTCAGCGCTTCCGTGGAGAACAGGTACTGGAAGCCGCCCGTCTCGTCGGCCTTCACCTCGCCGGCGATGGCGACAATCTGCTCGGGATTCGGCACCGCGAGCGGTTTGGAGGTGCTGTTGAGCAGCCCGAACAGCGCCGTGTTCGCGCCCAGGCCGATGGCCAGCGTCAGGATGGCCGTGGCCGAGAAGGCCTTGTTCAGCCAGAGGAAGCGGATGGCATGGCGGAGGTCGCGCACGGCGAGATTGTACTGGTCCAAGGTCCAAGGTCCAGGGTCCAGGGTCCAGGGTCCAGGGTCCAGGGTCCAGGGTCCAGGGTCCAGGGTCCAGGGTCCAGAGTCCAGGGTCCAGGGTCCAGGGTCCTGGGGTCCTGGGGCTTGCCTCGCCGTAGCGCGGCGCGCGGAGGCGGGTCCTGGGGTCCTTAGACTTTGTCTGACTTCCCCGGCGGACGTGGCGCCGGAGTGCCGTGGAGCATCCCTTCGGCGCTGATGTCCTCGTCCACATCCGGCCAGTGCACGCCGAACCGGTAGAGCTGACCTGACGGTCCAACTTATGTCGGGTCTCAAGACCCGACCTCCGAGGAGCGGGCAGACGCTCCGCGGCTAGGGTCGAATCCGTGAACGGGCTATTTCAAGCGGCCACTGCCGAGATCCGTGCCCGAGAGCGGTTTGTCCGCATCGGCTTTGGTCGGACTCTTGACCCAACCGATGTCATCGCCGCCGAGTCCTCCGTTCACCTTATCCAGATCAGATTCCTTCAAATCCTCGCTCACCGGGTCAGTCGTGTCGTTCTTCTCGTTCGTCATAGTCGTGAGTCTCCTGTGTCCCTGATTCCCGGGTCATTGTAGCGCCGCTGACGACAACCTTCAGCGGTCCACGATCTTCCCAACGTCGGCCGCACGGCCGCGACTAGCTCACGTAGCTCGGGGTCGAATCCGTGAACGGGCTATTTCAAGCGGCCACTGCCGAGATCCATGCCCGAGACCGGTTTGTCCGCATCGGCTTTGGTCGGACTCTTGACCCAACCAGGATCATCGCCGCCGAGGCCTCCGTTCACCTTATCCAGATCGGATTCCTTCAAGTCCTCGCTCACCGGGTCAGTAGTGTCGTTCTTCTCATTCGTCATGTTCGTAGTCTCCTGCGTGCCTGACTCCCGGGCGATTGTAGCGCCGTTCAAGACAACGGGGTCAGGCGCCGATCTTCCACACCCCTTTTTCCAGGAACGCCTCGATGGTCTGCCGGTGGGCTTTGTTGATCAGATTGGAATGAGACACGCCCTGAGACCTGGCGAATTCAACCAGAGGCATGATGGTTTTGCCTTCGAGATAGGCCAGGCGTTTGTGGTAACTGTTCGTGAGCGCCTTTCCCACGATGTCTTCCATGATGCCCGTTCGGCCGTGCCGGTCAAACTCCACAAACGCGTCATAGTAGCGCTGGCGATCGATGAATTTGATGTTGATCGGAACGAATCCTTCCCGGAGAAGGACGTAGTTGTTCAGCACGCGCCCGATGCGTCCGTTGCCGTCCACGAACGGGTGCGCGTGTTCAAAGGTCAGGTGGAATCTCGCGACGCGTCTAATGATGTGGTCCCGGTCGCTGGCACGGAAGGCCACCATCATTTGCTCCAGCCGATCGCGAACCGCCTCCGGCGGCGGCGCAATGTGGCTTCCCACGCGAACATATTCTCCGGAGACCCTGAATCGTCCTGCAATGTCATCGCGGATGTTGGCGATCAGCATCTTGTGCAGGAGCCGCATGACGTCCAGCGTGAGTTCCTGCGCGCCAGCCGTCTTGTCGATGTAGGAAACCACGCGCGCGAGGTTCTTCGCTTCGAAGATGTCCCGTTCTGAAATGAACCTGTCGAGATCGATCTGGCGGAGGATCTTTTCTGTCTCATCCAGCGTCAGCGTGCTGTTCTCGATGGCGTTGGAGTTGTAGACCTGCTCAGCGACTTCGGCTTCGCCGATGAGGGCAATCAGCGCCCCCTTTCCGATCGCCGCCTGGTAGTACCGCTCCCGAAGCGCGTGGATTCTCCGGAAGACGGCGAGAACCTTGGCCATGCGAACCATTTTTTCACGCTTTTGCTTGTATAACCGTGAAAACTGATGCCTTTTTCATCATTTTTAACGGTTTTGACACGCTTCTGGTGGAGAAGCCCGAAGTCCGCGGTCTGGTCAGACAACAAGTGAGGGTCACAAAAGCCTCGGCGTTGCCACGCCTTGGCACAACCATCGACGAATCACTGAACAACCAACAGGACCGTTTTCAAGACGGGTGGAGGTATCCAGCGATGTCGTGGGCCGAGCCCACGTGACCGCGCGCACCTTCAGGGCTTCTCCATAAACTCGGGCTACACGATTTCGCCCAACACGGCGTCGTCCTGCTTGTATCCTTCGACCACCGTCCGAGCGTTTGTCGCTTTCAGGGCCTGTTCAAGCAGCCGAATCTCGCGCGCCACTCCGGTGACCGTCCGATCCAGCGCCCTGACGTCGTACACCGGTTCCTTCACCAGTTCCTTGTCGGCCATGGAACCCAGAAACCGGCGTTCGCGATGCGCGTTGTTGTCGCGGAGCGCGATCAGTTCCTCGTGGCGCTTCTTCAAGGTTTTGAGCCACGCAAGTCCTTCATTCAATGTGATCTCAGCCATGACGACGACGATGGCATCGTCGATCGCGGAGATTCAAGCGAGAAGATCGTGCCAAGGGGTCACGCCTGATTCAGGCACGCATTTTGATGTACCCACTCGCGCTCAATCTACGCACTGCTAAATCAAACGACGCACATTCTACCGCCCCAGGACCGTCAGTACGCCCAGACTAGGCGCCAGCGCGAAGCTCGCGAGTCGATCCATCCAGAGGCCCGACGCACGGCAGCGCTACGAGGGCAAATCGACGACCTTGCCAGGGTTCATTCGGTTGTCGGGGTCGAGGGCGCGTTTGATGGCGCGCATGACGTCGACGCCCGCGCCGTGCTCCTTCACGAGCGATGCCATCTTGCCGGAGCCAATGCCGTGCTCGCCGGTGCAGGTGCCGTCCATGGCGAGGGCGCGGTCTACCAGGCGGTCGTTGAGGCGCTTTGCCACCTCAAGCTCCGACGCGCTGGTGGGGTCGAGCACGTACAGCATGTGGAAGTTGCCGTCGCCCGCATGGCCCACCATGCAGACGGGGAATGGCGCCTCCTTGTTGTCCTCGGCGGTGGCGATGATGCACTCGGCGAGGCGCGAGATCGGGACGCACACATCCGTGGTCCAGGCGCGCGACCCGGGACGCAGCGCCAGCGACGCGTAGAGCGCGTTGTGCCGCGCGTGCCACAAGCGATCGCGCTCCTCGAGTTTCGTCGCCCACTCGAAGCTGTGGCCGCCACGCTCGGCCGCCAGACCTTGCACAGTCTCGGCCTGCTCGGCCACGTGTTTGTCGTGGTCGCCGTGAAACTCAAAGAACAACGTCGGCACGAGTGGGTAATCGGTCTTCGAGTACTTATTGATCGCATCCAGTTGCTGTGCGTCAAGCACCTCGATGCGCGCTACGCGCAAGCCAAGCTGAATCACCGCGATGACCGTATCCACCGCGCCCTGCAGAGAGTCGAACGCGCACACTGCGGCCGCCACAGCCTCCGGTACTGGATGCAGCCTCAGCGTGACCTCGGTGATGACACCCAGCGTGCCCTCCGACCCCACAAACAACCGCGTGAGGTCGTAGCCCGCAGACGATTTCCTGGCGCGGGTGCCGGTGGTGATCACCGTGCCGTCGGGCATCACCACCTTGAGCGCCAGCACGTTCTCGCGCATCGTGCCGTAACGAACGGCCGTGGTGCCCGATGCGCGCGTGGCCGTCATGCCGCCGATGGTGGCGTCGGCGCCCGGGTCCACCGGAAACATCAGACCCGTGTTGCGCAGTGCCTTGCCCAACTGCAGGCGCGTGACACCGGCCTCAACGGTGACGTCCATGTCCTCCTGGCTCACGCGTAGGATCCTGTTCATCTGCGTGAGGTCGATCGACAGACCTCCTCGCAGCGCGTGCACATGCCCTTCGAGCGAAGAGCCTGCGCCAAACGGCACCACCGGCACACCAAACTTCGCGCTCACTCGCATGATCTCCACCACGTCCTCGGTGGTGCGAGGGAAACACACGGCATCCGGAGCGGCGGGCGCGTGATACGACTCGCCATGCGAATGGTTCTCACGGACGGTCGCGTTCTCCGTGATCACGGGACCGAGCAGGGCTTTCAGGTGGGCGATGGCTGCGGCGACGGGGGACATCGGGGTAGTTTAAGGGGACGGGTCTCGATCTGTGGAAAACTCCCGGCTCACACTAGCGATTGATCGCCGGAGTTTTCCACAGATCGAGACCCGTCCCCTTTCTTCGCACCCCCGTGCACTTTCTGCCCGCCGCCTGCGTATAGGCATAGGAGCGGGGGGTGACTGATGGGTGGGTGGTGGCAGGATCTTCGGTATGCCGTGCGGATGATTGCGAAACACCCAGGCGCCTCAGCCCTCGCGGTGGTCGCACTGGCTCTGGGCATCGGCCTGACCACCACGATGTTCAGCATTGTGCAGGGCGCGGTCCTGCGCGGACTGCCCTATGAAGGCGCGGAGAAGATTCACTACCTCTCAGTGACGTCGCCCACGAACCCCGAGGGCGAATCCGTGAGCTTCCACGACTTCATGGACTGGCGCAGCCGGCAACAGTCGTTCGAGTCGCTCGAGGGCTACAACCAGCTGGGCCTGACAGTCACGAGCACCAGCGGATATCCCGAACGGCTCCGAGGCGTGCGGGTCACGCCCGGCGTCTTCCAGTCGATCCGTGTCACGCCTGCGCTTGGTCGCGACTTCACGAATGCTGATGCCGTGCCCGGCGCACCGGCTGTGATCATCATCGGCCACGCGGTGTGGGAATCGCGATACGGATCGCGGGCCGACGCCATCGGCCAGGTCCTCACCGTTAACGGCGTCCCCACCACCGTGGTTGGCGTGATGCCTCCGAAGTTCGCGTTCCCCAGTCGCACAACGCCTGGATTCCTCTCTCCTTCACGCTCGCCGCCAAACGCGGCACCGGCGGCCGGGTCAACGTCATCGGTCGCCTGAAAGACGATGTCTCGCGAGGCAGGGCGTCGGGTGAGATGGACGGCATCGCGTCGCAACTCGCCGGCGCGTTTCCCGAGAACAAGGACCTGCGCGTCAGGGTGGACCCGTTTGTCCGGCGGCTCATCGGAGACGATGTGCAGTCCACGTTGTTTACGATGCTGGCTGCGGTGTTCGGCGTGATGATCATCGCGTGTGTGAACGTGACGAACCTGCAGCTCGCCCGCGCCGCCGAACGCACCAAGGAAATTTCCGTGCGCGTCGCACTCGGCGCCGGGCGATGGCGCATCGTTCGCCAGACGCTGGTGGAAGGTCTGGCGCTCTCAAGTGTTGGAGCACTCGTGGGCATTGGCCTGGCGTGGGGCGGCACGGCGCTGTTCATGCGCGCCATCGTGGATACGAACCCGCCGTTCTGGATTGACGTGCGGCTCGACCCCGTGGTGCTCCTGTTCGTTTCAGCCATCACCGTCACGGCCGCGCTTGTGTCGAGCCTTGTGCCTGGATGGCGACTGGCGAAGACCGACATCAACGGCGCGTTGAAGGACGACAGCCGCGGCACCACCAGCCTGCGTATGGGACGCTTCACACGCTGGCTCGTTGTCGTCGAAGTGGCCGTCTCGTGCGTGCTGCTCGTGGTCTCCGGCCTCATGGTGCGCAGCATCGTGCAGAACAGCCGGTTGAGCTATCCATTTGCAACCGAGGATGTGTTCTTCGGCGCGTTGAACCTGGACGACCAGTCGTTTCCGACCGTGGCGGACGTGGGAAGGCGCAACGTGATGGTGGAGGAACGGCTGTCGCAGGTGGCCGGCGCCCGGACGGTCGCACTGGCGAGCGACTACCCTCGAGGGGCCGGCGGCACACAGGTGGAGGTCGAAGGCCGCAAGTACGAGGGCAACGATTCGTATCCGCGCGTGCACGCCATCACTGCATCTGGACAGTTCTTCAACGTGTTGCGGGTGGAGCCGGTGCTGGGTCGGGTGTTCGACTCGAGCGACACCGCTGGCGGACAAGCGGTGACCGTCGTGGGCGAGGGTTTCGCTCGCCGGCATTTGCCCGAGGGGCCCATTGGCCGCAGAGTTCGCTATGGCCGTGATTCGGAAAAAGGCCCGGTGTTCGATGGACCGTGGCTGACGGTGGTGGGAGTGGTGCCGAGCCTGGTGGAGAGCACTGGCGCGGATCGGCCCAACGACATTCTGTATCGGCCGCTCGCGCAAGCGCCCTTGCGGACGTTGTATGTGCTGGCGTCCACGGCCGGCGATCCGATGGCGATTGCTCCCGGCGTGCGGCAGGCGTTGGCGCAGGTGGGCGAAGGTGTGCCCCTCAATAACCCGAGTGCGCTCAGCGGAGAACTGTGGCGGCAAGGATGGCCGCAGCGTGTATTCGGCGGCCTCTTCATGACGTTTGGCGTGGCCGCACTGGTGCTGGCGTCGGCCGGACTCTACGGCGTGATGGCGTTTGGTGTGCGGCAACGCACCCAGGAGATCGGTGTACGGATGGCGATGGGCGCGAACCGCGGCACTGTGCTGCGCATGATCCTGTGGCAGGGAGTCTGGCGTGTCGGCATTGCGGTGGCCGTCGGTCTCGTCCCAGGCTGGCAGGTGGGGAAACTGATGGGCGAACTGCTCGAGGGCGTGTCGCCGACCGACCCGCTCGTATTTTCTGTGACGGCGATCACCATGCTCGCCAGTGGCGCACTGGCCAGCCTGGCGCCCGCCCTTCGCGCCGCGTCAGTGGACCCGATCGTGGCGTTGCGCGGGCAGTGAAAACTCAAACCGACCTCTGAGGTCGTTTGTGCTCGGCCACCACACAAACGACCTCAGAGGTCGGTTTGCAGCCCATTGGCTCATTTCAGGTGCTTCGCCCAGAACGCCCACACCAAATCCCACGACTCAACCTGCTCAGGTGAGTCGTCGCGCTGCAGCGTGGTGGTGTTCGTGCGCCGGTTGAACGTGTGGCCCACACTGGCAGGACCGGGCGTCGGGTTCACGTAGACCTTCGTCTCCGAGAGGGTGGGTTTGCGCGCGCGGAGCGCGTCGATGATCTGCTCGGCTTCCTCGAAGTTGACGTCGGTGTCGTTGGTCGCCACGTGCACCAGCAGGGGCACCTGCAGCTTGTCCACGTGGTAGATCGGCGAGCGCTCCTTGTAGATCTCGCGTTTCTCGAACGGCAGGCCCAGGATGCGCTGCTGCGTGGCGAACTGGCGCTGATAACTCGGGCCCTTGTACGACAGCCGGAAAAAGAGGTTCGTCACCGGCACCATCGCCACTGCGGCCTTGAACGGGTGCTTTTCGCGGAACACGGAGTGCAGCGCGATGAACCCGCCGTGACTCCACCCCATGATGCCCAGCCGGTCGGGGTTCACATGCGGCAAGGTCTTCAGGTAATCGACCGCACTCAGCGTGTCATCAATTTCATAACCGCCGTAGTCGATGGCCATGTGGTGCGCTTCGCCGTAGCCGGTGCTGCCGCGATACTCGGGCGCGATGATGACGTAGCCCTTCTGAACCGCTTCGCGGACGAACGGGAAATACGAGATGGCCCAGTTGCCATGCACCCCGCCGTGCACCCAGATCATGGCCGCACGGCTGCGCGGTCCGCCCTTCTGCAGGGGTTGAAACAGATACGCGGGAATGTCCATGTCACCCACGCTGCTCCGGTACGTGATCTTCGTGCACTCCATGACGCCTTTGCAGGCTTCGGCGTAGCGCGCGTCTTCAGCGGCCTTGGCGTCAATCGCCGCCTGAAAGTTCGGCTTGGCATGGTCTTCGAACTTGTCGCTGACGTAGAGCTGGCGCGCGCGAGCCTCGTCAAACGGCTGCGGCGCCCCGCCTCGCCCTCGACCCGCCTGCGCCGGCTGGGTCTGTTGCGCGGCCTGAGCCTGTGGCTGCTGTGAGAGGTCAGCTGAGAGCGGCGGCAGGGCCGCCACGGTCAGGATCACTGTGGCGATGGCGAGAGTTCTTCGAAGCATGGATACCTCGGCCAGAGTGTAGCTCCGCCGGTGCGGCTAAAGCCACGCCCTGCGAACGGGGATACACTGCCCAACATCATGTTCCCCACGCGTTTCCTCCTCGCGCTGGCCTGCGCACTTATCCCCGCGTCCGCCGACGCCCAGTGGGCGTTCTCAACCTACACCGGCAACAATCACACCCGGCCGTCGTCCATCTCGATCGACCGCCCGGACGTCGGGCAGTCACTCACGTTCGACGACGTGCACTATGATGCGAAGCCGTTCGATAACGCGCCGTACTACGGCGTGCGTCTCACGAGGTTCTTCGGCGGCGAACGGCGATTCGGCGTGGAGGTTGAGCTGCTGCACAGCAAGGTGCTGGCACGCACGCGGGATGTGGTGCAGGTACGCGGAACGGCTGCCGGTGTTGCGATCAACGGGCTGCTTCCCATGAGCACGTTCGTGAATCGATACAACCACACACACGGCCTCAACTTCCTGCTCGCCAACGTCGTGTTGCGGCAGCCGCTGGGCGACCCGACTTCGCGTGTCGCGCTGCTCGTTCGCGGCGGCGCCGGCCCCGTCATCCCCGGCCGCGACGTCGTGGCGCCGGGCCTGAACGTGCAGGGCTACGAGTTCGCCGGCATCGGCGCGCAGGCGGCGGCCGGCGTCACCGCCCGGCTCACGTCGATGCTCTCGGCGATGGTTGAGTACAAGTTCACGTACGCGCGGCCGGAGATCGACCTCACCGCCGGCGGCCGCGGCCGCCTCACCGCCGCTTCGCATCACATCGCGGTGGGGCTCACGATCGGGAGATAAAACGACCTCTGAGGTAGTTTCCGGCGAACGATGGGAAACTACCTCAGAGGTCGTTTTACACATGCGCAATCTCTCAGCCGAGTTCGGCAACATCGACATCTATCTCTTCGACCAGCTCCTGAAAGGCCGCATCAGCGCCACAGATCGTGTGCTGGACGCAGGCTGCGGCTCAGGGCGCAATGCGTACTACCTGCTGACGCAGGACGTCGATGTCTACGCCGTTGATGCCAATCCGGCGGCGGTGGCGGGTGTGCGCGAACTGGCCATCGAACTCGGGCGGCCGGCCGATCCGGCGCACTTTCGTGTGGAGCCGCTCGAAGCGCTGACCTTCGACTCTGGCTCCTTCGACGTCGTCATCTGCAGCGCCGTGCTGCACTTCGCGCGCGATGACGATCACTTCGAGGCAATGATGCGCGAACTCTGGCGGGTCCTGCGCCCAGGCGGCCTCTTCTTCGCCCGCCTCGCGTCGTCTATCGGGATGGAATCACAGGTGCGCCAAATTGCCGGCCGCCGCTTCGCGTTGCCCGATGGGTCGGAGCGCTACCTCGTGGACGAACAACAGCTCATGGCGCTCATGACCACCCTCGGGGGCCAACTCCTCGATCCCCTGAAGACCACTGTTGTTCAGGGGCAGCGCGCGATGACGACGGTCGTGGTCAGGCGCGCTTGACGATGAGCGAAAACGACCTCTGAGGTAATTACCGATCTGTCTTGGCGGTAATTACCTCAGAGGTCGTTTTCCAGAGGTCGTTTTCTCACCGCCCCAGCATTTTGTCGCGCACGGCTTTGAACTCGTTGCCGGCTTTCCACTCGGGGTACGTGGCCGCCTGGGCGACGCGGTAGCCGACGACGAAGTAGAGCTTGCCGTCTTCGGCCATGCCGGCCAGATCCCAGTCGGGCTTCACCTCGTCGGACGGCTTGTGGTAATCCTGCGCCGTCCACTGCTCGCGCTTCTGCTGCCCGTACCCTGCCGGCTTCCCGACAAACGTACTCCCGTCGTCGAGATACATGGCGGGCACACCGACCTTGGCGAAGTTGAAGTGGTCTGAGCGGTAGTAGAAGCCTTTCTCGGACTCGGGGTCGGAGATTAACGTGCGGTTCATTTCCTTCGCCGCGGCCTCAAGGTAGTCGTCCAGGTCGGAGGCG